>NZ_QTWP01000001.1:801958-802318 GCF_003461185.1 Roseburia sp. AF20-18LB
CTTCCTGTCATCTATAGCGTTAGTGACAGGTGTCTTTTGCGTTTTCACGCTTGTGTTTGTTGATTCTTTTGAATCGGTTTGTTTCTCGGATGTCTTGATATCTTAGGTCTATCATTTCTAAAATGATAGTCTTTTCATCAATTCTGTATGAAGTTTTCAAGGTACGTTTTTCTGACTGTTTTACCAGTCATTAGAAAACTCAATTCTTTGAATCCTCTAATCACGGGTAAAAACCCTGTATCTTAACAGCACTTCCCTGCTGATATAGGTTAGCATCCTTCGGATGCCCGTTTTATGTTGAAAACAGCATAGCTGTTGTTTTCTTTTTTTAATCTGGCAGCCACCTACTCTCCCATGCCG
>NZ_QTWP01000001.1:802328-802574 GCF_003461185.1 Roseburia sp. AF20-18LB
ATGGATACTTTCGTATCCGAATGGAGATGGAGAGATTCGAACTCTTGACCCCCTGCTTGCAAGGCAGGTGCTCTCCCAACTGAGCTACACCCCCATATAGGATGATTCCTATTTAATTTTCTTTTTTTAATCTGGCAGCCACCTACTCTCCCATGCCGTCTCCAGCGTAGTACCATCGGCCGCTTAGGTCTTAACCATCGTGTTCGGGATGTGGACGGGTGTTTCCCCTAAGCGCATCGCCACCAG
>NZ_QTWP01000001.1:805084-999894 GCF_003461185.1 Roseburia sp. AF20-18LB
GCGGAGAGAGTGGGATTCGAACCCACGCGCCCTTGCGGACAAACGGTTTTCAAGACCGCCTCGTTATGACCACTTCGATATCTCTCCATATTGATACGCTTCAAATCAGCGCAAAAATGATTCTATCATCAAATAGATAGCATGTCAACAATTATTTTCATTTTTTCAAAATCATTTTTCAAAATTTCAAAACATATTCATTTGATTTCCCATTGGTGCCGGATGGTTCATTTTCTATGAACATACACCCTTACCAGGATTTCCTGCATTCAGCATAAACTCCGCCATTTCCAAATCTTCCGGTGTTGTAATCTTAAAATTGCGATAGCTCCCATCTATTACATATACCGGAACTTTTCCATACGCCTCCACTACCATTGCATCATCTGTAACATCTTCTCTTCCATCCGCTATCATCTTCTGATAAGAATCATAAATCAGGGAATAAGAAAATGCCTGCGGTGTCTGTACCGTATAAAGGCTTTTTCTTGGTGGGGTATCCTCCACTTTTCCATTTTCATCTACCTTTTTTATGGTATCCTTTACCGGCACAGCTGCAATACACGCCCGCTTTTCCCGTACTTCATCCATCGTGCGGCGGATGACTTTCTGTTCAATAAACGGGCGTGCCCCATCATGAATCAATACATAATCCGTATATTCACACGCACTTAAGCCCTGAAAAACAGAGTGGTAACGTTCCTTACCACCCTTTACTATCTTCGTTACTTTATGCAATTTATATTTTTCTACAATTTCTTTCCGGCAGTATTCCTCTTCTCCTTCACCGGTTACCAGTACGATTTCATCTACCGGGCTTTCTTCAAATGCCTTAAGGGTATAATAAATCACCGGCCTCCCACAAAGAAGCAGATACTGCTTATGGACAGAGCTTCCCATGCGGCTTCCTTTTCCCGCAGAAAGCACGATTGCTGTATACTTTGCCATTAACGTTCTCCTAATTTTAAGTTTGGTACTGCATTCAAATCAAGTCCGGAACGGATTCCCGCCCGGTAATCATAATATGCTGCTGCACCTATCATTGCTGCATTATCGGTACAGAGAATCGGCGACGGATGATAAAATGCCACATTTCTCTTCCGGCACTCTTCTTCCATTGCTCCTCTTAAGGTTCCATTAGAAGCCACTCCTCCCGCAATAGCAAATTTATCAATCTGATATTTTTCAATGGCATGCATGGCATTTCCCACCAGCACATCAATAACCGCTTTCTGGAAAGATGCTGCAATATCTGCCTGCACAATCTCAATACCTTTCATTTTACAGCTGTTCAGATGGTTTAAAACAGCAGACTTTAAACCACTGAAGCTGAAGTCATACTCCCCATCTGCAATCTTCGGTCTTGGGAATTCCACAGCATGAGGATTTCCTTCATGTGCTACTTTTTCAATCTTTGGTCCACCCGGATAGCCTAATCCGATTGCTCTCGCCACTTTATCAAAGGCTTCACCTGCTGCATCATCCCTGGTTCTTCCAAGTATCTCATATTTTCCATAATCCAGTACTTTTACCAGATGTGTATGACCGCCGGATACCACAAGACATAAAAATGGTGGCTCTAACTCTTTATTTTCAATATAATTTGCGCTGATGTGTCCCTCAATATGATGCACACCTACCAGCGGAATATTTCTTGCATAACTGATTGCTTTTGCTTCTGCCACACCAACCAGGAGGGCACCCACTAATCCCGGTCCATAAGTTACACCGATTGCGTCTATATCTGCCCAGTCTGCCTGCGCTTCCTGCATTGCTTCTGTTATTACCTGATTAATTTTCTCAATATGTTTACGGGATGCAATTTCCGGAACCACACCTCCATATAAGGTATGTAATGCAATCTGGGATGAAATGATATTCGATCTCACATCCCTTCCATTTACTACAACTGCTGCCGCAGTCTCATCGCAGGAACTTTCTATTGCAAGAATTGCAATATCTCCTTTATTTTTCTGCATCACCATTGTCTCCTTCCAGTGCCACAAATCCTAATATTTTCCAGTCCCCATTCTCATCCTTACGCAGCACATATTCCTGGTTAGCCCGGTTATATGCCTTGGTAGAGCGCAGGAAATAAGATGCCGTCACATAGGCACAATCACTTCCATCTACTTTCTTATAAGCCACTTCATCTGTATCGCAGACAGATGCTGTTGCTATAATCTTACTTTCTGCTTTATAAGCCGCAATGTCATTCTGCATCTGGGTTGAAAATGTATCCTGCGGATTGTTTTCCAATAACTCTTCATCCATCAGTGCACGCATCTTCTCCAACAGCTTCTGGTACTGCTCATCATCATAAGTTTCATTATAAAGGCAGAGCAGAATCCTATTATAATATTTGATTACAGCACGAGGTGACGCCGGATAATCCTTCTCTAAATTTTTACTTAAAACAGAGGTTATCTCATCTGTTTCTCCTGTTGTTTCCACACTTCTTGGTGAGCGGTTTGTCAGATAATAATAAAATCCGACCACAATTCCAATGCAAATCACACCTATAATAACTGTCTTAATTATGCCTGCTGTACGTTTCTTCATGTTTACGCCTCCTCAAAATCCAGTGTAACACTCTTTCCATCTTTGCCTAAATATGCATTCGGATATATCTTCCTTACAGCATCCATATAGTCTTCGCCCCTTACAAGGGACGGGCTGAAGTGGGTAAGCCACATTTCTTTCACCCCGGCATCCTTGGCAAGATGTGCTGCTTCATAAAAAGTCATATGTTTATATTGTTTCGCTTTTGCAAGTTTCTCTTTTTCTGCATACATACCTTCACAGATAAATAAATCGGAATCTTTGGCATTTTTTGCAATGCTCTCCGTCGGGCGGGTATCAGTACAATATGTCAGCTTGATGCCTTTTCTTGGCGGGCCTAATACCATTTCCGGCAGATAGGTCTTGTCCTCTTCTTCAATAATTTCACCTTTTTGCAGGCGGCTCCAGTATTTCTGCGGTATCTGCCGTTCTAATGCATGTTCCACTGAAAATCTTCCAGCCCTTGAAATCTCCAAGGTATAGCCGTAGCAGGTAACATTATGGTTCACCCGGAAAGCATGGATCGTATATCCCTTTAATTCTATAGTCTCTTCCGGTTCCGTCAGTTCTATAAATTTAATCTCAAAAGGCAGTTCCGGTGCAATCACACGCAGTGCATTTACCACACGTTCCAGCCCCTTTGGTCCAATCATCGTCAGCGGCTCCGTTCGTTCCGCATTTCCCATGGTAAGAAGAATTCCAGGCAGTCCGCTGATATGGTCCGCATGGTAATGTGTAAAGCACATAATATCCACCGGCTTGAAGCTCCAGCCTTTTTCTTTTACTGCAATCTGGGTGCCTTCGCCACAGTCAACCATCAGACTGCTGCCATTATATCTTGTCATCAGTGAAGTCAGCCAGCGATATGGCAATGGCATCATTCCACCGGTTCCTAATAAACAGACATCTAACATTCTATTTCCTCAGCTCTCTATACAATTTCTGTTACTTCTTCCATTAAAGGCGGTATCACAAACTGTTTTGTCCATTCATCAAAGCAGGACTCGCATACACGCAGTTTGCTTTTCACACCATCCTTAGTAGAAAAATAATTCCATTCTTTTTCTATATAAATATAATCCTGTTTTCGTTCTTCGATTTCTTTTCCACAACAATTGCAAACCATTTCGCATCCTCCGTCTCTTATCTTGTGGTTCTCTTTCATTATAGAACCATTCCAATAAATTTGCAGTGGAAATTACTGGACCCTGCTCATGATATATGCATCCTCTGAGGGCTTTTCATAAAAATTCTTTCGAGTTCCAAGTACAGAGAATCCAAGTTTCTGATACAGGCGAATGGCAGGCTCATTGGATACCCTTACCTCTAAAACATACCGGCTAATACCATGTTTTCTACCCTGCTGCATTAGTTCTGTTACCAGTTGTTCCCCATAACCTCTGTTTCTGCAGGCCTCACTTACTGCCACATTGGTAATCTCGCCTTCATCTAATGCCATATACATTCCACAATATCCTAAGATGGAACCCGCTTCTTCTGCCACCAGAAAAATCACATGGTTCATGGCAAGAGCATCGCGAAATCCCTGCCCGCTCCATGGCTGCGAAAAGACTTTTGCCTCTATGGCTGCTACATCAAAAACATCTGCCTCTGACATTCTACGAATTTCCATGCTGTTCCATCCTCTCGCGTTCTGCCTGGGAAAGGCGCAGATATTCCGGTTTGTGTTCTTCTGCAGATTCTAATTTACCTGCTTTGTAATATTCTTCTCCTAAAGCTGCAACAGCTGCTGCACGCTGCTTATTCACATGTGCCGGTGCAAAGGAATATGGCACTTTACAGTTTTCTTCTATATAAGTGGTAAATACCGGGACACCATCTCCCAAAAATACAACCGGAGCATTGTTTTCATTTATCTTTGCTACAATCTCATCAATTCCCACAACGCACTGTGGGCACAATACCTGCATTTTTTCGTCTTCAAACTGATATAAACCGGTATAGGTCTGGTTTCTTCTGGCATCCATTAATGGACAGATAATATCTCTATGCCCATAGAGGTTGTATGCCAGTGCATCCACGGTCGGTACGGATATCAACGGCTTATCCAGTGCAAGTCCCAATCCTTTTGCTGTTGCAGAGCCAATCCGAAGTCCGGTAAATGAGCCCGGGCCCGCTGCAATTGCAATGGCATCTAATGTATCCAAATCCAGTTCTATCATTTTCGCAAGTTCATCTAACATTGGCAGCAAGGTCTGTGAATGTGTTTTCTTATAATTTACAGTAAATTCTCCCAACAGCACATCATCTTCTACTACTGCTACGCTGGCTACCAGTCCGGAGCTGTCCAATCCCAATATTTTCATCGTTCCACCTCTTCTATTGTTATCCTGCGATAATCAAATCCTTTTTCCAAATCTTTCTCTATTGTTATCTGCCGGTAATGATCCGGTAAAATTTCTTCAATCAGATTTGCCCATTCTATCATGGTCAGACCATTTCCATAAAAATAGTCCTCATAGCCGATTTCATCCATTTCCTCAATATCCGCAATCCGGTATACATCAAAATGATAAAATGGCATTCTTCCTTCTTCATACTCCTGCACAATAGTAAAAGTCGGACTGCAGATAGGTTCTGTTATCTCCAAACCCTTGGCTATTCCCTGGGTAAAAACGGTTTTTCCTACTCCCAAATCTCCGATTAATGTATACACTTCTCCCGGCTTTGCTTCCCGTCCAATCTGTTCGCCTAACTTTTCTGTTTCTTCTGCCGAAAATGTTTCATATACCATATACTTTTCTTCCTATCTCTTCTTCATACAATTCTGGTGCTTCTTCAAATTCTTATCTGCCAGTTCCTTCAACGCTGCATACTGTCCGCCTACAATTTCCATCGGCAGGATATATGCATTTACGCGGCTGCTGTAAATCAGAACATTATGCTTTGTTGACACCATTTTATAAATCTGTTTCCACTCCAGCAGGGCATTTTCTTCTCCCAGAGATACATGGACACCTTCATCATCCAACATATAATGCAGCGTACTTTTCAGTGCCTCTGACATGGAAATCTGTCTTGCCGCCCGCATTTTCAAGGTTAATGGAAAATAAAAAAGAAAGACAATGCCAAATATGATGTAAAGCACCGTATACATGGTATCTACCTTTCCATAGGTTCCCACTGCGGCTACAAATCCAAGCACCGCTGCCAAGATGGAAAAGATTCCGGTAAAACTGGTATATATATGATACATATTAAACCGGTACATATCGTTCGCTGTTATTTTTACATCAAATTCAATTGGCATTGTCTTTCCTCCTGCTTACTTTTCTGATTGAAGTATAGCATTATTTTCGGGAATAGACAAACTCTTTATCAATTTTGTGTCGGGCAAAAAAGGGACGTCTAATTCTTACGGCTGTTGGTTCCTTTGATGATTGGTGAAATATGTTTATAAATCAAAAATGTAATTCCAACACTAATCATACCTTTTAAGAAGGTGAATGGCATATTAAATACTACCAGACACTCCAATAAATTATCCATATGTCCGCCTACTGCAGAAGCGATTGCATTGTAAGCACCAATAATGGCATCTTCCGGCATAAATGCTGTATAGAACGGATATACCAGGAAATAGTTTGATACCACACTGAATACTGCCATGAAAAGTGCTCCTGCCAAAGAACCGATTAATGCACCTTTGCGGTTCTTCTTAAATTTGTAAATCAGTCCTGCCGGAAGCACAAACGCTACTCCAAGAATGAAATTGGACAATTCTCCAACACCACTTGTGGTTGTAATAGTCAGATGAATCAGATTTTTAATCAGGCAGATTACAATTCCGCTGACCGGTCCCATGGAAAATGCTCCAATCAATGCCGGAAGTTCTGAAATATCCAGTTTGATGAAGTTTGGCATAAACGGAACTGCAAAATCAAGGAACATCAGGATGAACGCAATGGCTGAAAGCATTGCTGTCATCGTCAGATATCTTGCATTTACACCTGTTTTTACGTTGCTGTTTGTTGTTACACTGTTTGTACTCATTTCTTTTACTCCTTTTTTCTTTACTTTTAGCTCTTGCAAGGGATGTCCGGAGTATTGGTGTACCATAAAAGCCCCGGATAAAACTATCCGGGGCACGCAAAATAATCACCTTAATGGTCACTTATCTTCTCCCATCCAGACTATACTGTCGGTTTTGGATTTTCACCAAATCAACTGCAATACTGCAGTTCACGGACTAATGTGTCATGCACAATCACCGTCGGTCGGGAATCTATGCTTCGCATATCACCCTGCCCCGAAGACTTCCTATTCAATTACTATGGGTTTATTGTAGAACTTCGCTTTTTCCTTGTCAATACCCAATTTTATCTGTTACCTTTTATTTACAGTTTCATGGTAAGCTGGATTCTCTGTTTCTTAAGGTCTACGCTCATTACTTTTACTTCTACAATATCTCCCACGCTGACCACTTCCAGCGGATGTTTGATATAGCGTTCGCTCATCTGGGAAATGTGTACCAGTCCATCCTGATGTACTCCGATGTCCACAAAGGCACCGAAATCAATGACATTACGAACGGTTCCTTTTAATACCATTCCCGGGGTCAAATCCTTCATTTCCAGTACGTCACTCCGCAGAATCGGCTTTGGCATATCTTCCCTCGGATCTCTTGCCGGCTTTTCCAGTTCCTTTACAATATCCCGTAAAGTAAGTTCTCCTACTTCCAATTCTGCTGCCATTTTCTTATAATCTGAAATCTTCTTTGAAATCCCGGTTAATCCGCCACCGGTTATCTCTTCTTCTGAATATCCTAATTTTTCCAAAAGCTTTCTGGTTGCTTCATAACTTTCCGGATGCACGCCGGTTGCATCCAACGGATTCTTTCCACCGGTAATACGAAGAAAACCAGCACACTGTTCATATGCCTTCGGTCCTAATTTCGCTACTTTTAAAAGCTGGCTTCTGGATGCAAATTTTCCATTTTCTTCCCGGTATGCCACGATATTTTTCGCAATTACTTTGCTGATACCGGAAATGTATTCCAGCAGGGATACGGATGCGGTATTTAAATCTACACCAACTTTGTTTACGCAGTCTTCTACCACGCCGCCTAAGGCTTCACTTAATTTTTTCTGGTTCATGTCATGCTGATACTGACCGACTCCGATGGATTTCGGATCAATTTTAACCAGCTCTGCCAGTGGATCCTGCAACCGTCTTGCCATGGAAGTGGCACTTCTTTGTCCCACATCAAAGTTTGGGAATTCCTCTGTAGCAAGTTTACTTGCAGAATATACGGAAGCCCCTGCTTCATTTACGATAATATACTGTACTTTTACCGGAATCTCTTTTAATAAATCCACAATAATCTGCTCCGACTCACGGGATGCTGTTCCATTTCCAAGAGAAATCAGTGTAATATGATACTTGGAAATCAGTTTCTTTAATACTACTTTTGCTTCCTCTACCTTATTCTGTGGTGCTGTCGGGTAAATGACTGTCGTATCCAATACTTTTCCGGTCGGATCTACCACTGCAAGCTTACATCCGGTACGGAATGCCGGATCCCAGCCAAGCACAACCTGTCCTGCAATTGGCGGCTGCATCAGAAGCTGCTCTAAGTTTTTTCCGAAAACTTTGATTGCTCCGTCTTCTGCCTTTTCCGTAAGGTCACTTCGAATCTCACGCTCGATTGCCGGTGCAATCAGACGCTTATAGCTGTCTTCGATTACTTCTTCCAAAACAGGTCTGGTTATGGCATTATCTTTGGTTATTACCTTTTTCTGTAAATACGGAATAATCTGTTCTTCCGGCACTTCTACTTTTACTGTCAGTATTTTCTCTGCCTCTCCACGATTCAATGCCAGCGTACGATGTCCTGCCATTTTTGCAATCGGCTCATCAAAATCATAATACATTTCATAAACAGATTCTGTTTCCGGATCTTTGGCAGCAGATACAATCCGACCATGTTTTACGGTAAGGTCACGGATGCGGATACGATAATCTGCTTCATCGGAAATATGCTCTGCAATAATATCCTTAGCACCTTCTAAGGCTTCCTCTGCAGTATGAACTTCTTTTTCTTCGTTGATATATTTTGCTGCTTCTTCTAAGATTGGAGTCTTAAGCATCTGAAGACTGATTACATTTGCCAGCGGCTCTAAGCCCTTCTCTTTGGCGATGGTTGCTCTGGTTCTGCGCTTCGGTCGGTATGGACGGTACAAATCATCTACGACTACCAGTGTCTGTGCTTCTTCTATCTGTTTCCGCAGTTCGTCCGTCAGCTTGCCCTGTTCTTCAATGCTGGCAATGACCTGTTCTTTCTTCTCTTCTAAGTTTCTAAGATAAGTCAGCCGGTCAAATAAGTTACGTAATATTTCATCATTTAATGCGCCGGTTGCTTCTTTTCGATACCGGGCAATAAAAGGAATGGTATTTCCTTCATCAATTAACTGAATTGCTGCATGTGCCTGATTTTTTCTGATTCCAAGTTCTTCGGCAATTTTTGCTGTTATGTCCATCTTGTATTTCCTTTCCTGTTGATGCGTTTGCGCTCATTATAGCACATCAGGCATTTCTACAAAAGGGAAGATTTTGGGTTTTATTGTTTTTTCCGGCAGAAAATGGTATACTAGATTTATTCACGATTTGAGGAGGTTTTTTATGGATTTTCAACAGCAGCCAAACGGCTATCAACCAAATCCCAATTATTCATATAATATGAACCAGGCACCACAACGTAATTACATGGACAAACGTTCCACCGGACTTGCCACAGCATCCATTGCTCTTGGCATTGTCTCCATTGTAACTTTCTGCTGCCTGTATGCAGCACTGCCTTGTGGGGCACTTGCCATTATTTTAGGACTTCTTTCCCGTGGCGGCGAGATGACTTTTTCCACCACCGGCAAAATCGGTATCGTCCTTGGAATTATCGGTCTTGTACTTACTATTGCACTTTATACTTTCGTCATTGTCATGATGTTTACCAACGCCGATTTCATCAACCAGATGTCCAATGGAAATACCGCTGATTATAACGAACTGATGCGGCAGTTTAATGAAATGAATCAGATGTACCAGTAAATATATGCAAAAGAAAAATGCCAGGAAACCAATTCTGATTTCCCGGCATTTTTCTTTTCTTATTTTTATACCGAAGCACTCCACGTACTGTACTGCGGATTCTGCTGTTTTGTTCCGTATGGGTCTGTCCGGTTTTCTGTCCGGTCTAATTCTCCTGTAATGTCACGATAGAATGTCACCTGTGTCTGCGTATAGTATGGTCCAATCCACAGGAAGCCGATTCCAAATGAAAGGAGGCCAAGGAAAGACCAGCCAAGGAAGCTTAACATGATATAGAAGTATCTTCCCTTGTTGCCCTGCATCAGTGCTTTACTTTCCCCCATTGCCTGCCGGATTCCCTTGGTATTATCCTCAAGCAATATCAAAAACAGCATGGAATATTTTAAGGAAAGAATAAATGCGATCACTTCTCCTCCAATTCCAAGTACACACATAGCTACTACATAGCCAATAAAAATCCCCTCTGTGATTTTCATGCTGCCGGAAATGGCAGTTACATACATTCCAACAGAGACTGCGATTGCCGGAAGCATCGGAATTAATACCACAACCATAAATAAAAGGTATGCCAGAATGTATTTATCCGGATGATGATTGAATCCATAGAACATATCGGTAAACTTATATGGCTGCTTTCTTCCCATTCGCAGGGCAATCTGGAGAATTCCTATATTTAAAACAACCCCCAGCAATGCCAGTACAAATGCTGCCACATAATAAATTGCCCACTCCATTTTTCCGGAATACGGTGTCAAATTCCAGGAAAAGAACATGGTCGGCAAAGTTACGATTAACTGCGATACTACCATGGCTCCCATTGGCAATCCATAATGTCCGGTAAGATTTTCTCTTGCAATACGTTTTATTTCTGCTGATTTTCTTTTCATCTATCTCATGCTCCTGTTTTATTTTCTTGTGTCGATTCTGGCTCCGGTCAGATCTGCCGCATCCTGGCTCTTCCGCTCCTGCTGATATGGGTTCGCTTCGTTCGGATACTTAATGGTGGTATTGGTCTCTCCACCTGCCACATATACTCTTCCGCACTCCGGGCATACGCCGGTACGAAGTGTTACGCTTGCAGATACCACCTGACCATTTCCTTCTGCTGCTTTGGTATAAGCATTGGAAACATGTTCTGCCTCATGGGCTGCCACACGGATTCCCGCCGCCTCCGGAGAGATGTGGGAAGCTGATTTAAAAGAAACATTCTCGTTGGAACCATCCTGATATTTCCGGTCCTTACAAGTCTGGCATTCGCCTTTGCTGCCCTCTGCCACCCCGGTACTCTTCGCATCTGCGTCAGTTCCGACCCCATATGTATGATTGTACCCGGTATCATATCCTATATCTTTCGGATTCCATCCATCAATCTGCATAAACCACTCCTCCTTCCAAAGTCTGAAAAAAGTGCCTCTTTTTATTATACACATATCTTGGGTGAAACACAATAACTTTGACTTTCCCTTATGACAATTGTATACTACCAACAGATTCTATATTTTGTTTGAATACTGATTTGCGAGGGTTTATATGGAAAAGAAAAAAACGTCCACTGCTATGGACAACGGATTATATATCACCGGCTGGTGCATCATAGGCACACTTCTTCTGCTGGTGCTTTTTATAAAAGCAACAAATATCCAGCTTTCAAAATATCTTTTCCCCTGTGTGCTTCACAGCCTGACCGGACTTTACTGTCCTGGCTGCGGTGGCACCAGAGCCGTAGCTTTTTTACTGCATGGGGATTTCCTGCACTCACTGGTTTATCATCCCTTTGTGCCATATGCCTTTGTGCTCTGCACCTGGTTTATGATTTCCCAGACCATTGAACGGCTCTCTAAGGGAAGGCTTCGTATTGGCATGCATTTCCGGGAAGCATTTCTTTGGATTGCACTGGC
This sequence comes from Roseburia sp. AF20-18LB, assembly GCF_003461185.1. NCBI lineage: Bacteria > Bacillati > Bacillota > Clostridia > Lachnospirales > Lachnospiraceae > Roseburia > Roseburia sp. AF20-18LB. Next base: position 816,610 of record NZ_QTWP01000001.1, read on the forward strand.
TATTATTATTATAAATTTCATTGTGAAAAATGCAGCTCTTCTATTCTTTCAGATTGATTTTATGCCGCTGACGCATATATCATAATATATCATATATCGAAACCTATAAGGAGCTGCCACCGGTCGCTTGCGACATCTACCTTATACGCCGCAGTGCGCATCCTCGCGGAGCGTTTTTTACTTTACAGGAAAGCAATTTCCTGTAAAGTGAAGAAGAGGAAGCGGCTTACGCCTCTTCCTCTTCTTCTGTATCTTTTGCCCATCCGAAGGCATATTTTACTGCTTTCTTCCAGCCTTTTAATTTTTTCTGTCTCTCTTCTTCTTCCATCTGTGGATGGAATACCCTCTCTATCTGCTGGTTCTTTATCACATCTTCTTTGGTCTTCCAGTAGCCTACTGCAAGTCCTGCCAGATACGCCGCACCTTTTGCTGTTGTCTCTACACATGCCGGACGATTGACCGGCGCCTGTATCATGTCTGACTGGAACTGCATCAGGAAATTATTGGCACTGGCTCCGCCATCTACATTTAAGGAACGGATTTCAATTCCAGCATCCGCTTCCATGGCAGAGATAACTCCTTCCACCTGATAAGCAATAGATTCCAGAGTTGCCCGGATGATATGATTCTTGTTGGTTCCTCTGGTAATTCCTACAATTGTTCCTCTTGCATACTGATCCCAGTACGGAGCACCCAGTCCGGTAAATGCCGGAACCACATAACAGCCATGTGTTCCTTTTACTTTGGTCGCCATATACTCTGAATCCGATGCGGAGTCAATGAGACGCATACCATCACGCAGCCACTGGATTGCCGCACCTGCCACAAAGATAGAGCCTTCCAGTGCATAATTTACTTTGCCATCCAGCCCCCAGGCAATGGTGGTGACCAGTCCGTTTTCTGAAAATACCGGACGTTCTCCTGTATTCATCAACAGGAAACAGCCTGTACCATATGTATTCTTCGCTTCTCCTTCGGAAAAGCAGGTCTGTCCGAATAAAGCTGCCTGCTGGTCTCCTGCTGCACCGGCAATCGGTATCGCACTTCCAAAATATGCCGGGTCTGTATAACCATATACACAGCTTGACGGCATCGGCTTTGGCAGCATGCTCTCCGGAATATCAAGCTCTGCCAGAATATCTTTATCCCAGGTTAATGTGTTTATATTAAAAAGCATGGTTCTTGACGCATTGGAATAATCGGTTACATGTGCTTCCCCTTTCGTCAGTTTCCAGATCAGCCAGGTCTCTACCGTTCCAAAGAGCAGCTTTCCTTCTTCCGCTAATTTTCTTGCACCCTTCACATTATCTAAAATCCACTTGATTTTCGTTGCCGAAAAATAGGCATCAATAATCAATCCTGTTTTCTTACGATAGGAATCTTCCAACCCCTTTTTCTTTAACGCATCTGCAATATCAGCGGTCCGGCGGCACTGCCAGACTATCGCATTATAAACTGGCTCTCCGGTCTCTTTGTTCCATACAATTGCCGTCTCTCTCTGGTTGGTGATTCCAATGGCTGCAATATCTGCTGCCGTAGCACCAATCTTAGACATTGCCTCTACTGCTACCCCAAGCTGCGTCGACCATATCTCATTGGCATCATGTTCTACCCATCCTGGATTCGGAAACATCTGACGGAATTCTTTTTGTGCCATACTGCAGATTTCACCGGCTTCATTAAAGAGAATACACCGGTTGCTGGTGGTTCCGGCGTCTAACGCCATAATAAATTTTGACATAAAAATACCCTCCTGAAATTATATTTATACCCTTAGTACAATTATAATTTCCAGAAGGGTTTTTCGCAACTATTTTACACGAATCATCTGAAGAATATCAGCAAGTTTTGCTGCTTTCTCTTCATATGCTGCTTCTGTCATTTCTTCTGTTACAAATCCAAGTTCTCCGTTTACACCTTCTGCTGCAACGAACTCAACTGCTCCGAATGCATTCTTTACTGCTGCTTCGTCTGCTTTGGTACGGACAAAGAAACGGTTGGTTACCATCTTATAATCTGCAAGCTCTAATTTCTCCGGTCTCCATTCCATTGGAAGGTTGGTGTCTTTGAATTTTGCAATTTCAACCATATCAGCCACAACAGCACTGGCGGTTGGAAGTTTTCCTGCTCCACTTCCGTAGAACATTGCATCTCCTAATACATTACCATGTACAAAAATTGCATTAAATACATCATTTACCGGATACAATGGATGCTCCTGTGGAAGCATACATGGAGATACCATTGCACAATAGCTGTCTCCTACTTTACGGCTGGTTGCCAGTAATTTAATGGCTTTACCCATTGCTTTTGCATATTTGATATCTGTTGCACTGATTTTGGTAATTCCTTCCGTATGAATGTCATTGAAGTCTACCTGTTGTCCGCATACTAAAGAAGTTAAGATTGCAATCTTACGGCATGCATCAAAGCCTTCTACATCGGCAGTCGGATCTTTCTCTGCATATCCTTTATCCTGTGCATCCTTTAATACATCTGCAAATTCAGAACCCTCTACACTCATCTTGGTAAGCATATAGTTGGTCGTTCCATTTAAGATACCGGTAATCTCTTCGATTACATCTGCAGTCAGGCAGGAATTTAACGGGCGGATAATCGGGATACCGCCTCCTACGCTGGCTTCAAACAGGAAATTCACATTTTTCTCTTTGGCAAGTGCAATCAGTTCTGCACCTTTCTCTGCTACTAATGCCTTATTTGAAGTTGTTACATGCTTTCCTGCCTCTAACATGGCACGGACAAAAGTATATGCCGGTTCTACACCGCCCATTGTCTCAACTACCATGCCAATTTCAGGGTCTTCTGCAATTACTTTGTAATCATGCACGATTTTATCCTGAATCGGGTCTCCCGGGAAATCCCGTAAATCCAAAACATATTTTACTTCGATTGCTTCGCCTGCACGTTTTGCAATGCTGTCATGATTAATGTTTAATACTTCTACTACTCCGGAACCAATTGTTCCATATCCCATTACTGCTGCTTTCATTGTTGTTTCACTCCCTGGCTAATATTTTCAGATAATGTATTCCAGCCTGTCCTTCAATCTTATCTACCATCTGTGACAAATCTCCTGTCTCCGGCAGAATATCAATACTCAGTGTCAGGGATGCAATCCCGTTTACCGGTATGGACTGGTGGATAGTTAATATGTTGGCATGAAATTCTGCCACGATATTCAAAACGGTTGATAATAATCCCGGCGTATCATCCAGCTGGATTACCATCGTAATTGTTCTCCCCTTCGCATTGTCGTGAAATGGAAAAATATCATCCTTATACTTATAAAATGAACTCCGGCTGATATCTACCTGCTCGGCTGCTTCCTGTACAGATGTTACACGTCCGGATTCTAAAAGACGTTTCGCTTCCACTACTTTCAGCAATACCTCCGGTACAGCCTTCTCTTTCAACACAAAATACTTCGTATTCTCTGCCATATTCCCCTCCGACTGTTTGTGGTACAAACACAACTGTTCTCACCAGAAAGATGATAGCACATATATACAGCCATTACAAGTAAATTTCTCTTTTTTATACAAAAGTACCCATATGGAACCTTTTTCGGATTCCATATGGGTAAATTGACGAATTTTTATATTTGCTTTCCTTATCCGAAAGCTCTTAGAATTTACGGCTTCCGCCTCCGGTGCTTCGTCCTCCTGCTCCGGTATGTACTGTTGTTCTGCCGGAACTGCTTCCGCCTCCACCAGAAGATTCCCTCTGGATATGACGATGGGTTACTACCTGATTTACAAAGCGGTCAGTACGGTTTGTAAGATTTACATGGCTGTTCTTGTGGTAATCATATTTGTACTTATCAAAATGCAGGCGATATTTTCCAATGGTGATTCCACAGAATGCACCACCGATGCCTAATGCCACCAGTAAGGTAATCAGGATTTCAAACCAGGTCAGCGTATTTTTCTCGTAGTAATCATACTCCCCGGTTTCTTCATCGTAATTATACTGACCGATTGGCACGCCCTGTCCGTAATAATATTCTGCCTCATCAATCATTGCCTCCATGGCATCTGCATACTCTGCATCTCCCATATAATTGAAGCCTTCATCCAGAATACTTTCTACTCTTTCATCCGTATAATAGCGGTTTGCTTCTCCAAAATGAACCACTGCGATTTCACGGTTATCCATGTCAATGACAAAAGCAACGCCATCCATGCCGGTGGCATACTGGTCAAAGGTATTCTCTCCATACTCCTGGGAAGTATACCCCTGCGCATCCTCTGTGGTAAATGCATAGATTTCCCAGCCGGTCTCACTGGAAAAATCGCTGATTTTTTCACTGATGGAATCTGCTTCACTCTGGGTAAAAAGCTCTGCGTCATCATAGACGAAGTCTGCTTTTGGCTCTGATGCCATAACAGGAACAGCAAATAACATACTGCATAAAAGCAGTAATGGTACGATTATCTTTTTCTTTACCATATCAGCAGCCCTCCTAACAATCCAAGTACCAGCACTGCTGCTGATATGATTCCACTAACCAGAGTCAGCTTCTTATAATCTACCGGAAGTTCTCCACATACTTTTCCGGTCTGTCCATTCATGGAATAGTAATACATCTTGCCATTATTGGCACGATAGGTGATGGTCCAGATTGGAAGAAGCACATAATTCCAGTTCTCACTGCCATTAGAAAATCCGCAGTTATGTACCTTCACACCGTCGTAGCCGGATACGCTTTCCCGCAAGAGCCTGGTTGCATAATCCTTTGTCTCTCGTCTAGCTTCCTCTGCTACGCCTTCTTTTTCAATATCACGCTTCTCTGCCTGGAAGCCGGAAAGATACCCCATGGAGAAATCCTTCATCTTGTCAAACTGATATGGCAGTACACCCTCTACCAGCTCTTTGTTGGCTTTCTGTAATGCATTCAATTCCAGATTGGAAAGAGATACATCTCCGCCACGTTCTACTTCATAGAATTTTGTCTCGGTATATTCTTCATCTCCGGAACGCCATACCCGGACACGGGTTGCCTCTGCCGAAAGATTACCATTCATCCTGGTATCATAAATCCAGAATGGGAAGTATACACCAGATAATTTATCAATTTGTTTCTTATTGAAAAATGCCTTTGGAACAAACTTTTTCCTGCCTACATATTCCATAAAACGTTTTTCTGCTTCTTTACGGTCAATTGCAAACGGAATTACCTTATTCGGCATATAATTTCCGGATAATCTTCCGGAAAGCACTACCGGATTGTGGCAATAATAGCAGAAGGTTGCCGCTGTGGTTGCATCTGTTACAATCTGTGCGCCACAGCTTGGGCAGGTATAAATGACTGCTTCTTCCTCTGTCTTCTTCTCTTCCTGTGTTCCATCTGTATTCTCAGAAGCCTGACTTCCATCCATGCTGCCGGCAGGCTTTTCCTGTTCCTCCGCCGGCTTCATGGCATCCAGTTCTTCCTGTGTAAATTTCGAACCACAATATTCGCATTTATATGCGCCGGAAGCAGGGTCAAAAATCAGTTCGCCATCACAATTCGGGCACTTAAAACTAATTACTGACATGCAGTGCTCCTTCCCCCATTATGGTCTCTGTTTTCCACAATTGCTGCAGAATTTTCCGGTATTTACTGTTCCACATTCGCAGGTCCAGTCTGCTGCCGGAGCCGGTTTTCCGCAGTTAGTACAGAATTTTCCAGTATTTACTGCTCCGCACTCACAGGTCCAGTCTGACTTTACTGCCGGTGCAGGAGCCGGTTTTCCACAGTTACAGCAGAATTTTCCGGTATTTGTTGTTCCGCATTCACAGGTCCACTCATTGCCTGCCGGTGCTGCTGCCTGCTGTGCCGGAGCTGCCTGTTGAGCCGGTGCTGCCTGCTGCACGCCTGCTACTCCGCCTGCCATCTGTGCTCCATTATTCATCTGCTGATTCTGCTGCATGCCTGCAGTCATCTGATTTAAGCTGTCCATGCTGCTGTTGAATGCATTCATTCCCATTCCAACACCCATAAATCCGGTCATTGCACCTGCTGCATTAGAACCTGCATCACGGATACCTTCCGTAATATTTCCAACAGCAATACCACGCATTACATTCGGGTCACTACCCATCATTGCACCTTTGTTGCGCAGATTGATAAGGTTAGTGGATTCCTCGTCGTAAGAGATGCTTGCAATACCTACTGCCTGAATCTCCATACCACGCATCTGGTTCCATTCCTCATCAAGAGTTTCTGACATGTATTTACTCAGCTCGCGTCCCTTGGATGATACATAGGAAATGCGGACACCATCTGCAGATAACTGATTGATGGATGTCTGTAATGCTTCTAAGAATTCAGAGATATACTGTTCATTGATATCTGTGATTTCTACCCTGTCTTTGTTTCTTGGAATTGCTTCTGCATAGAAACGAATCGGGTCTACAATCTTAATGGAATAAGTTCCGTGTGCACGCAGGAACAATTCTGCATTGTAGAAATTATCAAAATAGTTAATCGGATTTCTTGTTCCGAATTTGATTCCCTTGATTTCCTGAAGATTTATAAAGAATACCTTCTGTTTATCCGGTGTCTGACCACCAAATTTGATACGTGCGAAGGAATCTTTTAAAGTATCCTTTAACTGTCCGTTAAACAGGGATGGCAAAGAAGAATTATCTACTTTGTAATATCCCGGTTCTGCAGTATAGTCTACGATTTTTCCACCATCTACTAACATCATAAACTGATTATCATATACATGGATGATGGAACCATTAGATACGGTATCATCCGTTCCCTTTGTATTCTGTCCACGGCGAATCAACACACCTCTGGTAAAGACGGTCTGATCTCCCATATCATCCGGCTCGATTACCTCTAACCACTGATCTGCAAAACTTCCTCCAACTGCCTGTGCTACTGCTTTAATTAAACCCATAACAAACCTCCTGTTTTCTTATGTTATATATTTTCATTACACCTTTTGGTATGTAACTTCGTAAAAATGCTGCAGAGACCAAACCTGCATATTGATTGGTATTACTTCACTGCCACAGAACTCACAGTATTTCGCTCCAAGGGATGTAACCGGAGCACCGCAGTGCGGGCAGGTAAGTCCTACCCCTTTATCAGCACTGACTTTGCTCTCATCCTGGATATACATCAGTTCCATGTTGTACTTGGTCTGTTCTAACAAATCTTTTTTACCGGAAATCAGTTTTCCGTCTTTTTCTTTATAGTGAATATGCTCCACTGCACTCTGTAGTGTAATAATGCATTTTCCCTTTTGTTTTTCATATCTGGCAATCTCAGTCTGATGAACACGGATACGTTCATATACCTCATTTACACCTGCTGTCTGATTCTGCTCAATTCTTGCTGCCACTTCTTCTTTAAGTGCTTCCGACAGGCTCTCTGCCCTTCCTATACTATGTGCGGAAATTGCCATCAATGACAATTTCAATGCATCTTCTGCCTTATTTTTAAACTGCACCCAGTTAAATTCCGGGAAATCCCGCTGTATCTGTGGTTCTAATAATCTTGTCATTCCGGATACGGAACATGGTGTGACAGACAGTTCCTCTTCCTGTTTCTTCCAGCCTTCCACTAAAGAATCTGTTCCAAAGAGATCCTGTGAGAATTTTCTTACTTTATTTTTCACATAGAAAACCACGCCTACTATCACTCCCACAATGACAAGAATAATGACCAGTGGTATGATTACTTTTTCCATCTTACTCTCCCATCTTCTCCGGACAGCCCAGTGACAGCCACTTTAAATATCCATTAATGAAAATATCAATATCTCCATCTAATACTGCATCTGTATTTCCCGTCTCTACGCCGGTTCTGGTATCCTTTACCATAGTATACGGCTGCAATACGTAGGAGCGTATCTGATTTCCCCAGCCAATTTCTGTGACTTCGCCACGGATATCTGCTGCTTTATCTGCATTTTCCTGCTGTTTCAATAAATACAGCTTGGATTTTAACATCTGCATTGCCTTGTCTTTATTCATGTGCTGGGAACGCTCATTCTGGCAGGTTACTACAATTCCCGTCGGAAAATGGGTAATCCGGATTGCTGAAGATGTCTTATTGATATGCTGTCCACCGGCTCCGCTGGAACGGTAGGTATCAATCCTTATATCTTCATCCTTTACTTCAATATCAATGTCTTCTTCAATATCCGGCATCACATCACATGATACAAAGGAGGTCTGACGCTTTCCTGCCGCATTAAACGGTGAAATCCGCACCAGACGGTGTACGCCTTTTTCTGATTTCAGATAACCGTAAGCATTTTCTCCGTTTACCTGAAAGGTAATGGATTTGATTCCTGCTTCATCTCCATCTAAGGAATCCAGTACTTCAATGGCAAATCCTTTATCGGATGCCCATCTTGTATACATACGGTATAGCATGGATGCCCAGTCACAGGATTCTGTTCCGCCTGCTCCTGCATGTAAGGATACAATTGCATTGTCTTTATCATATTCTCCGGATAACAGGGTTTTGATCCGAATCTTTTCAAACGCTTCTTCGTATTCCTTTATCTCTTCTTCGATTTCCGGAATCAGGGAAACATCATTCTCTTCATCTCCCATCGCAATCAGTGTTTCAATGTCGGAAAGTTTCTCTTCCAGCTGTGCACAGACTGCCACGTCATCCTTATAGCTTTTTAACTCCTTCATCTTCTGCTGGGACACTTCTGCATCATTCCAGAAATCTGGTGCTTCCATCTCCCGTTCCAATTCTTCGATTTTTTTTGACTTATCTGCTAAGTCAAAGTGAATCCCTCACTTCCTGTAGTGGAGCCTTATAGGTTCCTAATTTGTATCGGTATGCGTCCAATTCAACCACAGTATCACCAACTTTCTTATATTCTTATGATTTTCTGTATAACAAAGAATGTGCCTTGGCACATTCTCGCGCCTGCGCGGTCGCTTGCGACATCTACCTTATACGCCGCAGTGCGCATCCCCGCGGAGCGTTTTTTCTTTGCAGGAAAGCAATTTCCTGTAAAGTAAGAAAAACCACTATAAACATTATAGTGGTTTCCCGGCTTCGAATCAATTATATTTTCCTTAATATTGGTTGCAAAGTCTATTTTTCTGCTTTCCGTTTCATTTTTAAGAGCATTTCCTTATCCTCTTTGGTCACGCGATAGGATTCCCTGATTTTCTGTATCGTCTTATTGTAAGTCCAGTCATCCAGATGATCTGTCCTGAGATAGGAAAGTGTTTTATCCCGGAACTTCACAAAACACACGGACAAATTCCACGCTACTGCCATTTTCACATAATAGGCATCCTGATGAATCTTATCCATCTCTTCTAAGACAAGGTCAATATAGTCTTCCATAATAAAATGATCTAATAACATCACAACGCCAAACCGGATGAAAAATTCTTCGTCACTGCGAAGATAAGGCAGTAAATATTCTAAAACTGCCTCCGGCTCTTTTCTGGCAATTTTTAAACTTACACAGGTGCTGTCACATACCGACCAGTTCTTAATCTTTGGAAGAAAGGCATCAAGATACGGACGGATTCCTGTGAAATCACTTTTCACATAGCCTAAGGTCATGCCCTGTAACATGGTCTCTTCCATGGAATCATCCGAGGCCTGTGAAAGGTAAGTCTGCCAGTCTCCTTTTGCTAATTCTTTTGCATAAGAACGAAGTAAGGACAACCTTACTCCAAGCACATGTTTTTCCCCCGGAATCAATCCGGCGGAAAAGGTGCCAAAATCCGGTTCTGCCCATTCCATTAACTGCTGGCGAATCTTTTCATTTAATTCACTCATGATTTATCTCTGTTGTAATTTCTGTATTCTGTGCATTGTCATGCTCTTCCGCATCCTGATACATCCCCTTAAGTACGAGAATGGTAACTACCAAAAGAATTACTGCCACCACATAGCGAATGATAAGTTTTTTCTTCTCTTCGTTATTCATCTTCATTATTCTTCTCCGTTCAATACTTCAATGGCTTTTAATATCTGATTATCCTGCATCTCATCATAAGTACCCTCGGTATCTCCGGTGTACTCATATTCAATTTCAACATCCGGTGTAATTCCAGTTCCATGGATGTTATCACCGTTTGGTGTATAATATTTTGCTACCGTAAGCTTAATGGCACTGCCGTCCTTTAACTGCATGATATTCTGCACAATGCCTTTTCCAAAGGTTGTGGTTCCAATCAGTGTTCCATAATCAAAATCCCGGATGGCTCCTGCAAATATCTCGGATGCACTGGCGGAATTGCCATTGACTAATACTGCAATCGGCATATCAAGATAATGCTCTGCATCAGAAGTATAATCCTGACGGTTGCCATATTTATCTTCCGTATAAACAACAGTTCCTTCCGGAAGAATCATATCCAACATCTGCTGACAGGATACTACCATTCCGCCGCCATTATCACGTAAATCAATAACCAGCTTCTCCATACCCTGACCCTGTAAATCTGTAATTGCATCCGAAAACTGGGTTGGTGTATTCTCTGCAAATTCAGATACCTGTATATATCCGATATTGTTTTCTAACATTTTATAAGCTACTGTTGGAATATCTACTTTGGCACGGGACACATCAAATTCCAGATTTTCTGATTCCCCTTCTCTTTCAATTACCAGATGAACGGTGGTTCCCTCTTCGCCACGGATGTTGGTTACCAATTCCGACAATTCCATAGAAGTGGCTTCAATATCATCTACCTTGACTATCTTATCGCCTTCTTTTAATCCTGCTTCCTGTGCCGGAGAATTATCATAAATATGGGTAACGGATACTTCCATGGTATTCTTATCCTGGGTAAGTCCTGCTCCGATTCCATAATAATTTGCATGGGTAGATATCATAATATCTTCATATTCTTCCGGGGTATAATACTCACTATATGGGTCTCCGATCCCCTCAAACAAGCCTTTATACATTCCGTTAATCAAGTCTTCCTGATCCACATCTTCATAATAATCTGCATTAATCTGGTCTGCCAGATTATCAAGCTTATTGATGACATCCTTTGAAAGCAGATCACCATCTGATGCTGCTACCGTCTGGCTGCCTCCTGTTACGCCTTTTCCACCAATTACCACAGTACCACTGTAAATACCAATCAATAATACAATCAGCAATACCGCCATGACCGAAGCAGCACCGGTAATCGCACCACGCCAGTAAGTTCTTTTCTTTTCCTTTATTTCCTGCCTGATTGCTTCTGCTGAATTTGTCTCTTCCCTTATTCCGTCCATCTTTCTTCCTCTTTTACTATTTACTCAGATAATTCCATGGGCTTACATAGCTTCCATTTAAGGATACGCCAAAATGTAAATGATTTCCAGTAGATATACCGGTACTTCCTACCTGGGCTATCGTCTGTCCCGCTGTAACTTTATCACCGGTGGATACCAAAAGTGCCGAAGCATGCCCATATACTGTATACAACCCGCTGCCATGACTAATCATCACATAGTTGCCCATTCCATTATTATAGCCTGCATAGGAAACCGTTCCATCCGCCGCTGCCACAATACTTGCACCATAGCTTGCCCCAATATCCAGTCCCTTATGATTAGAGGATGCTCCCTGGGTCGGAGATAATCGCGTTCCGTAATCACTGGTTACCCTGGTACTGCTCGGACACGGCCATACAAAAGCCCCGCCACTGTATACATCTCCGGGAGTTGTATCCGGAGTAGTTCCATTTTCCTCTGCTTCCTGTCTTCGTTTCTCTTCTTCCGCTTTTTTTCTGGCTTCCTCTGCCTGAATCTGCGCAATGATTTCATTCTGTGCATCAATCTCTGCCTGTACTGCATCTGCATCCGACTGTGCCACCGTAATGTCACTCTTTACCTTATCCAGTTCGTCTTCCTTGGCATCCATCAGAGCCTGCACAGTCTGCTGCTGGGATTCTACCTGTGCCTTTAATTCTTCCAGCTCTGTATATTCCTGTTCTAACTGTTCCTTGGCATCTGCCACGGTCTGTACACTGTCATTGTACTGCTGCAGCATATCTCTATCATATTCTGAAATCTGCCGGATATATTCTGCCTGATTCAAAAATTCTGCCATACTGCCGGATTGAAAAAATGCTTCCAGATATGACATTTTTCCACTATTTTCATACATGAACTGAATCCTTTTGCTCATAGCTTCTGCCTGGCTTGCCACATCCGCCTGGGCATCCTCTAATTCGCTCTGGGTGTCTGTAATCTCGGCACTCTTTTCCTCTAACTGTGCCTGTGTATTGGTAATTTCAAGAGAAATGCTTGTAAGCTGCTGATCTAATTCCTTTACCTTCGTCTGAATATCAGCCTTGGAATCTTTCAGCCCATCAATGACACTTTGGGCCTCCTCTAACTGCTTCTCTAAATTTTCTTTTTCCTTCTGTGCATCAGACAGGCTGCTGGCAGATATCTCCATCACCGGAGAAAGTAACATCACAGCTGTCAGTATTGCGGTTGTTACTTTTCTTCGTATCTTCATCTTATTCTCATCACCTTTTATATATTCAAAACAGGGTATCCCCGTGACTGCCCCAGTACACAGGCGATACCCTTTGTCCTTATACTTTCAAATGCTTCTTAATAGTCAGCCGGCTGCCAACAAATCCAATTCCCACTCCCAACAGCAGTGAAATCGGAACCAGACTGTGAAACAGTTCTGCAACCGGAATAAAATTCATAATATTATCCAAAAAGCTGAATTTGTCCGCTACATAGACTATAATCTTGCCATACATGAAGTAAAGCAGAATCAGTGGCAATGCAGAACCCAGAAGTCCAATCAGCACACCTTCTACTACGAATGGTGCCCGCACAAAAGAATCCGTAGCTCCAATCAGCTTCATAATCGCAATCTCTTCTCTTCGTACCGAGATGCCAACTGTAACGGTATTACTGATCAAGAAGATAGCAACCGCAAGCAGAATTAAGATAATGCCTCCGGAAACATACGCAATCAGTTTATTAAAATCAGACAATGTATTTGCCACCACTGCAGAATGATGCACTTCCCTTACGCCATCTAAGGACTCTAAATATGTAACCAGCGCATCCTGCATAGAAACATCTTTCATATAAATTTCATAACTGGCAGAATTAGCAAGTGGATTCTCCGCAAATCCCTCTGCTGCTTCTTCTGAACCACCAAAATATGTCTCTTTACATCTTTCCCACGCTTCATCTGCGGAAATAAATTCATAGCTGGCAACTTCCACACGCTTACTAATTTTATTGCCAATCTCATCTATCTGTTCCTGTGAGATTCCTTCATTAAAGAAAACAGATACTGCAACGCCTTCCTCTGCCTCTTTTACCATTGACTGAAAGTTTTCTACAATTGAATAAAAAAGACCAAACAAAAAGATACAGGCACACATAGTCGCAATAGATGCTATTGAAAACATTTTGTTACGCCAGATATTCTTGATACCCTGTTTTATTGAATAGAAAAACGAACTAATCCTCATCGCTGCAATCACCTTTCTCGTCACTGATAATGACGCCTTTCTTCATTGTGATTACACGTTTCTTCATTGCCTTGACAATCTCAAGATTATGTGTAACAACGACTACTGTCGTTCCCTTCTGGTTAATCTCCTCTAAGAGCTTCATGATTTCCCATGCATTATGGTTATCGAGATTACCGGTCGGCTCATCTGCCAGAAGAATCTTCGGCTGATTTACCAGTGCTCTTGCAATGGCAACCCGCTGCTGTTCTCCACCGGACAACTGTTTTGGATAAGATTTATATTTTGCTGCCAGCCCTACCATAGATAACATGGTCGGTACACTGCTTCTTATGAGCCTTGCCGGAGTACCTATTACCTTCTGGGCAAATGCTACATTCTCATATACATTTCTGTCTTTCAACAGGCGGAAATCCTGGAACACAACACCTACATTACGACGATATTTCGGTATCTGCTTTCTCCGGATTGCATTTAAATTACGGTTGTTAATCGTAATAACCCCTTTGGTCGGCTCTAATTCTTTTAACAATAATTTAATCAGTGTTGACTTTCCGGAGCCGCTGTTTCCAACGATAAAGACAAATTCCCCTTCTTCTATATTAAGACTGATATCATTTAATGCCGGTATTCCTGCCGAATATGACTTGCTTACATGTTCAAGCTTAATCATGTGTTCCTCCTAAAACTACTGCTTAGTAATCCAATGTCTCCATATATTTCATGTATTTTACTACCATTAACGCAATTTTAAATGTAATGGCATCTTCAAATACCCGAAGGTCTAAGCCTGTGCTTTTCTGCAGTTTATCCAGACGGTATACCAGTGTATTTCTGTGTATGTATAACTGTCTGGATGTTTCTGAAACGTTCAGGCTGTTTTCAAAGAATTTATTGATGGTAGTAAGTGTTTCTTCATCAAAATCATCCGGAGATTTTCCATCGAAAATCTCTTTGATAAACATTTTGCAAAGCGGAATCGGGAGCTGATAAATCAGACGTCCAATTCCCAGTGCAGAATACGCAATAATATTCTTCTCTTCAAAGAATATCTTTCCTACATCCAATGCCATTCGGGCTTCTTTATAAGAACGGGATACTTCCTTAATCTCATTTACTACGGTACCATATGCGATATAAGCCTCGCAGTCTTCATCTGCCTTGAACAGATTTAAGATAACTTCTGCCGTTTTCTCCAAATCCTCATAGGTCTCATTTTCTGCAAGTTCTTTTACCACAATGATATTTTTCTCATCTACCGCTGTCACAAAATCCTTGGACTTGCCGCCAAAGATACTGCGTACTTTTTCCAGTTCATTTCCGTCCTTTTCCCGGTTGGTTTCTACAACATATACCACGCGGCGTACTTCCGTCTCAATATGAAGCTTCTTCGCACGGTTATAAATATCTACTAAAAGAAGATTATCCAATAAAAGATTCTTAATAAAGTTGTCCTTATCAAACCGTTCCTTATATGCTACCAGAAGATTCTGAATCTGGAAACCGGCAATTTTTCCCACCATATACACATCATCACTGTCACCATTTGCCAGTAAAACATATTCTATCTGATGATCATCAAAAACTTTAAAGAACTGGCATCCCTGAATCACCTGACTGTCTGCCGGAGATTCTACAAATGCCAATGCAGGATTGATATAATTATCTGCATCGGGAAATGTGGTTGCCAATACTTTCCCCTCAGTATCGATAATGCACATATCCACTCTTGTAATCCCTTTCAAACCGTCAATTGTGTTTTGAAGTATCTGATTTGAAATCATACTTTTTTCTCCTTCTCTTATCAATATCGCCCCAGTTACTGGACAACTTTCACAAAAAATCCGCATCCTTTTGTGAAAGATAAAACTCTTTGAATCTTATTTTAATGCAAAACGTCAAAAAAATAAAGAGGAAATGTGAATATTTTTATGCTAATATTCCAAAAAACCTTCTCCCAGCACTTCCCGGGCATCCGTCACAATTACAAAAGCTTTCGCGTCAAGTTCCATTACTATCTCTTTTAACTCTACAATTTCCTTTTTCGGCACTGCACAAAAGAGTATGTCCTTCTCATTTCCGGAATACATTCCCTTTGCATGAATCGCCGTAACACCGCGGTTCATCCGGTGCATCAGTGCATCTGCCACTTCAGCGGCATCTTCCGTAATGATATACGCCGCCTTGGAATATTTGATACCTTCCATAATTGCATCCGATACTTCCGTTGTTATAAAAATTGCCACCACAGCATATAACGCCGGCTTTACTCCAAAGAAAAACATTCCGCTTAACACAATAATACCATCTAACACCAGCATAATCTGTGCAATGGTATATTGTTTAAGAAAACGCTGTAATAAAGTGGCTACCATATCTGTCCCTCCAGTAGAGGACTTCGTCACCAGAACCAGACCGATTCCCGCTCCGGAGATGCATCCGCCATAAATAGCTGCCAGCATATAATCATCCTGGGCTATATTCCAGTGAGGCAGTACCAGAAGCCAGAAAGACAGCATTACCATTCCATATAATGCCCGCCACAAAAATTTCTTTCCCTTTCTTCTCCATGCGCATAAAAAAACCGGAAGATTCAACGCCAGGTTCGTAAACCATAACGGAATTCCTCCGGGAATCCATTTTACTGTCAGTTGTCTGATGAGAATTGCAACTCCGCTAAATCCACCAACAACCATTCCTACCGGGTCATAGATGGACTGAATTGCTATACCCATAAGGCAGGTTCCTGCTGTCATACACAAATAATCCACTATGGCCGGTCTTTTATATCCCAGACCCATAACCATCCGTTTCCTTTAATCTTTATTATATTTGTGTAATTTGCTCTGCAGTTTCTTCTTATGAATCAATCTGCCCGCTATCTGGGATATTCTGCTGATACGGGAACGCGGTGCATAATCACTGCTCAACCCATACCATATTTTAGCATCCAGTTTGCTTTTATTTTCTGTCAAAAACTGTTCCTGTAACGGAGACGGCAGAATGGAAAAAATAACATCTGCACTGGCACTGTTAATCTCATTTACCACACTTTCAAAGTCATTGGACTTTTCCTCTATCGCACAATGACCTGCCACCTCAATCTGTTCGTATTTTCCTACAAGGAAATGCTCCAGCTGTTCTTCCTGAGCAATGGTTTCTGCCAACAAAAATACTCTCTTATGGTTACGGATAATCCGCTTGATGAATTCCCGGAAGAAATCATGATTAATGGTCTCACTGAGCCGCTGGCTGGAATGAACATCTGCCGCAATCAGAATCTCCTTCTCTCCGATTACCGCAAGATCCAGCTGTTCAATGCACGCCCGCACCGTTTCATCCTGTCCTGCCAGTTCTAACATCTTCATATCTATGGTCTCTATGGTATTCATTACCGTGTTATCCAGATAATTTTCCACCTGCATCATTGCTTCACGGACTGTATAATTATCTACTTCTATTCCCAGTATATCGATTTTCTTTAACATCTTACACCTGTCTTATTCTGTGCATTTCCATGCGCTTTTATGCAAGTAGTATAGCAAAAGCTCCAGTTTTTTTCAACCATTGTGCAAATTTTCTGTAATAATTTTCTCAGATTGCCTTTTTACACCTTTGTAAATAAACTGACATTTTCAGACAATTTTATATGATTTTTTCAATATTGCAATGTCAATAGATTTTGTGTATTTTTTTGAAAAGTTATCAACTTTATCATTTGTTCACAAAACATCCGTTCTTATTTTTTGCTATGTAAACCTATATTTTTCTCCTTTTTTCTGTGGATAATGTGTATAACTTGGTGTATAACTCCTTTTTTTCGATATTTCCACATTTTTCGATGTGGATAACTTTTGGGACTTTTTTATGATTTCCAGCACTTTTTTTCGACGTTCTTTTCTTTTTTGTGCATATTGTATATTTTCAAAAAAGAAGTGCAAAATTGTCTGATTGCAATTTACACTTCTTTTCCGTCAAATGAATTTCTTTTCCACTTTTCAAAATAGTACCTCTTCCCCATATGTATATTTACATAATATCATATTCGTTCACATAACTATTTTGATTAGAAAATTGTATGAACAATTCCTTCTATTCTTTTTTCCAAAACTGCATCTGCGTCCAGGCTTCAGGCTCTGCAGACAGCTTCGATTTCTTCTAACTCTTCCGTGGTAAGTGCCGGTGCATCTACAATCTTTAAATTATCTAATATCTGCTGCGGACGGGATGCGCCAATCAGAACACTTGCTACCGTCTCATCCTTTAATATCCAGCTTAATGCCATCTGTGCCAGTGTCTGTCCACGGCGCTTTGCAATTTCATTCAGGCTCTTAATCTGCTGCATTCTTGTTTCCGTAAGGTCGGATGCATGAAGGAATCTGCCATCTCTTTTAATCCGGCTGTCCTCCGGAATTCCATCGATATACTTATCTGTCAGCATTCCCTGTGCAAGTGGAGAAAATGCGATCACACCTTTCCCCTTCTCTTTTGCAGCTTCTAGCAAGCCATTATTCTCTACCGTACGGTCAAAGATATTATAGCGGTTCTGGTTTATCACAAACGGACACTTTAAATCTTCCAAGATTTCAGCTGCCTGTTTCATATGCACGCCATCATAATTGGATATTCCTACATATAATGCTTTTCCGCTTCTTACAATCTGGTCTAATGCCAGCATGGTTTCTTCCAATGGCGTATCCGGATCCATTCTGTGATGATAAAAAATGTCCACGTATTCAAGTCCCATACGTTTTAAGCTCTGGTCTAAGCTCGCAATCAGATACTTCCTGCTGCCATGGTCCCCATAAGGTCCCGGCCACATATCATAACCTGCTTTCGTTGTAATCAATAATTCATCGCGGTAGGCACGCAATTCTTCCCGCATGATTCTGCCAAGATTACTCTCTGCACTGCCATATTCCGGGCCATAATTATTTGCCAGGTCAAACTGTGTGACTCCATGGTCAAATGCCGTAAAACACATCGCCTTCATGTTCTCATAATTATCATTGGTTCCAAAATTATGCCAGAAACCAAGGGACAACACAGGAAACAACAATCCGCTCTTTCCTACTCTTCTGTATTTCATGGTTTCATATCTTTGTTCTGATGCTGTATATTCCATCTGTGGTAACCTGCCTTTCCTTTCATTCTATAATAATGCGCCTCCGCCACTTTATTGGCTGATTTTATTATAATTGCAGTTTTTCCAGATAAAAATAGAATATCTTTTAATAACGTATCAAATTTTTATATCTGCTTTTTTCCAAATGTCTACCTGCAGTGTACATCCTCGCGGAACGTTTTTTACTTTACAGGAAAGCAATTTCCTGTAAAGCAAAAAAAGGACTGTTGCAACCGCAACAGTCCCTGTTTATCCTTTTCAATATTATTTCATCCTTAATTTTACCATAAACTACAAGAAACACGCTTTGCGAGTTTCTCGAGTTATCGCGGCGCTCGCCAAATCTGCATGCAAGCATGCGATTTTTCTCGCTACTCGCGTAAATCAAATCCGGACATCCTAGAAAATACGTCTTACAGAAAGAACTGGCTTATAGTCAATCGGTGATGTAAATTTGATTCCTGATGACGGTGTGCTGGCATGTACGATTGTGTTGTTACCAACATAAATTGCAACATGTCCACTGTAGCATACGATATCGCCCGGCTGCATCTGGTCTGTACCAACTTCATATCCGCAGCCTCTCATTGCTCCTGAAGAATGTGGTAATGATACTCCAAACTGTGCATACACACTCATTACAAATCCGGAACAGTCTGCTCCGTTTGTTAAGCTTGTTCCACCTGCTACATATGGATTACCAACGAACTGGCTTGCGAAGTTTGCAACTGCTGCTCCATCAGATCCGGATGGTGCATTGTATGTAGATGTACCACCAGATGTACTGGAGGATGAGCTGCTGCTCTTAGAAGATTTTTCTGCTGCTTTCTTTGCTGCTTCTTCTGCTGCTTTTCTTTCAGCCTCTTCTTTTGCAAGTCTTGCGGCTTCTTCTTCTTTGGATTCTGCCTGAACGAATTCAGTAGATAATGTTACATAATCAGCGGATACATATCCCTCGCCCTCTTCGATGGAAACTTTTACCCATCCATCTACAGACTCATCTGTAACTGTCAAATCATCCAGTCCTGCAACCATTCCAAGTTTCTTAGAATCGGTAGAAGGCTCTGTTCTCACAAATAAAGTAACTGCATCTTCATTTACAGTTGCTACACGACGTCCGACGGAACGGGCCAGCTCTTCATTGCCGACTACTACATATTCACTCTTAACATAACCGGTAACGGTGCCAGAAGTAATCTGATACCATCCATCTACGGTCTGCTGGACGGTTGCTGCTGAATTATTATAAAGCTTACCAAGCACCTCACTGTCTTCTGATGCTTCGCTTCTGATATTTACATAGTTATCAACCTGTGCAATTGCCACATTTGCGAACGGATCTTCTTCTGCCGGCTGTGCCTCTTCTGCTGTATCCTGCTGTGCTGCATCCCCTTCTGTAACAACAGGTGTATCATTATTCTGTGCAGTTGCCACATTCGCCTTTGCTACAAGCTCACTGCTTGCCATATAATTGCTGAATGTCAAAGAAAAACCTGCTACTAATGTGTCATTGGAAGCCCCCACTTCCATTGCTGAAGTAACACCTGCGACTGGTGCTGCATATGTTGTTGCATTGCTTCCAGTGATTAATAATGCGCTTGCGAGTCCGCAGGCTGTTAATCTTAACGCTTTCTTATACATAAAAACCTCCAAGCCTAACGATTTGTTACAAATTTATTACATTTATTACAGAGTCATTATAGCGCAGCTAACCTGTCATGTCAACCTAAAATTCCCGCTTTTTTTTACAACATTCTTTCCTTTCTTTTACGAAATCATTCCATCACTTTCCATAGAAGCAATGGCATTGGCGCCATCTGCTACTGCCGTTACGACCTGGCGCAGCTGTTTGGTTCTGACATCCCCCACTGCATATATGCCAGGCACACTGCTCCTTCCATCCTCTCCGGCTTTGATATATCCTGTATCATCCAATGCCAGATGCGGTATTACTTTTACGGTATTCGGCACCATTCCCACAGCAACAAAAATGCCATTTACCGGAAGCATTTTTTCTTCCTGTGTCTTCTTATTTAATATTTTGATTTTCTCTACCATTCCTTCACCGCAGATTTCCTCTACTACGGTATCATATAAAATTTCAATTTTTTCATTTGTCTGCACCTGCTCCGCTAACACTTTTGCGCCACGGAAACTGTCTCTCCGGTGAATGAGGTATACTTTTTCACAACCTCTTGCCAAAAAGAGTGCATCCTCTAACGCGACATCACCACCGCCTGCCACCGCAACAGTCCGATTCCGGAAAAATGCTCCATCGCAGGTAGCACAATATGAAACTCCCATACCGGTAAGTCTTTCCTCCCCCGGTACCCCAAGCTTCCGGTAAGATGCTCCTGATGCAATGATTACTGCTTTTGCTTCGTACTTGTTCTGATTGGTTGTTACTAGCTTCTTTTCCTGCTTATCCTCTACCGATACGACCTGTTCTTTTACAAAAGTCACGCCGCTCTTTTGGGCATGCTCCCGCATCTTCTGTGCCAGTTCAAATCCACCCACTCCTGGCAGTCCCGGATAGTTGTCCACTTCACTGGTATTGACAATCTGACCTCCGCTCATTGGCTTTTCTTCTATTATAAGTGTATCAAATTTTGCTCTTCCTGCATAAATTGCCGCCGACAGCCCTGCAGGGCCGCTTCCTATTATAATCACATCATACATGTTGTGGCTCCTCCATTTCTTCAGTAGGATAAGTATACCACCTTTTCCAAAATATATGAATGTTTCCTTGCTTTTTCTAATCTGCCATGCCATAATGAAAGTACATATCAAAGCAGAAAGGATGTGACTGATATGGATATTGCAGCATTAAACAATACTGCTTTAAGCGCACTCAGCAGTGCCTCTACTCCAACCAGCGAAGCGATTGGAGTTGCAATGCTGAGTAACCAGCTGGATGTCAGTCAGAGTATGAGTGACAGTCTGATCCGCGCCATGGAATTATCTGTGAATCCTGCCGTTGGCGGTAACTTTGATGTTTCCGTATAATTAGGGCAGCATGCTAAGATTACAGGTGCCATCACAGAAAAAGAGATTGGAAATTGCAGGCTGGATTCTTCCTGATTACAACTTTCCAGTCTCTTTTTTACGCAGATAGTGAAATTCACATCCTGCTATTTGATTGCGATTGCTTCGATTTCAAGCATAACGTCTTTTGGCAGACGTGCTACTTCTACGCAGCTTCTTGCCGGGAAATCGGTGGTAAAGAATGTCTTATAAACCTCATTAATTGCTGCGAAATCATTCATCTCTTTGATGAACACCGTCGTCTTAACCACTTTGTCCATATTTGTGCCTGCTGCTTCTAAAAGATTGGAAAGATTGGTCAGTGCCTGTTTTGCCTGTGCTACAGAGCCTTCCGGAATCTCGCCGGTTGCCGGTACAACGGGAATAATACCAGAAGTATATACCATTCCATTTACTTCAATTGCCTGTGAATATGGTCCGATTGCTGCCGGTGCTTTTTCTGTTGCGATTACTTTCTTCATGTCTCGTTCCTTCTTTCTTTATTTAAATAATAACTATTCGCGGTGCTCGCCAAATCTGCATGCAAACATGCAGTTTTTCTGGCTGCTCGCGTAAATTAACTGTTTTTACGGATTGCATGCTCGCTGAGAGTTATCTTTCTCTCCTTATAGAGTCTGCCTACAGCACGCTTGAATGCTGCCTTGCTGAGTCCGGTTTCCCTCATGATTACTTCCGGTGATGCCTTTTCTGTAAATGGCAGTACGCCGGCATAGGAATCTATCACTTCCATTACCTTCTGTGCATCGCTGTCCATCTGAAGGTAAGCTTTTTCCCGAAGGGTAATATCCAGCTTGCCATCCGGTTTTACATTGACTACTCTGGCAGCAATTACATCCCCTATCCGAAGATGGCTGCTGTCCTCATGCTTGGAAATCATTGCAGAATATTTATCATCCACCGCTGCAAAGGTTCCAAAATTATCACTGAATTCATAGATTCTTGCTTCTACTTCATCCCCGGCTTTATATGGAGAATCTTTGCTTAAAAGGTCATAAAGATTCTTCATGCTGGCGCAGAGTCTGCGGCTCTTATCAATATATAAAGTTACCATGACTTCATCCCCGGCATTTACCCTGCGGGTCATCTCCTTATAGGGAAGGAATAAATCCTTTTCCAGTCCCCAGTCTAAAAATGCTCCTATTTTACCAACTTCCAATACCGGAAGCACTGCAAGCTTTCCCAGTACCAATTTCGGTTCATGGGTGGTTGCAATCAGACGGTCTTTGGAATCCCGGTATAAAAAGATTTCTACTTTATCTCCAATGCAAAGTCCCTCCGGCACCTGTTTTGCCGGCAAAAGCACTCTGGTCTCA
This sequence comes from Roseburia sp. AF20-18LB, assembly GCF_003461185.1. NCBI lineage: Bacteria > Bacillati > Bacillota > Clostridia > Lachnospirales > Lachnospiraceae > Roseburia > Roseburia sp. AF20-18LB. The sequence goes on from NZ_QTWP01000001.1 coordinate 839,551, forward strand.
TCCTCCGGATTTTCTGCCAGATACATTCCAAATTCAACTTTCTTTACTGCTGTCAGTTCCTGTTTTTCTCCAAGATTCATATTTTCCTGCTTTCTATTGTTCAAATTCTACAATGGCATATGGTTTCTGCTCTTCATCCGCCAGTGATACCAGATACATTTTATCATCTGCATATACAAATGGGAATACCTTGTCTCCTAATACTGCTGCTTTCCGGTATTCTGCCCGCATTTTATGGATATTAAAATTCTCAGGCAGATAATTCTTTGCCATGGCAATATACTGTTCATTATTTACATGATGATTGGTATCAATCTGCTCCGGGCGAATCTGAAAGCTTTCCTTTTCCTGCATTTTCTCCGGAAGTTTTATCTTTCTGTCCGCATAGTCCATTTTGAAAGGCTCTTCCATCTGATATTCTTCTAACATCTTATCAGAAATCCGTGCCGGTCTTTCCCTCTTTAAATCCATAAAAATCCACTGGGAATCCGCATAAGCATAGATTTTTCCCTCAGCATCCTCTATGGTAAAATTACGATAACCATAAAAACCTTTAAAGTTATATGGCCAGGTCTTTACTGTTATTTTTTCTCCAAGAACCGGCAGCCGTTCTACCACAATCTGCCAGGATGCCAAAAACCATGCCTGTGCATGCTCCTTCAAATAGTCCACGCCAATTCCAAGATCCTCTGACTGGAATATACAACAATCCTGCAGATAATTAGTCAATGCCTGAAATGTCATCTTCTGTCCGCTGTCTGTTTCACTATATCTTACTCTGCTTTTCATGGAATACATAGATGTGTCCTCCTTGTAAATGCCTGGCTATTAAAAAGAATGTGCCTGGGCACATTCTCGCGCCTGCGGCGGCCGCTTGCGACATCTACCTTATACGCCGCAGTGCGCATCCCCGCGGATCGTTTTTACTTTGCAGGAAAGCAATTTCCTGTAAAGTAAAAAAACACCACGCTGCTGTGGTGTTTTCATGAGCAGGGCTACAAGGATTCGAACCTTGAAATGACGGAGTCAGAGTCCGTTGCCTTACCGTTTGGCGATAGCCCTTTGTTGTGTCAACAATGGGTATTCTACATGAAAACATTCCATTCGTCAAGCACTTTTTCGATTTTTTTTCGATTTTTTGCAAAAAGTTTTTACAGGTCATCAAAAAACCTTGATTGTACCGTTCAAATCTGCAAATTCAATGGTCTCTTCCCACATCAGCTTTGCCTTTCCACTGGTGGAATCCGTAAGTTTCTTTTCTAATTCCAGACACTGTTCTAACGGTACTGCTGCATCCAGTTCCACACCTTCTGCATATTCGGTATCCATAATCGTAACGCCCTGTTCTGCCAGAAGATACTGTATCTTGCCAAGTCCTGTATAATCCGTACTTATCTTAAGACGCTTTCCCGGTCTCTTTTCAATGATGGTACAATTCTTTAAACCCTCCTGTACAGCACCCTGATAAGCACGCACCAGTCCACCGGTTCCCAGAAGTGTTCCACCAAAATACCGGGTTACTACTACCACTACATCCCGGATGCCCTCCCGTAAAAGTACGTCTAACATCGGACGGCCTGCTGTGCCGGAAGGTTCTCCGTCATCCGAGCAGCGGGTCAGCTCCTGATTTCTTCCTATTATAAATGCGGAGCAGTTATGTCTTGCATCCCAGTATTTTTTCTTCATAGTATTGATATATGCTACCGCTTCCTCTTCTGTGGTAACTGGTGCAATATTTGCAATAAACCGCGATTTTTTCTCTTCAAGCTCACCACTGCCGCCTTCATATATTACTTTTCCGTTTGAAACTTCTGACATATTGCATTGCTCCTGCCTCTTTTTTCGTTTCCTTATTGTAGCATGATTTCCATTTTTCCTGCAAGGAAACCTTAAGAATTTCTTATCAAAACCTTGCGTTTTTACTTTTTTCTTTATTATATGGTATCTTTTTGCTATAATAAGAAAATAATGTTATTAATCCAAAGGAGGCACATTATGAATTATGGAAAGAAGAGTACCGCCAGGAAGGAAAAAGAGCTCACTTCCAAAGGTACTATGGTCCGTAAGAAGTTTTCCGTAATTTTCTGCAAGACTCTACTGATCTGCTTTTTCTTAGTAGCTGTCGTCGGTATTTGTGCAGGAATCGGAATCTTCAAAGGAATCATTGATTCTGCACCAGATATAGATGATATTGATGCAAGTCCTACCGGACAGCTCTCTACCGTTCTTGACGATGAGGGTAATGAAATTGCCACTCTGGTTACTTCCGGTACAAATCGTGACCCGGTAACCATTGATAAGATGCCGATTAATCTTCAACATGCATTCGTAGCCATCGAAGATGAACGTTTTTACGATCACAACGGAATTGATATCAAAGGAATCATCCGTGCCGGCTTCAAAGGCATTGCATCCGGTTTTCATTTTAATCAGGGAGCCAGCACAATTACACAGCAGCTTCTGAAAAACAACGTTTTCACTGACTGGACAAGCGAAGACAGTATGGCTGACAAGTTTGAGCGTAAAATACAGGAACAGTATCTGGCTGTACAGCTTGAAAAAAGAGAATCCAAGAACTGGATTCTGGAAAATTACTTAAACACCATTAACCTTGGTCAGAATACCCTTGGTGTCCAGGCTGCATCCAAACGATATTTTAACAAAGATGTATCTGACTTAACACTTTCTGAGTGTGCAGTAATTGCAGCGATTACCAAGAGTCCGACAAAGTATAATCCGATTACTAACCCGGACAACAACGCATCCCGTCGTAAAGATGTCTTAGACAATATGTTAGACCAGGGTTATATTTCGCAGGAAGAACACGACGAAGCATTAGCAGATAATGTCTACGACCGTATTCAGATTGTAGATAACAGCACTTCTTCTACTGCAAATGTCAACTCCTACTTTGTGGATACCCTTACCGACCAGGTAATGGATGACTTAATCAATGAATTAGGTTATACCGAGACACAGGCTTTCAATGCACTCTATGGTGGTGGTCTTACCATTTACTCCACCCAGAATGCTAATCTCCAGCAGATTTGTGATGAGGAAGTCAATAACTTAGATAACTACAACGGTCAGGTGGAATATTCTTTCTCCTATCGTCTTTCCATCCAGAAAGCCGATGGTACACTGCAGAATTACAGTGAACAGACCATGCTCACCTACTATCGTGAAAAAACCGGTAATAACAGCTACAACATCAACTTCAGTTCCAAAGAAGATGCCCAGGCTGCCATTGACCAGTATAAAGCAGATATTATGGAAGAGGGAGATACCATCCCGGGCAGCGGCGAATCCGTTACCTTTACGATTCAGCCACAGGCTTCCCTTACGCTGATGGATCAGGCTACCGGTGAAGTGAAAGCATTAGTTGGTGGCCGTGGTGATAAAACCGCAAACAAAACCTTAAACCGGGCTTCTGATACCACCAGACAGCCGGGTTCCACCTTCAAGATTTTAGCTGCTTATGCACCTGCTCTTGACAGTGGTGGAATGACCTTAGCCTCTGTAGAAGATGATGCTCCTTATTCTTATACCAATGGACGTTCTCTTCGTAACTACGATGACCAGTATCGTGGATTTACTACTTTAAGAGAAGCAATCTGCCACTCCATCAATATTGTAACCGTTAAGACCCTCACTGATATCAGTACCGATTTAGGTTACAGTTACTTACAGAGCTTCGGATTTACCACCTTAGATGCTGAACACGATAATAATCAGGCTCTCTGCCTTGGAGGTATCTATAAAGGTGTTACCAACTTAGAATTAACTGCCGCCTATGCGACCGTTGCAAATGGCGGTACTTATACCAAACCAAGATTCTATACCAAGATTTTAGACCATGACGGAAATGTTTTAATTGACAATACTCCGCAGACCCATACTGTATTAAAGGACACCACTGCATGGCTCTTAACCAATGCCATGGAAGATGTTGTTACCTCCGGTACCGGTACAATCGTTAACTTCGGTTCTATGCCGATTGCCGGTAAAACAGGTACTACAACCTCTGACCGCGATGCTCTTTTCGTAGGATACACACCATATTATACCTGTGGTGTATGGGGCGGATATGATGATAACAGCGAACTTTCCAGCACCAGATATCCAAAGTTAATCTGGAAAGCAGTTATGTCCCGTGTTCATGAAAATCTGGAATATAAAGACTTTACTATGCCAAGCGGAATTACTTCTGCTGTCGTATGTAAGAAATCCGGGAAACTTGCCGTAGAAGGTTTATGTGACTGTGATCCGCGTGGCAGCATGGTTGAAACAGAATATTTTGCAACCGGCACAGTTCCAACAGAAGTATGTGACCATCATGTCAGTGCAACAATCTGTACTTCCTCCGGAATGCTTGCAAATGAATATTGTCCGGAAGAAACAAGACAGACTGGTATCTATATCGTTGGCGGTTCTGAAGGTACGGATGATTCTCCATATCTTATGACAGATGAATTATCCAACAGCACCTGTAACGTACACACTTCAAGTTCCGTTACACAGCCTTCCACCCCATCTACTAATACAACAGATACCTCTAATCCAACCAGTGGAAGTCTTACCGGTGGTGGGGATAATACTACACCAGATCATGGTAATACCGGAACCAGTACAAATACCGGTGGTGATACCGGAACCAATGGTGGTACAGGAACCGGCGGCAATACAGGAACCGGTGGTGGTACAGGAACCGGTGGTGGTACAGGAACCGGCGGCAGTACAGGAACCGGTGGTGGTACAGGAACCGGCGGTGGAAGTTCCGGTACCGGCTCTGATGGAAACACTACGAATTAACCAAATCATTATTCTATAATCAGACACCTATAGAAGCTGCCAAAGGCAGCTTCTATTTTTTCTATCTGATGCCGGGCACAGACAACAACAAAAGCCCTGACATACGCCAGGACTTTCGTTGTTGATGTATATACTACTAAGGGGATTAGATAATTACTAACCTAATCACAATTAGATTAGTACATGATTAGTGAAGTTCTCTTGTTACAAAATCCGGGTAAGCTGACTCTAAGCCATGCTCAGTAGAATCCAGACCTTCTAACTCTTCTTCTTTTGATACTCTAAGACCAATTGTCTTCTTTAATACGATAAATATAATGCTCATGGTTACAATTACCCAGCCTGCGATACATACGACACCAAGTGCCTGAATAGCCAGATGATGAATTCCTCCACCATAGAAAAGACCATCTGTATAATCGAAAAGACCTACCATCAATGTTCCAAAAAGACCACAGACACCGTGTACGGATACAGCACCAACCGGATCATCTACTTTTAATTTGTCTTCTACAAAGTATACTGACATGGTACAAAGGATACCAGCTAAACCACCGATAATGAATGCTCCTACTGCATCAACATTTGCACATCCTGCTGTAATTGCTACCAGACCTGCCAGGGAACCATTTAAGGACATGGACACATCCGGTTTACCATTCTTAATCCAGGTATAAATCATTGCTGTAACAGTTGCTGCTGCCGGTGCAATGGTTGTTGTTGCAAAAATCTGCGAAAGCTGTAAGGTATCAGTTGCTGCTGCACCATTAAATCCATACCAGCCAAACCAGAGAATAAATACTCCTAACGCACCAATTAAAATGTTGTGACCCATAATAGGTCTTGATTTGCCATCTTTGTCATATTTACCAATACGAGGTCCTAATAAAGCGGCTCCAATAAATGCGGTAATTCCACCTACCATATGAATACATGCAGAACCTGCGAAATCTGTAAATCCAAGGTCTGTAAGCCATGGAGTTCCGCCCCATACCCAGTGTGCTTCTACCGGATATACAATCAGGCTGATTACAAAACTGTAAATACAATATGTAATGAATTTGGTACGCTCTGCCATTGCTCCAGATACAATTGTTGCAGCTGTTGCACAGAATACCAGGTTAAATACGAAATTGGACCAGTCTGTTGTTCCAAAATTCTTCAATGGATTTAAACCCCATCCTACAAATTTTCCATCACCACAAAGAATATTATATCCTAATAAATAAAATGCAACGGTACCAATACAGAAGTCCATCAGGTTCTTCATTGTAATATTACCTGTATTTTTGGATCTGGTAAAACCAGCCTCTACCATTGCAAATCCACATTGCATAAAAAATACTAACGCTGCTCCCATCAGGAACCAAACACTCATATCCATAATCATTTCCTCCTTTACCAAAATAAATATTAAAGTAAAAAAAATAGAGATATCAAACAAGGCTCTCTCCTTGTCTGCTTATCTCCTTCGATAATATTTATTTGCGATATTCATTTTTCAATATCCACAAGACAGTTTCCTATCTGCGCCTTACTCCTCTTTGCATCTTTTATAATGCTTTGTCACCATGTTCACCGGTACGGATACGAACGGCATCTTCTACATCATACACAAAGATTTTACCATCACCAAAGTTACCGGTATTAATCTCATCTACTACCTTATCAATTAATCCTGGTGCAACTTCATCTGAGACAACGGTCTCTACTTTGATTTTCGGAAGTAATGTTACATTATAAGATGCTCCACGGTAATTCTTGATAATACCCTTCTGATTACCATATCCCATGCTATTTACAATGTTTAAACCATTGACTTCACTGCTTTCTAAGACTGCTTTCAAGTCTTCAAGCTTTTCCGGTTTAATAATAATTTCCAGCTTTTTCATATCATCTCGTCCTCCTTCTTATTATTGTTCACAATTTATTCACCTGGCATTCAAAGATGATTCACTTTATCAACACGCTTTTTTCAAATTAGGCTGATATAGTATAGTCATAAGCAAAAGAAAAACATAACTTTAAATATTCTTTTTCATAATCTGCCAGGTAACTTAAGTTGCCTGGCATCCTCCCTTTTATGCCTCTTTTTCCGTCTGTTCTAAGGAGAATGCCCTGCAATTAAAGTTCTTTTTTATACTTCGAAGATTAAATCTCCATAAGATGGCATTGGCCATATATCTTTGTCAACAAGCATCTCTAACTTGTCAACCGGAGCTCTTAATGCATCCATTGTTGTTTTTACAACATCTCTGTAATATACAGCCTGATCTCTTCCCTCTTCCATTGTTCCACCTTTTTCTGTTACTTCTTCCAGTTTTGCCAAAGCAACCTTGGTCTCAGATAAGAGGTCAGATACTTCTGCCAGTAACTCTGTCTGAACACTGATGTCTGCATCACATACAGATTTTACAGCTGCTGCAGAAGTTGCAAGCTCTGTTGTATATTTGATAACTGCCGGGATAATCTGTTTTCCTGCAATATCAATCATAGCTTTTGCTTCGATGTTAATCTCTTTTGCGTAAGTCTCATATTCGATTTCTACACGGGAATCCAGCTCCGCTTTGGTAAATACACCAAAACGCTCGAATAAAGAAACTGCTTTTTCTGTATTCAGTGCCGGGATTGCATCTACCATAGACTTGATGTTTGGAAGTCCACGACGCTCTGCTTCCTCTACCCATTCATCAGAGTATCCGTTTCCGTTGAATACGATTCTCTGATGCTCAGTTGCATATTTCTTAATCAGATCATGTACTGCCATATCGAAATCGTCTGCTTTTTCCAGTTCATCACACGCCTCAGAAAATGCTTCTGCTACAATTGTATTCAATACAACGTTTGGCTGTGCGATGGAATCCTGGGAACCAACCATACGGAACTCGAATTTGTTTCCGGTAAATGCAAACGGTGAAGTTCTGTTACGGTCTGTTGCATCTTTCATGAAGTCAGGCAATGTCTTAACACCAGTCTCTAATTTAGAACCAGCTAAACTGTGTGTAGCTTCTCCGGTGCAGATAAGCTGTGATAATACATCCTGTAACTGTTCTCCAAGATAGATAGAAACGATTGCTGGCGGTGCCTCGTTTGCTCCTAATCTGTGGTCGTTTCCAACGTCCGCTGCAGATTCACGAAGCAGATCTGCATGTTTATCTACTGCTTTTAAGATACAGGTAAGCACTAATAAGAACTGTACGTTCTCATGAGGTGTTTTGCCCGGCTCTAATAAGTTAATTCCATCATCTGTTGTGATAGACCAGTTGTTATGTTTTCCAGAACCATTGACACCTGCAAATGGCTTCTCATGAAGCAGACACTGTAAGCCATGACGACCGGCAACCTTCTTTAAGGTTTCCATTACTAACTGGTTGTGGTCTACTGCTACGTTTGCTTCGGAGTAGATTGGAGCTAACTCATGCTGTGCAGGAGCAACTTCGTTATGCTGTGTCTTTGCAGATACACCAAGTTTCCATAATTCTTTATTTACATCTCTCATGTATGCTGCAATTCTCTCACGGATGATTCCGAAGTAATGGTCATCCATTTCCTGTCCTTTTGGAGGCATTGCTCCAAATAAGGTACGTCCGGTAAAGATTAAATCTTTTCTCTTTAAATATTTTTCTCTGTCTACGATGAAATATTCCTGCTCCGGTCCAACGGAAGGAGTTACTTTCTTAGATGTTGTATTTCCAAATAATCTTAAAAGCCGGAGAGACTGGGTATTAATTGCTTCCATGGAACGAAGTAACGGTGTCTTCTGGTCCAATGCTTCTCCTGTGTAGGAGCAGAAAGCGGTAGGAATGCAAAGAGTTGCTCCTGCTGCATCCTGTCTTACGAATGCCGGCGAAGTACAATCCCATGCTGTATATCCTCTTGCCTCAAAGGTTGCTCTTAATCCACCGGATGGAAAAGAAGATGCATCCGGCTCACCTTTGATTAATTCCTTACCTGAAAAGCTCATCAAAACTTTACCGTTTGGCATTGGTGCTGTAATAAAGGAATCATGTTTCTCAGCAGTTACCCCTGTTAATGGCTGGAACCAGTGTGTATAATGGGTAGCTCCTTTTTCGATTGCCCACTCTTTCATCTCATGTGCCACTACGTCTGCTGTCTCAAGGTCTAATTCTTTTCCCTCTTCGATTACTTCTCTTAACTTTTTGTAGGTCTTTTTCGGAAGACGTTCCTGCATTACTGCATCATTGAATACGTTCTCGCCGAAAATATCTGCTACATTGAAATATTCTGTCTCACTCATACTATACATCCTTTCTGCCTCTCACCATAAATCCCCTGAGAAATATGATTTTTATTTTCTGCAATCAATGTATGACTTCTCTCCTCCGGTAATTCCCCAGATATAGAAAAAAGGGCATTCCAATTCCTTTGGAACACCCTTGTTCGTCACGCACATTTCATCTGCTATATCTAAAATACATGAAACTTTCTAAAAAATCAAGTCAAAGTTTATATTTTTTTTATTTTTGATACATTCTACAAATTTGTGCAAAATAATATACATTTTTTGTCGATTTTATCAATCGCCGGTTTCGAAATCAGTTGCTGCCAGGCGGTACTGCATACCCATTCTCATCTGCAACTACTTTTTCCGTGCCCTCTTCTGTACTTTTTAATGTACACATTCCGTGGTTTCCAGCATTTCAGGCAAGAAAGAATATAAAGAGTCTCTGAACTGAAATTATTCTTATCAAAGGCTAAGGAAGAAAACCTCAATGCACAGTACTTCTTATCATTAGTAAAGAAATATGCTGAATTTACAGAATTAAATGCTGAGATTATACGAGAATTCGATGACAAGATTATTGTATTCAAAGCAGAGAAAATGAATGGTCGCAGACAGCAGGAAATCCAAATTATCTACAACTGCATTGGTGCAGTTAATCTTCCTGCAAGCAAAAGAAAAAAATGGCATAGCCGGATTTCTCCGAAACTATGCCAATTTTTCAAAGGATAAAAATCCCTTACTTGCACCCTCTAATGGGCGGCCCTTATAAAAATCATTCTTATTCTGCTTTTCCAACAGAACCAAATAATTCCATTTTTTCTTTTACAGTAGCTTTGATTGCTTCTGCACCCGGAGCTAATAATTTACGTGGGTCAAATCCTTTGCCCTCTAAGTCCTTACCAGCTTCAATATATTTACGTGTAGCATCTGCGAAAGATAACTGACACTCTGTATTTACATTAATCTTAGATACGCCAAGAGAGATAGCTTTCTTAATCATATCTGCAGGAATTCCTGTACCACCGTGAAGTACTAATGGCATAGTTCCTGTCTTCTGCTGGATAGCATCCAGAGTTTCGAAAGAAAGTCCTTTCCAGTTTGCCGGATATTTTCCGTGGATATTACCGATACCTGCTGCAAGCATATCTACACCAAGATCAGCGATTGTCTTACACTCGTTAGGATCTGCGCACTCGCCCATTCCAACTACTCCGTCTTCTTCTCCACCGATGGAACCAACCTCACACTCGATAGAAAGTCCAAGCTGATGAGCTACATTTACAAGCTCTGTAGACTTAGCAAGGTTCTCTTCAAATGGATAATGAGAACCATCAAACATGATAGATGTAAATCCAGCTTTGATACATTTATAACATCCTTTGTATGTTCCATGATCTAAGTGAAGTGCTACAGGAACTGTGATTCCAAGTTCTTCATCCATAGCTTTTACCATAGCTGCAACGGTCTTAAAACCTGTCATATATTTTCCTGCACCTTCAGATACACCAAGAATTACAGGGGATTTTAATTCTTCTGCAGTTAACAGTATTGATTTTGTCCACTCAAGGTTGTTGATATTGAACTGGCCTACTGCATAATGACCAGCTTTTGCTTTTTTTAACATTTCTGTTGCTGATACTAACATTTTGATTCCTCCATTGTTTTTTTTCATTGTACCATGGCTTTTCCCAAAAATAAAGTTAAAAATATAACAATCATTTTACAGATGTTTCTTTATTCTTGACCATAATCTCCAAAGCCTGGTGCATATTTCTTATTTCCACTTCCTTATGGTCTCCCCCAAACTCACCATCTAAAGTCCATGGAATAATTTCTTCCGGATAAAACTTAATATTGCTGCTCTTAAATGAGTATACCAGGTCGGTATCATCCTTGCGGCTGGTTAATGCTGCAATAATCTCATTTAACTCCAGTGGATTCTTCGGTGCTTTAATCAGTGTCACCTCAAAAACACCGTCATCCAGGAGTACATTTTTACCTGTCAGGTTCTTAAATCCCCCCACAGAAATAGAATTGGTAATCATACCATAGATAAATTTGTCCTCTAATACCTCATCATCATATTCTACCCGCATCTTATAGACCGGAATGTCTAAAAGCTGTTTCATTCCTTCTAAAATATAAGCTGCGTGTCCTAAAACATTCTTTAACTGCTGGCTGGTCTGATAAGATACTGCAGTAAACAGTCCAAATGCTGCCACATATACGAATGAATCTCCATTAAAATATCCTATATCTACCGGAAACCGTCTTCCCTTTACCGCTACATTTGCTGCCTTTAGCATGCTTTTAGGTATTCTTAAAGAATTGGCAAAGTCGTTGGTACTTCCTGCCGGAATATAGCCAAGCAGTGTCTTTTCTTCACTTTCCATCATTCCGCTGACTGCTTCATCCAAAGTACCGTCTCCACCACTACAGACAATCAGATCATAATTCTTCGCTTCTTCTCTGACATGGTTCTGCGCATCCCCTTTGCTCTGTGTCGGATATATGGTTACTTCATAATCTGCCTTTACCATAATGTCTACAATTTCTAACAGTTTATTCTTAATCAGTCCCTTGCCGGAATGTGGATTAAATATAAAAAGTAATTTCTTTTTCATTTTTTACATAACCTCTCTTTTCCTTCTAGCCCTCAGACAGGAACTGTTCCAATGTATCCAAGGCTTCCTTCTCGTCCTTACCCTCAGTAACAACTGTTACCATATCCTCATAATTCATTGCCAGTGACATCATACCCATAATGCTCTTCACATTTACTTTTTTATCTCCGGATTCAATATAAATACTGCTGGAAAAACGATTTGCAGTCTGAACAAGCAATGCAATGGGACTTGCTTCGACACCATTGACAAATTTAATGGTCACCTCTTTTTTCATCATATGTATTCCTCCTCATTCTTTTCATACTCTCATGTTTTCAGCAATTTCACTTATCTTTCTTAACCTGTGATTCACACCGGATTTTCCCACCGGTGGATTTAAGTATGCCCCCAGTTCCTTAAGAGGCGCTTCCGGGTGCTCCAAACGTACCTGTGCCATCTCGTAAAGATTATCCGGCAATTCCTGCAGTCGTCCCTTTTCCTGGATAAACTTAATATCTTCAATCTGCTTTACTGCAGCATTCACTGTCTTATTAATATTGGCAGTTTCACAATTTACCTGCCGGTTTACACTGTTACGCATCTCTTTCAAAATGCGTACATTTTCAAGGTTCATCAGTGCCACATGTGCTTCCATGATATTTAACATATCCACAATCTGTGCACCTTCTTTTAAGTATACCACATGGTGCTTCTTACGTTCCACCACTTTCGCATCCATGCCAAAGTCACTGATTACCGTCCTGAGCTGTTCTGCCTGTTGTGGCGTTGCACATACAATTTCAAAATGATAGGATTTATGCGGGTCACTCATGGAACCCGAAGCCAGAAATGCTCCTCTTACAAACGTCCTTCTACAGCAGGACTTCTGCAGCAACATTCCATTTACTGCCTGTCGGAACGGATGCAGTGAACCGTCCTCTTCCAAAAATTTAAGTGCCATTAATACCCTGCGCATGGCATCCTGTTCTTCTATATATAACACACCCGGATTCTGTTCAGATAACTCTGCACTGATGTCAAATGCCCGCTTCAAAAGCGTATAGCACTTTTTTGCCAATCCGGCATGTTCTGTTGCAATTTCCAATCTGGGATCTGCTCCCGTCAATATCATTCTTCCGGAAAAACTTATAATTGCTGCAAGTTCTGCTAACTGGCAGTGTCTGCTTTTACTTATATGCTTCTCCAGTTCCGCCTTTACTTCTCCCGAAAAAGACATCTCATATCTCCATCTAGTGCCGCATCGTATCCTTTTCAATGTCACGATGCTCTATCTTAATTCCAAACTGTTTCTGTTTCTCCAACCGTTTAAACAATTCATTGGCAAGGGTTACGGAACGATGCTTGCCTCCGGTACAGCCAATGGCAATTACCAGCTGGCTCTTCCCCTCTGTTATGTAATTCGGTATCAGAAATTTTATCATATCTTCTAATTTATCCAGAAATACGTGGGCTTCCTTATATTGCATCACAAAATCCTGAATTTCTTTATCATTGCCATTCTTTTGGCGTAATCCTTCCACATAATACGGATTTGGCAGAAAACGTACATCAAACACCAGATCTGCATCTGCCGGAATTCCATACTTGAATCCAAAGGATAAAATTGTGATAAATAAATTCTTAAACTCCTGATTCTCTACAAATATTTTATTTAATTCTGTTTTTAATTCTCTGGTCAGAAGATGACTGGTATCTATAATGTAATTTGCCTGTTTCTTTAAGAATTCCAATCTTCTTCTTTCTTCTTCGATGCCTTTATCGACACGATCGCTTCCTGCCAGTGGATGACTTCTTCTGGTTTCTTTATAACGTTTTACCAGCACACCATCCTCTGCATCCAAAAACAGTACATCAAATTCTTTTCCTTCACCTCTCAGGTGGTCAAGAATATCCTGCAAATCTTCCAATGCCTGTCCGCTTCGGATATCCACACCCACAGCAACCTTCTGAAGCTCGGTATTTCTTAAATCTGCCAACTCTATAAACTTTTCAATCAGCGGAATCGGCAGATTATCGACACAATAAAATCCGATATCCTCCATCATCTTAAGTGCTGTACTCTTTCCCGCCCCGGACATTCCTGTCAGAATTACCAGTTTCATGAAAATTCTCCTAACCTTCTTACTTCCGGCTCCAGTCTTACCTGAAACTCCTGTTCTACTTTCTCCTGCACCCTGCGCATCAGCTCTTCCACTTCTGCTGCAGTTGCCTGCCCACGGTTTATAACAAAGCCGCAATGTTTCTCAGATACCTGGGCATCTCCCACACGATAGCCTCTTAACCCGGCATCCATAATCAGCTTTCCGGCAAAATAGCCTTCCGGCCGCTTAAAGGTACTTCCTGCACTTGGGAATTCCAACGGCTGCTTCTCCTGCCGTTTCTGGCGGAGTTCCTGCATGACAGCTTCAATTTTCTCTTTTTCTCCGGATACTAATTTTAACGTTACACCCAGCACTACTTCCCCGGTCTCCATAACACGGCTGTGTCTGTAACTTAAGGAAATCTCTTCTACCGGAACTTCTACCACTTCACCATCTTTGGTCAAAAGATCCGCAGATACTAAAATATCCTTCATCTCTCCGCCATAAGCACCGGCGTTCATCACAACTGCACCTCCGATGCTTCCCGGAATTCCTGCTGCAAATTCCATGCCGCCTAAGGATGCTTCCAGTGCCTTGTGTGCAACCTTCGACAGCAATGCTCCCGCTTCGGCATGAATCATATTTTCCTTTACTTCAATGGAAGATGCATTTGCGCCAAATTCAATGACCACTCCGGGAATTCCCTTATCGCCCACCAGAAGATTGCTTCCGTTTCCAATAATCGTATACGGAATCTTCTTTGCTCTGCACAATGTGATGACATCCACTGCCTCTTTGATGGTCGGCATCAGAAAAATCTCTGCCATGCCCCCAATCCGGAATGTGGTATGACGGCTCATCGGCTCCTGCAAGCGTATTCTGCTTTCATCTACAATTGTCTTAATGGCTTCTATCCAGTCTTCTCTCACAATTTGCTTCTCCCATTTTTTATTTCTCTATGAAGCCAAAAATACTACATATCCTTTATATGCTTCATATAAATCTGCTTTACTGATAATCTCCCATGGTGCATGCATATTTAAAACTGCCACACCACTGTCAATTACCTGCATTCCATAATTTGCCAGAATATACGCGATGGTTCCGCCGCCACCCTGGTCTACTTTACCTAATTCTGCAGTCTGATAAAATACATTACCATCGTCCATCACTGCACGCAATTTTCCAACATATTCTGCACTGGCATCATTAGAACCTGACTTTCCTCTGGAACCGGTATATTTATTAAATACCATTCCTTTTCCAAAATATGCTGCATTTTTCTTATCCATAACGGACGGATAATTGGGGTCAAATGCCGCACTGACATCAGAGGATAATACATGGGAATTCTGCAATGCACGACGCAGTGCAAGTTCTGTATACTGTCCTGCTGCTGCCATCACTTCTGCTGTCATATTTTCAAAAAATCTCGACTGCATCCCGGTTGCTCCCACGCTGCCGATTTCTTCTTTATCTACCAGGAGACATACACTGGTATATTCCGGTGTTTCATTTTTTGCCAGCATTGCCTCAAAGGATGGATACGCACAGACTCTGTCATCATGTCCGTACCCCATAATCATGCTCCGGTCAAGTCCATAATCTCTTGCTTCTCCGGCTGGTACTACTTCAATCTCTGCGGACAGGAAATCTTCTTCCTCAATTCCATATTCCTCTTTTAAGATTCCAAGGATATTTTCTTTTACCGTATCCTTGGCATTTTCTTTTTCTTCACCTGCAAGCGGAATACTTCCAATCAGAAGGTCTAAGTTTTCTCCTTCAATAACCTTTGCTGCTTTCTTTTCCATCTGCTCACCGGCAAGATGAATCAGTAAATCACTGACACCAAATACCGGATCTCCCGGCTTATCTCCAATATTTACCTCTACTACACTTCCGTCTTTCTTTGCCACTACACCATGCAATGCCAGCGGAAGTGTTACCCACTGGTATTTCTTCACACCACCATAATAATGGGTATCTAACATAGCAAGCCCGGTATCTTCATAGAATGGATTCTGTTTTAAATCCATTCTCGGAGAATCCACATGTGCGCCGAGAATCCGCATGCCCTCTTCCATTGGTTTCTTTCCTACAATGAACATAGCAAGTGCTTTTCCATTATTATCTGCATACACTCTTGCACCGGATTCCAGTTTTATTCCTTCTGCAATCACTTTCTTTATATCAAGATATCCTGCTGCCTCTGCCCGCTCTACAAAAGTGCGTACACATTCTCTTTCTGTCTTACATGCTGATATAAATTTACGATACTCTTCTGCAAATTCAAAAACTTTCTTCTTCTCTTCTTCACTGTAATGATTCCATGCTACTTCTCGTTCCATATGAATGAATCTCCTTTTACTCTTCTTCCTCGTCGTCCTTCTTGTTCAGATTTGCCTGTACACGACGATACAATTCCTGAGCTGCATTGTAACCCATCTTCTTCTGTCTGTGGTTAACGGCTGCAGCCTCGCAGATAACTGCCAGATTTCGGCCTGGACGGATTGGAAGGGAATGACATACTACTTTATTTCCAAGTAACTCTGTATATTCTTCCTCAAGACCAAGGCGGTCATACTCATTATCCTTCTTCCAGTCTTCCAGTTTAATTACAAGGTCGATATTCTGTTTCTCTTTTACACACTCAACACCGAACAAAGTCTTTACATCAATGATTCCGATACCTCTTAACTCAATGAAGTATCTGGTGATATCCGGTGATGTGCCGGTTAAGGTATGCTCATTAATTTTACGGATTTCTACCACATCATCTGTTACCAGACGATGTCCTCGCTTAATCAGTTCCAGTGCTGCTTCACTCTTACCGATTCCGCTTTCACCGGTAATCAGAAGTCCCTCACCGTAAACGTCTACCAGCACACCATGGATGGTAATACACGGAGCAAGCTCTTCACTCAAAAGATAAATCAGCTCCGCCATGAATTCTGATGTGCTTCTGCCTGTTCCGAATACCGGAACATTATTTTCCTTTGCCCTCTGTAAGAACAGGTCATCCGGCTGTAAATCCCTGCAGAAAATAACACATGGTATATCATATTTTAAGAACCGGCTGTAAATGCTGTCCTTTTCTGAATCATTCAAATGCTGCAGGTATGTATATTCTACCATACCGATAATCTGTACACGGGACTGCTCGAAATGTTCAAAATATCCGCTCAGCTGTAACGCCGGACGATTTACATCCGCAAGTCTGATGCGGTGTCCCTTTAATTCCATATCCTCAATATATTTCTTTAACTGCAGTTTTTTTACGATTTTCTCAATTCCTACACCTTCCACGGCATGACTCCTTCCTTATCTTCGCCCCTGTATTTTTATAATTCTTTACTGTTCTAATAATTTGAAACGCTCTACCAGTTCATCTAAAGAAGTTGCCTCTGCAGACAATTCTTCACTGGTTGCTGATGCCTCCTGGGATGCTGCAGAATTGGTCTGAATAACATCATCAATCTGTTTTACACCATCTTCAATTTCTTTTACTGACACTGCCTGGCGGTCAGATGCAATTCTGATATTAGCAACTTCTGTAATAATAGCATCCAGTTCTGTAATAACCTTATTTAATGATTCCGATGTCTGCTGTGTTACTTCGTTTCCATGTTCTACTTCTACCTGGTTTGTCTCCAGTAAATGCTTGGATGTCTCTGCAGATTCTGCACTGCTTTCAGCCAGCATACGAATCTGCTCCGCAACAACTGCAAATCCCTTTCCTGCTTCTCCGGCTCTTGCAGCCTCAATGGATGCATTCAGGGAAAGAAGGTTGGTCTGGCTTGCAATACCATCAATTTCAGTAATAACTCTTTCCAGCTCTTTGGATGTTGTCGAGATACGTTCCATTGCCTCCATAAGTTCCCGCATCTTGTTCTGGCTGACATTTGCTTCCATTCCTACGCTCTTTGCACGGTCATGTACAATATCTGTTGACTTGCTGTTTGCAACAACCTGTTCTGTAACCTTTGAAACATTCTCCACCAGATTATCTACTGCAATAGACTGGTCTGTTGCACCCTTTGCCAGATCCTGGGAGCTGATTGCAAGCTGTTCAGAACCGGCGGCTACCTGATTAGAAGATTCCTTAATCAGGCATAATGTACTGCTTACGTTCTGGATGGTGCTTACCAGTTCTTCCATCACCGTTTCAAATTCTCCCACATATGCTTCTTTGCATGAAGAACGTACGGTATAATTACCCTGTGCAAATTCTTTTAAAATATTCTGTAAATCGCCAACAATTTTCTGTAAAGTATCTTCCATATTACGGAACCGGTTTGCCAGTTCTCCGATTTCATCTTCAGACTGATAAGTTACTTTCTCATGCAATTCTCCATGGGAAAGATGCTCTGCTACATCTTCTAATTCCCGGATTGGTTTTACAATATAATAAATTAACCACTTGGATTCCCGGCCGGTTAAAGTAACACTTACTACTACAATTGTCAGCATAATCACAATGCAGATAACCAGAACCGGAATACGGAACGCATCCGGCACCACTGCCAGCAGAATCAATCCCAGACTGGCTAGTGCTACTGTTGCAAAATACAGCCTGAATATCATGTTAAATGCATCATTAACTTTTTTCTTGATACTTTTGTTTTTGAATTTTTCTTCTTTGGTCATAGTGATTCTCCTTTTTCTTTTTATTTTTCCTCTCCCCTGTGGAAAAAGCGGAATACTTCTTCCGCTGCTTTTTCGTTCATCGCTTCTGTCCCAGACAATTCTTCTATGGATGCACTGCGAATTGCGTCTAAGGACTGGAACCTTCTCATCAGCGCCTTTCTTCGTGCCGGCCCGATTCCCGGGATATCATCCAGCACAGAATGCACCTGTTCCTTACTTCGTAAAGAACGATGATATTCTATAGCAAACCGATGTGCTTCATCCTGTATTCTTGTAATCAAATGAAATCCTTCACCGGAAGTGTCTATCGGTATCTCTATATTCTGATAATATAATCCTCTCGTCCTGTGATGATCATCTTTTACCATTCCACAGACCGGTATGGAAAGATGCAGTTCATCCAGCACCTGAAGAGCAATATTTACCTGACCTCTTCCACCATCCATCATAATCAAATCCGGGAACTTTGTAAATCCCCCATATTGGTCATCCAGCCCTTTTTTTTGTAAAATTTTCCTTTCTTCCTGTCCATGGGTAAATCTGCGGGTCAGAACCTCGTGCATGGATGCATAATCATCCGGTCCCGTGATAGTTCTTAACTTAAATTTCCGGTAATCACTACGCTGTGGTTTTCCCTTTTCATAAACCACCATGGAACCTACCGTTTCAAATCCATTGATATTGGAAATATCATAGGCTTCCACGCGTTCTAACTTTTCTAAATCCAGCCAGGATGCAATTTCTTTCATTGCACCGATTGTCCTGCCTTCTTCACGTTTTAGCTTTTCCCTGTCCTGGGACAATACCAGTGCGGCATTTTTCTCTGCCAGCTCCACCAGTTTTTCCTTCATTCCTTTCTGCGGTACCCGGAGTACTACCTTCTGACCACGCTTCTTAGTCAGCCAGTCTTCAATAACTGCTGCATCCTCCACTGCATATTGCAGCATGATTTCCTTCGGGATATATGGTGTTCCGGAATAGAACTGCTTTAAAAATGTCGTCAGTATCTGTTCCTTACTGTCTTCATTGGCAATAGTTACATAAAAGTGTTCTCTTCCTATAAGCCTGCCACTCCGGATAAAGAATACCTGAACTACCGCATCCCGGTCATCGGCTGCAAGAGCTATTATATCTTTATCCTCTCCGTCGGAACTGGTGATTTTCTGCTTCTGTGCCACCTGTTTTACACTGTTTAAAAGTTCCCGGTACTCAATTGCCCTCTCAAAATCCATATTTTCCGATGCCTGCATCATCCGCTCTTCTAATTCTTTTAAAACCGGCTGATAATTGCCATTTAAGAAATCTACTGCCTGATTGATTTTCTCCCGGTACTCCTCTTTGGAAATATAACCCTGACAGGGTGCCTGACACTGATGAATATGGTAATTAAGGCACGGACGTTCTTTTCCAATATCTCTTGGCAATACCCGGTTGCAGGTTCTTAAATGATAAATTTTTTTCAACAAATCTATCGTATCTTTCACCGCACCGGCACTGGTATATGGACCAAAATATCTGGATTTGTCTTTTTTCAGCTGACGGCAAAAGAGAACCCTGGGGAATTCTTCCCCCAGAGTCACCTTTATATAGGGATAAGTCTTATCATCCCGGAGCATGGTATTATACTTCGGTCTGTACTCTTTTATTAAATTGCATTCCAATACCAGTGCTTCTAATTCCGAATCAGTGATAATATATTCAAACCGGGTAATCTTCTTTACCATCTGGTCTTTCTTGATTCCTTCGTCATGACACGCCTGAAAATACTGACGTACCCGGTTTCGAAGGCTTACTGCCTTACCTACATAGATAATGGCATCACTGGCATCATGCATGATATAGACCCCCGGCTGATTCGGAAGCTTCTTTAATTCTTCTTTAATATTAAACGTCATTCCCGTTCTCTTCTTTTTGGTCCTCTTCTTCCTTCTTTTCCTCATCCGGATCCGGCAGCCCTTTTAACTCACGGAATATCTTCATAAATTCTTTACCCGTAATGGTTTCATGTTCATATAAATAATCCGCAATATGGTCTAATACCTCGCGATTCTCTTCTAAGAGCTGATATGCCTCCTGATAGCAGTTATGAATCATGGTACGGACTTCTTCATCAATCTGTGCCGCTGTCTCATCGCCGCAATTCAAATGTGCTGCACCATCCAGATATGCATTATCTACAGAAGCCAAACTCATCATGCCAAATTTATCTGACATACCAAACTGTGTAATCATTGCCCTTGCAATCTTGGTCGCATTTTCAATATCATTTGCTGCTCCACTGGTTGCAGAATGGAATACCAGTTCTTCTGCTGCACGGCCTGCCATATAAGTCGTTATCTTGGCAATTAATTCATCCTTGGTCTCAAGAAATTTCTCTTCTTCCGGTGTCTGCAAGGTGTATCCCAATGCCCCCATGGTTCTTGGTACGATAGTAATTTTCTGTACCGGTTCTGTATTCTTCTGTAATGCAGTAACCATTGCATGACCTACTTCATGATAAGAAACAATCTTCTTCTCATGATTACTCATGGCACGGTCTTTCTTCTCTTTTCCACCAACTGCCACGATTTCAAAGGCTTCAAACAAATCACTCTGATTTACAAATTTACGGTTATGTTTTACTGCATTAATAGCAGCTTCATTAATCATATTTGCAAGATCGGATCCAACCAGTCCTGCACTTGCCAGAGCAATTGCTTCCAAATCTACGGATTCATCCATATGCACATCTTTGGAGTGTACCTTCAGCGTCTCAAGACGACCCTTCAAATCCGGTTTGTCTACAATAATTCTACGGTCAAACCGGCCTGGGCGAAGTAACGCTTTATCCAGTACTTCCGGACGGTTTGTTGCTGCCAGAACCAAAAGTCCCTTTGAAGTATCAAATCCATCCATCTCTGCCAGCAGCTGGTTTAAGGTCTGCTCACGCTCGTCATTTCCACCGCCGAATCTGCTGTCACGGCTCTTGCCGATGGCATCAATCTCATCAATAAATATGATACATGGCGCCTGTTTCTGGGCATCCTTAAACAAATCTCTTACCCGGGATGCACCGACACCTACAAACATCTCTACAAAGTCAGAACCGGCCAGTGAGAAGAACGGAACATTTGCTTCTCCGGCAACTGCCTTGGCAAGCAGCGTTTTACCGGTTCCAGGTGGTCCTACAAGCAATGCTCCCTTCGGAAGTTTTGCTCCGATTTCACGGTATTTTTTCGGATTATGCAGGAAATCTACCACTTCCTGTAAAGATTCTTTTGCTTCATCCTGTCCGGCAACATCCTTAAAGGTTACACCGGTTGTCTTTTCTACATATACTTTGGCATTGCTCTTGCCGACTCCCATCATTCCGCCGCCGGCCTTCTTCATGACTGCGCCAAAAATAATCCAGATAATAATCAAAGGCAATACAATACTTAAAATATTAAACACCCATGTCGATGTATTATTCGGAATATATCCGTCAATTTCTACCTTGTGTTTATTTAAGAGATTTAATAAATTTTCATCTTTAATAAATCCGGTATAATAGGTCATCTTTACCAACGTCTTATCATCTGACTTTGGTGTGATATTATACTGGTTTGCACCTACTTCGACCTTTTCTACCTTGTCATCCTTTACCATCTGGACAAATTCCGTATAGGTAATCCGCTGGGAAGTCATATCTGCACTGCAACGGTTTAAAAGACTCATAAAGAACAGCGTCACAAGAGTAATGATAACAAATGCCAGTATCATCTGGCCATTACCGCCCTTTTTATCGCCGTTCTGATTATTATTCCCATTATTCTGGTTATTATTTCCACCATTCTGATTATTATTTCCATTATTAAACAGGTTATCCATTGTATCCTCCGTATATGATTCTCGAAACTCTCCCAAAATATAGTTCTTATTATATGTAATCTGCCCGGATAAATCAATAATAACTCTGTTAAGTTTTCCTTTCTTTTCTAAATATTTTATAAATTTTTGTGGATTTATTTTTACTGTCGTTGTATAATAGACTAAGTTTGAGAAAAAATGAGACCGACGGCGCATTCACTGTCGGTCTATCTAAGTTTTAACCATATACACACATTTAAGGAGGAACTACCATGCCTGTAAAATACGTCTTTGTCACCGGTGGAGTTGTTTCCGGTCTCGGAAAAGGCATTACTGCTGCATCACTTGGCCGTCTGTTAAAAGCCAGAGGCTACAAGGTTACTATGCAGAAATTTGACCCGTATATCAATATTGACCCGGGTACCATGAACCCAATCCAGCACGGTGAAGTTTTCGTTACCGATGATGGAGCAGAAACCGACCTGGATTTAGGCCATTATGAACGTTTCATTGACGAAAGTCTTACCAAGAATTCTAACGTTACTACCGGAAAGGTTTACTGGTCTGTACTTCAGAAAGAACGCCGTGGAGACTTTGGTGGAGGTACTGTTCAGGTAATTCCACATATTACCAATGAAATCAAGAGCCGATTCTACCGTAACTTTACTTCCAATGATACCCATATTGCCATCATTGAAGTAGGTGGTACTGTTGGAGATATTGAAAGCCAGCCTTTCTTAGAGTCCATCAGACAGTTCCAGCATGAAGTCGGACATGAAAATGCAATTCTGATTCATGTAACACTGATTCCTTATATCAAGGCATCCGGTGAATTAAAGACCAAACCGACACAGTCCAGTGTAAAGGAATTACAGGGAATGGGTATCCAGCCGGATATTATCGTATGCCGTTCCGAGCATCCTTTAGACCAGGGCTTAAAAGATAAAATTGCTTTATTCTGTAATGTGCCAAATGACCATGTGCTGCAGAATCTGGACGTAGAATATCTCTACGAAGCGCCACTT
Source organism: Roseburia sp. AF20-18LB (assembly GCF_003461185.1). Lineage (NCBI taxonomy): Bacteria > Bacillati > Bacillota > Clostridia > Lachnospirales > Lachnospiraceae > Roseburia > Roseburia sp. AF20-18LB. The sequence continues at coordinate 862,817 of NZ_QTWP01000001.1, forward strand.
GCCATGGAAAAAGAAAATCTGGCAAAGGTTGCCTGCGATTCTCTTCATCTTCCATGTCCGGAGCCGGATTTAAAAGACTGGACCGATATGGTTGAAGCATTACGCAATCCGATTCAGGAAGTAAATATCTCCTTAGTAGGAAAATATACACAGCTTCATGATGCTTATATCTCTGTTGTAGAAGCATTAAAACATGGTGGAATTGCCGAGCGTGCAACCGTTAATTTAAACTGGGTAGATTCCGAATTATTAAATGATGAAAATGCAGAAGAAATTCTTGGTAATTCTGACGGAATTATTGTACCGGGTGGTTTCGGTGACCGTGGTGTAGAAGGAATGATTACTGCTGCAAAATATGCAAGAGAACATAAAATTCCATACTTAGGACTTTGTCTTGGTATGCAGGTTGCTATCATTGAATATGCAAGACACGTCTGCAAGCTCAATGATGCCCACAGTATTGAATTAGACCCGAATACCACACATCCTGTTATTGCACTGATGCCGGATCAGGATGGCATTGAAGACATCGGTGGAACCTTACGTCTCGGTTCTTACCCATGTGTTCTGGATACTGATTCCCTTGCTTATCAGGTTTACGGAGAAGAAACCATCCACGAAAGACATCGTCACAGATACGAAGTGAACAATGATTACCGTAACATTCTTACCGAAAACGGTATGAAGCTGTGTGGTCTTTCTCCAGATGGACGTATCGTAGAAATGGTAGAAATTCCTGGACACCCTTGGTTCGTTGCAACCCAGGCCCATCCGGAATTAAAATCCAGACCAAACCGTCCACATCCTTTATTCAAAGGCTTTATTAAAGCAGCAACTGAAATCAGAAAGCAGAAATAGACTTTATTTTAAAAACAGCCTGTGATTTTCATGATACATCATGAAAATCACAGGCTGTTTCTGTTTTACAAATATAACCAAAAATCAAAGCAGTACTGCTTACTTTCTTTCTCCGTCTAAGAAACGCATCTCGCCCTCTTCCCCTTCTTCCGGTTTTGAGAAACCAATCATTCTGGCCTTTTCTCCATTTAAAAGACGCAGACACTGTGGGCAAAGTGTTCCAAAGGAAACCGGCTGTCCGCACCGGGAACAATAATTCGACATAATACCTGCTTTATCCTTTTCTTTATATTCAATTCTTCCCTCTTTAATCCACTGCTTTACCATCCGTACCGGAATATCAAAATACTCTGCCACCTGATATTCATTTACATCATTATTTCGTACAAATTCCCGCACTTTATCAAAAAGAAGCAGTTCCTCACAGGCATAACAGTATTCCCTGTCTGACAAAGGCGGCAATGCCTTTCTGCACATCTTACAATACTTAACTTCTGTCTCCATTCTTCCCATCACCTGCTAACTGTATTTATTCTGTATCCTCTGAAGATATGTCACATAGTTTTCTCTCATCTCTGCCGGCTCAATAATCTCAACCTTTTCTCCAAGACCACAAAGCCAGCCATAAAACTGTCCGCTGACTGCCACATGAAGTCTTGCTCTAAAATGCATATCATCTGCTTTTCTGACATTTACTTCCTGCCCAAACCGGTCGATCACCACGCCAATCATATCATTTTCACAAAGCAGTGTCACCGTTTCTTCCTCACCGGCAAACATACCAAAAGTTTTCTTTGAATAAGATGCAATATCAAAGGTTTCAAACTGCTTAAGACCTTCCCGTTTCTTTCTGGTCAGTGAAATCTTAAGCATCTTATCCACGCGGAAATGCTTGATAATCCTATCTTCCTCATCATATGCTATGAGATAATAATTCTCATCATCCCAGGAAAGCACCAGCGGACTCACCTCGTAAAATGCTCCGTCCCGTCGAAGCTCCATTTCTTTTTCGATATTCCACGAAAAATACTGGAAACGGATTTTTACATCTCCGGAAATTCCGTTGTAAATCATATCAATGTTATAATAAATATTCTCATTAATGGTCTTATTCCGGTTGGTTACCACTACCTGACGCTGAAGCTGTTTTGCCTCATAGACGCTGACCAGCTTCTCCAACTTATGTATCAGCTCTCTTGATTTCTTCTGTGTAATGAACTTCGATGACTGCACCGCATCCACCAAAAGTTTCAATTCTGCCAGTTCAAAATCACGGCTTCCGATATAATATCCGCCTCGGTACTCCTGTTCCCTTAAAATATCCACGCCAAAGTCCTGCAGCATCTCCAAATCCCGATAAATACTTTTACGTTCTGCCGAAATACCTTTCTGATTCAGATATGCTATAATATCCCTCATCCTGACAGCATGCTTCTCATCCGTCTGTTCATACAGCAGTTCTAATATATATAATATTTTCAGTTTCTGATGCTCCGTTTTTCCCATAGTTCTAGTATAGCATAGGGCAAAACTTTGTGATACCTGTTTTTCAAATTTTCTGACATTTTCTCGTCACTCGCCTAAATTATGTTTTTCATTTTACTGTAAAAAAGGAATTGTCACCCATTCCAATTCATGTTATAATATGCATAAATAAAGATTGAATTACCAAGAGACGAGAGCAAGGTAAAGAAGAGCGAGAGCATCGCTTTTATTTATCTTGCTTTTTTTGTTGCCAGCAGAAAGGAGTTTTATATGTACGATATTGCAGTTATTGGTGCCGGAGTCACCGGCTGTGCCATTGCCAGAGAGTTATCCCGCTATCAGGCAGGCATCTGTGTCATTGAACGGGAAGAGGATGTCTGCTGCGGAACCTCCAAAGCCAACAGTGCCATTATCCACGCCGGATTTGACGCAAAACCGGGCACACTGAAAGCAAAGCTTAATGTAGAAGGAAATGCCATGATGGATACTCTCTCTAAGGATCTGGACATTCCTTTTGTACGAAACGGTTCTCTGGTGGTCTGCACCGATGAACAGGATGCCAGCGAATTGGAACGTCTTTTGGAACAGGGGAAAGAAAACGGGGTCAAAGACTTACGCATTCTTGACCGCGAAGCCTTACACACCATGGAGCCAAATTTAGACGACCATGTCACAAGTGCTCTCTACGCACCCACAGGTGGTATCGTCTGTCCGTTTCATATGACAATTGCCTTCGCGGAAAATGCCGTTGCAAATGGCGTTGAATTCTTTTTAAATACTGCTGTAACTTCTATCACCAGCCTAGAAGATGGATACCTGATTTCCACTGATAAGCAGGATATCACCGCAAAAACTGTTATCAATGCTGCCGGTGTATATGCAGATGTTTTTCACAATATGGTAAGCAGCAAAAAACTTCACATTACCGCCCGGAAAGGTGAATACCAGCTTCTTGATAAATCTGCCGGAACTCATGTATCCCATACGATTTTCCAGCTACCGGGTAAAATGGGAAAAGGTGTCCTGGTTACTCCTACGGTTCACGGCAATCTTCTCGTTGGTCCGACCGCAGAGGATACCGATAACAAAGAAGGCAGCAATACCACCAGAGAAGGACTTGCTTCTCTTTCCGAAAAAGCCTCCCACAGCGTTAAGAATCTTCCGATGCGTCAGGTCATTACTTCTTTTGCAGGACTACGTGCCCATGAAGATAATGGCGACTTTATCATCGGCGAAGCAGCTGATGCTCCCGGCTTTTTTGATGCCGCTGGTATCGAATCTCCAGGACTTTCCTCTGCACCAGCCATTGGCGTCATGATGGCCAGACTGGTGCAGGATAAGATGCATTTAACCGAAAAAGAAAATTTCATTGCCACCCGCAAAGGAATTTTACGACCAGAAGAGCTTTCCTTAGATGAAAGAAATGAACTGATTAAAAAGCAGCCTGCCTATGGAAACATTATCTGCCGCTGTGAAATGATTTCAGAAGGAGAAATTCTCGATGCTATTCACCGCCCGCTGGGTGCCCGCTCTTTAGATGCCATCAAGCGTCGTACCAGAGCAGGCATGGGACGCTGTCAGGCAGGCTTTTGTTCCCCGCGTACCATGGAAATTCTTTCCAGAGAAGTTCCTATGGAAATGACGGACATCAGCAAATGTGGTGGCTCATCGCAGTTTGTCTATGGTTATAACAAAGAGATTCAGGAGGAAATGCCATGAAATCATATGATTTAGTAATCGTTGGCGGCGGTCCTGCAGGACTTGCAGCCGCTGTATCCGCAAAAGAAAATGGAATAAATGATATTCTCATTATTGAACGTGGCAAAGAGCTTGGCGGCATTTTAAACCAGTGCATCCACAACGGTTTTGGACTTCATACCTTTAAGGAAGAGCTGACCGGACCGGAATATGCTTCCCGCTTTATTGAAAAAGTACTCTCTCTTGGCATCTCTTACAAATTAAACACTATGGTAATGGATATCTCCCATAAGAAAAAAATAACTGCCATGAACCGGAAAGATGGCATGTTCGAGATTCAGGCAAAAGCAATTATCCTTGCCATGGGCTGCAGGGAGCGAAGCCGTGGTGCCCTTAATATTCCGGGCTATCGTCCGGCAGGTATCTACTCCGCCGGAACGGCACAGCGTCTTGTCAATATGGAAGGCTATATGCCGGGCAGAGAAGTCGTTATCTTAGGCTCCGGTGATATCGGTCTGATTATGGCACGCCGCATGACCTTAGAGGGTGCCAAAGTAAAAGTTGTAGCAGAACTGATGCCTTATTCCGGTGGTCTCAAGCGTAATATTGTTCAATGTCTGAATGACTTTGATATTCCGTTGAAATTAAGCCATACCGTTATTGATATTGAAGGAAAAGAACGTGTCACCGGTGTTACCATTGCAGAAGTCGGCTCCGATGGAAGGCCAATTGCCGGTACAGAAGAATATTATTCCTGCGATACGCTCCTCTTATCCTGTGGTCTGATTCCAGAAAATGAATTAAGCCGCAGTGCCGGTGTCACTTTAAATCCGGTCACCTCCGGTCCTGTTGTAAATGACAGCTTAGAAACCAGTATTTCCGGTGTTTTTGCCTGTGGAAATGTCCTGCATGTCCATGACCTGGTGGATTATGTTTCTGAAGAAGCCGGTATCGCCGGAGCGAATGCTGCACATTATATTTTATCCGGCAATACTGCTGATGCATGTAATACCAGCAGCCAGCCATCTGTCGAAATTATTCCAACCGGTGGCGTCCGCTATACCGTTCCAAAATACATCCGACCGGAGGCTATGGCAGACAAAGTTACTGTCCGGTTCCGCGTGGGACAAATTTATAAAAACTGCGGAATTGCCACTTACTTCGGCAAAGAACGTATCAGCTTCCGGAAACGTCCGGTTATGGCTCCGGGCGAGATGGAATCCGTTGTCCTTACCAAAGAACAGCTTACCAACTGCCCTGATTTAGAGCAGATTACCATTTGTATAGAGGAGGCGTAAGAGGATGGAAAAACGTGAATTAACCTGTATCGGCTGCCCTTTAGGCTGCTCTATTACCGTAACCATGGAAAATGCAGAAATTCTTGATGTTACCGGCAACACCTGCAAACGCGGCGATGCTTATGCCCGTAAGGAAGTTACCCATCCAACCAGAATCGTAACTTCTACCGTCCGGGTATCCGGTGGCACGATTCCGATGGTGTCCTGCAAAACCAAAGAGGATATCCCAAAAGAAAAGATTTTTGCAATTATCAATGCTCTCCGGGGCATCACTGTTCCTGCACCGGTCTCTATCGGAGATATTCTGGTTCAGGACGTTGCAGGCACCGGCGTGGATATTGTTGCCACAAAAAATGTTCCTGCAAAATTATAATCTCATTGTTATCAAATGATTCACATCATTCTGATAAATATTTATTCCAAGGGGAATAACTGTTTTGGTGCGCCAGTATCTGATTGAGGGGTCGGATGCTGGCGTATCTGTTTGTTTTTCTTTATGATTTTATAGTTTTCCTTTATCATTTCCGGAAATGACGGTATAATATTTATAAATACGAAAATACGATGCGTAGAAAGGCGGTTTTACTATGCTTTCAAATTGTAAAGATGCTATAGATAATTCTCCGATTATTGCAGCCATCAAGGATATGGCAGGATTGAAAAAATGTCTCACCTGCGATAGTCAGGTTATTTTTATCCTGTTTGGAGACATCTGCAATATTGCAGATATTGTAGATAAGGTCAAAGCTGCAGGGAAAACGGCTATGGTACATATTGATTTAATCAATGGCCTGTCCGGAAAAGAGATTGCTGTGGATTTCATCCGCAAATACACCCACGCCGATGGAATTATCACTACAAAACCAGTCCTTATCAAACGAGCCAGGGAATTAGAGCTTTCCACGATTCTGCGATTCTTCGTCATTGATTCCATGGCTTATGACAGCATTGAAAAGCAGCTTCGTTCTGTAAAACCGGATTACATTGAAATCCTGCCGGCACTAATGCCTAAGGTTGTATCCCGCATATGCCGGCTTTCAAAAGTTCCGGTTATTACCGGCGGACTCATTTCCGATAAAGAAGATGTAGTTTCCATGCTGAATGCCGGAGCAGTCTGCATCTCATCTACGAATCCGGATGTGTGGTTTTTGTAATATGATTTTCAATTAATTTTATACAATTTCTATTTGTAACGAATCAGGAGGGTTCCTATGACAGAATCAGAAAAAATGAAGCTGGGACTTTGGTATGATGCCAATTATGACCAGGAATTATCAGAAGAACGTGAGAAAGCCGAAGATTTATATTTCACTTTCAACCATACTGCACCAAAGGAAAAGGAACTGCGGGAAGATATTCTTAAAAAACTGCTTCCAAAAATGGGTGAACGTGTTACCATTCTCTCCCCATTTTATACCGATTATGGTTATAACTGTAACATTGGCTCTGATTGCTTTATCAATCACAATGCCTATCTGATGGACTGTGCTCCAATCACTCTTGGCAGCCACTGTTTTATCGGTCCAAACTGCGGCATGTATACAGCCGTTCATGCTACCATCGCCGAAGAACGCAATCTTGGGCTGGAAAAGGCGCTTCCGATTACTATTGGCGATAACGTCTGGATGGGCGGTAATGTCACCATTCTTCCAGGTGTCACCATTGGTGGAAATACCATTATCGGTGCCGGAAGCGTCGTCACAAAGGACATTCCTTCCAATGTCGTTGCCGCCGGTAATCCATGCCGTGTTCTCCGTCCGATTACAGAGGCCGACCGCATTGCAAAGAAATAATGCATTTCATCATAATTACTTCTTTCTTCAAAATATTCTTCTTTTTAAATCTACTTTCTTATTCTTCTTATCAACACGCCATTTGACAAAAGTGTGGAATCAATGTAGTGGCGGGCAAGCAGGATTTCTCCCTGCTGTTCCACTTCAACATCTTCTTCACAGCAGTTGATGATTACCTCCACATAACAATCCGGAAAATCCACTTTCCGGAACTGGATAACACGCTTGTACTTGGCATAATCATTTGGGAAATGGAAATTGCGGCTTTTTAAAAGAGGTTCCTGTCTGCGCAGATGAATCAATGTTGCAATAATTTTGCTGCGCTCAGCATATTTTCCAGCCTCAATATCCTTCCAAGGCATACAACGTCTGCAATCCGGATCATAGCTTCCCTCCATTGCAATTTCCGTTCCGTAATAAATGCAAGGACTGCCCGGCATTGCAAATAATACTGCAATCTGCGCAAAATACTCATCCAGATTTTTCACATCCGAGCGGAGCCGCTTTGTATCATGAGAATCCAGAAGATTGAAAAGCACATCATTGGTCTGCTGCATATAGCTTGTATAGCAGCGGTTAATCGTATACTCAAAATCCTCATTGGTCAGACTCTTATCAATCCAGAAATCCTTAATACTTTGTCCCAGTGGATAATTCATAACGGCATCAAATTCATCCCCGCGAAGCCACGGAAGTGCATTGTGCCAGATTTCTCCGAGGATATAAATGTCCGGGTTAATTTCCTTCACTCTGGCATGCAGCTCCTTACAGAATCGATGAGATACCTCATTTGCCACATCCAGACGGATTCCGTCAATACCATAATGCTCCACCCAGTTTGCACAGATGTCTACAAAATATTTTCTGACTTCTGGGTTATTGGTATTGATTTTCGGCATTCCATCATAAAAGGCAAAGGTATAAATCTGTTTTTTCTTTGCAGCCTTTCCATTCCGGTCAAAAGGCCATTCATTTATCATAAACCAGTCATAATATTCTGATTCCGGTCCTTTTTCAAGAACATCCTGCCACGGTGCAAAATAATATCCGCAATGATTAAACACGCCATCTAACATTACACGGATGCCACGTTTATGTGCTTCTTCCACCAGATGAATCAATGTCTCTTCATCTCCGAACCGTGGGTCTATCTTTGTATAATCCGTCGTATCATACTTATGGTTGGATGGTGACTCATTGATTGGTGTCAGGTATAATCCATTGATTCCAAGATTCTGCAGGTAATCCAGCTTACTTGTGATTCCAGCCAGATCTCCGCCAAAGCATTCCTCATTTTTCACTCTGCCATGCTCACGCCACGGCACTACATCCTCCGGGTCAATGGAATGGTCGCCGTTACAGAAACGGTCCGGGAAAATCTGATACCACACGGTATCGTTTACCCATGCAGGTGTACGCGGCACATCGCACGGATTCATCCACGGAAATACAAAACACTGGCGGCTTCTGCCTTCCAGATGCATCTGCTCATCACTGACAAATCCATCCTCAAAATAGAACCAGCTTTCATTTTCTGTCTGTAACTTAAAATAATATTTCAGACGTTTATACTCCGGTCGGACGGTTGTTGTCCACCAAATCTGATTTTTCAGACGCTTCTTATAAATGATTGCCTCTTCCGTTCCATCCCAATGCTCTCCGCCACCTAAGATACCAGCAGCAAATGGGTCTCCTGATATGATGGATACCGATTGCACATCATATCCCGTCTTAATATTAATAATTAACTCATCTTCATTCAACGGATAACAATAATTGTCACTCGCCTGATGATAAACTGCATTAAAATCCATTTGTTTCCTCTTTCTCTTTGCGATGTATCTGTCTTTAAATTATAACATATTTCTTTTCATTTCTCTTTATCATTTTTTTCAAATACAGGTATAATAGTTACAAAGATTCAGAAAGGCGGTTATATTATGCTTTCCAACTGTAGAGACGCTATGGATAATTCACCGATTATTGCGGCGATTAAAGATATGACAGGATTAGAAAAATGTCTGACCTGTGACAGCCAGGTTATTTTTATTCTGTTTGGAGATATCTGCAATATTTCAGATATTGTAGACAAAGTGAAATCTGCCGGAAAAACCGCTATGGTACACATTGATTTAATTAATGGTCTTTCCGGGAAAGAGATTGCCGTGGATTTCATTCAGAAATTTACCCGGGCTGACGGTATTATCACTACCAAACCAGCCCTTATTAAACGAGCCAGGGAATTAGAACTTTCCACGACTCTGCGTTTCTTTGTCATCGATTCCATGGCTTACAGCAGCATTGAAAAACAACTCCGCTCTGTTAAACCGGATTACATCGAAATCCTGCCGGTACTGATGCCTAAGGTTGTATCCTGTATATGCCGGAGCTGTCTGCATTTCTTCTACCAATCCGGATGTGTGGTTTCTGTAAACTCCAACTGAAACTGGAGATTTATTCTTTCTATATTGAATTAGTTCGCTTCCAATACTTTTTTATTCTATATACGTGCAAAGATGTTGACTATTCAACTTTTAACTGTTATGCTTTTATATGTTGAGTATGCAACATTTTTTTATGTAAATAACGGAAAATAATACACTTTTCCGTAGCTTTATGGAGGCAGCTATGATTGAACGATTTGAAACCTTTACCACCAATATTGCATCGATTTACAAAAACATTGTAAAAATAAAGAAATATGAGATGAACAAAATTGGTCTTAAGGGCACTCATGTTACATGCATGAATTTTCTAAACAATTCTCCGGAAGGTCTTACTGCCGCTGAAATCTGTGTTCTCGCCAAAGAAAACAAGGCTGGTATTTCCAGGGCGCTTGCCGACCTCCTAGAACAGGGGCTGGTAGAATATGTCAATGCAGAAGATACATCCGACAAGCGGAAATACCGCGCCAAGGTCATCCTGACACCCAAAGGGATTGCTTATGCCCAAAAAGTAAATGCTGCAATCAACAATGCGGTATCTTTTGGCGGCTCAGATCTTTCCGATGAAACCCGGGCTGTTTTTTATTCTGCATTAAAAACAATTTCCGCAAACTTAGAACAATATTGTGATGAATTAGAAAGGAATGATGATCATGAATAAATGTAAAGCTGCATATTGCAGAATTTTTCAGAAATGTTTTAAAATTGCAATCCCTTTTTTGCCTTACAGACATCCGGAAGTTTTTTACAGCACTTCCAAACTGACCGGGCTTTTTGAAGAAAAAGGCATTGATACTATATTAATCATTACAGATGCCGGTATCCGCAAATTTGGTCTTTTAGACCGGATGCTTATGCATTTTGACCACCATAACATCCATTATTTTATCTATGATAAGACAGTCGCTAATCCAACTACAACAAATGTAGAAGAAGCAAGAGTGCTTTATCTTGAAAAACATTGTGATGCTATCATTGGTTTTGGTGGTGGCTCCAGTATCGACTGTGCCAAGGCCGTCGGTGCAAGAATTGCAAAGCCTAAGCAGTCTTTATCCAAAATGAAAGGTATCTTAAAAGTGCATAAAAAACTGCCTTTATTGGTTGCGATTCCGACAACTGCAGGAACCGGAAGCGAAACCACTCTCGCTGCTGTTATCACAGATGCCCAGACAAGACATAAATATGCCATCAATGATTTTCCTTTAATTCCTGCATATGCTGTATTAGACCCGAAAGTAACCATAAGCCTTCCGCCATCTCTTACCGCCACCACCGGTATGGATGCCTTAACCCACGCCGTAGAAGCTTATATTGGCGGTTCTACTACAAGGCATACCAGAAAATATGCTAAAAAAGCAACTAAATTAATTTTTGACAATATCTACAAAGCATATGACGACGGTCAGAATATAGAAGCAAGAAAAGAAATGTTGAAAGCCTCTTTCTTTGCCGGATGTGCTTTTACCAAATCCTATGTCGGCTATGTCCATGCCGTAGCCCACTCCCTTGGCGGTAAATATAATATTCCACACGGGCTTGCCAATGCGACAATACTTCCGATGGTATTAGAAGATTATGGTTCTACCATTTACAAAAAGCTTTACCAACTTGCTGTTTATGCAGGTATTGCTGACGAATCCGATGATCATGCAGTAGCTGCTGATAAATTTATCTCTGCCATCAAAGACATGAAAGAATATTTCCAGATTGGTGATACTTTTTCCGAGATTCAAAAAGAAGATATTCCGGAACTTTCCAGATATGCCGATAAAGAAGCGAACCCGCTTTATCCGGTTCCAGTTCTGATGAATGCAAAAGAGCTCGAAAAATACTATTATATGCTTATGCCAGAGGAGGAAAAATAATGACTGAAGCTGAAATAACAGAACTTGTTTCTACGCAGCGCAATTATTTTAAAACCGGTGAAACATTATCTGTTGCTTACCGGATTGCCGCTTTAAAAAAGCTGAAAAATACTATTTTAAGCCATGAAAATGAAATTTTAGCAGCGCTTAAGGCTGACCTTGGAAAATCAGCCCACGAAAGCTATATGTGCGAAGCCGGACTGGCTTTAAGTGAACTTACCTATATGATAAAGCACACCAGAAAATTTGCCAGAGAAAAAAACGTTCATACGCCCCTTGCACAATTTCATTCCAGAAGCTACAAAAAACCGTCTCCATATGGTGTTGTACTGATTATGAGCCCCTGGAATTATCCTTTTCTGTTAACCATTGACCCATTAATCGATGCAATTGCCGCGGGAAATACTGTCATTTTAAAGCCAAGCGCCTACTCACCTAACACAAGTGCCATCATCACATCTCTGATAAAAGAATGTTTTGAAGAGAAATATGTAGCAGTTGTAACCGGTGGCCGGGCAGAAAATACGGCTCTTTTGCAGTCACACTTTGACTATATATTCTTTACCGGAAGTCAGGCGGTCGGCAAAACTGTCTTAGAGCATGCAGCTTCCCACCTTACTCCGGTAACACTTGAGCTTGGTGGAAAAAGTCCCTGCATCGTTGCAGCAGATGCCAACCTGAAATTAGCTGCCAGACGAATCGTATTCGGGAAATATCTCAACTGCGGCCAGACCTGTGTGGCACCGGATTATGTATATTGCGATGAGCAGATCAAAGATGCTTTGCTCTTAGAAATAAAAAAAGAAATCATCCGGCAATATGGGGAATCTCCTCTTGAGAATTCCGATTATGGCAAAATCATCAACGAAAAGCATTTTCATCGCATCAATGGGCTGATTGATTCTTCAAAAGTAATTTATGGCGGTAATTCCAACGAAGAAACGCTGCAGATTGAGCCAACCGTCATGGATCATGTGACTTTTGAAGATGCCGTCATGTCAGAAGAAATCTTCGGTCCGGTTATGCCTGTATTAACTTTTTCACATATGAGTGAAGCTACCGGCAAAATTAATTCCATGGCTCATCCTCTTGCACTCTATATCTTTACTTCAAGCAAAAAGACTGCAGACGAAGTCATTTCCCATACTGGTTTCGGTGGTGGCTGTATCAACGATACCATCATTCATCTTGCCACAACAGAAATGGGCTTTGGCGGCTTCGGTGAAAGTGGCATGGGTTCTTATCATGGTAAAACCGGATTTGATACCTTTTCCCATTACAAAAGCATCGTTGATAAAAAAACCTGGATTGATCTGCCTATGAGATACCAGCCATATACTTCTCTTCATGACAGGCTTATCCGGTTCTTTCTGAAATAACCGGAAGATATTTCGGGTATTTTCCAGAGAAATTGTCTAATGGCTGAATGCACGCTCTATTACCTGAATGCTCGGGCTATCGGCTAAGCTCTAAGCTATTTGTCTACATGCACGCTCTATTGGCTGGCAGGGAGCTTTAAAAGCGCCCTGCTTGTTTATATATCTATTGTAAATATCTGTCTATCATCTCTTCTATAATTTTAAAATCCAGCACATTCTGTTGAGTTTCAAATGTAAGTATCAAATTTTCACCCGGATATATTCCGTTCTTTTCATAAGATTCAATCTTTCTTATTGCTGCTCTTGCATATTCAGGGTTATCCATCATGCCCTCATGTTCCCAATAAATTTCCTTTCGCTTTTTTCTGGAAAAGAATGTAAAATCCGGATAAACAATCCCATATCCTTTTAAATATAATGGTTTTTCATATCTATATAAGATTTCTTTTCTATAAAAGAAGTCTGCCAGCATTTTTTCTGTTTTTGATCTCACACGTTCCCCTTTTTCCGTAATAATAACCGGCACTCCCTCCTGAAATTCTTTTCCCTTGTATTCTCTCCTATACCATTCCATTTCCAATTGCTCCTCTGTTGGTTCCACCGGAATCACGAATGCTTTTCGGGCAGGATGCTCCTTCTTATATACTTCTTCAATTTCATTATCATGATATGTCCCAACCAGCGATTTCATTTGTTGCAGCCGTTTTTCTGCTATTCTCAATACTTTTTCATCATATGATTTTTGAGCTAATTTTCTCACTAAATCCATCTCGGATTTTTGAAGAAATTTTTGGCATTTCATATCATTCTCTTTTTTCACATGATAAAACTGAGTATAATTATGAGATTTTGATACCCTGAGCGTTCCCTCTGGCATATCTGCCAATTCTTTTCTCAGCTTTCCAGCAATCTTCTCCAATCTCAAGTATTCCTCTATCAATAATTTTCTTAACCCCTTCATGCATTTCCTCCACTTCTTATTAATTGCAATAAATAACTCTACTTTTCCATTCTATTACAGTTGTTTTTTCTCCCCTCTCATTTTCAGCTGCAACTTTTCGCCCCTTTCTACATCCTTTTTCCCGAAATGTTCATTTTGTGCTGTAACTGTGCCATCTTTTCTACAGCTTTTTTCACGAATCTCTCATTGTGTGCTGTAACTGTGCCATCTTTTCTACAGCCTTTTTCTCGAATCTCTCATCCTGTGCTGTAACTGTGCCATCTTTTCTACAGCTTTTTTCTCGAATCTCTCATTTTCGGCTGTAACTATGCCTTCTCCTCTACAGCTTTTTTCTCGAATCTCTCATTTTCGGCTGTAACTATATCTTCCCGTCTACAGCTTTTTCCCTGAATCTCTCATCCTGTGCTGTAACTATGTCTTCTCCTCTACAGCTCTTTCCCTAAATCTCTCATCCTGTGCTGTAACTATGCCTTCTTTTCTACAGCACTTTTCTCGAATCGCTCATTTTGTGCTGCAATAGTCGCCAGTAGCAGCTTGTAAATGTAATCATATTCTGATTATGATAATGCTTATCATTAAATTGTAACGGTAATCTGAAATTATATAATCTTGATTTCTGTTAAAATAATGCTATTTATAAGACTATTTCTATATATTGGAAAATGTGTACCCGACCTGGTACTTAGATAAAAATCCCGGAAGCCCAAAGCTTCCGGGAATATTGTTTGAATGTTTTGAATATAATTCGGAAACGACTAACGTTTGCTGAACTGTGGAGCACGACGTGCAGCTTTGAGACCGTATTTCTTTCTTTCTTTCATACGTGGGTCTCTTGTTAAGAATCCGTTAGATTTCAGAACTGGTCTGTAATCTGCATCAACGGTAAGTAATGCTCTTGCAATACCATGACGGATTGCTCCAGCCTGTCCTGTATATCCGCCACCTTTTACGTTTACCAATACGTCGAACTTGTCGGCTGTCTCAGTAACTGTTAATGGCTGACGAACGATAACTTTTAAAGTCTCTAATCCGAAATATTCATCGATATCTCTTTTATTTACTGTAATCTTACCTGTTCCTGGTACTAAATATACTCTGGCAACAGAGGATTTTCTTCTTCCTGTTCCGTAATACTTTGTATTAGCCAATGTTTTTTACCTCCTATTAAAATGTTAAAGCTTCTGGTTTCTGAGCTTCATGCTTGTGGTCTGGTCCTGCGTATACAAATAATTTAGTATACATTTCTCTTCCTAAAGGTCCCTTTGGAAGCATTCCCTTAACAGCGAACTCAATAACTCTTTCTGGATGCTTTGCTAACATTTCCTTTAATGTAGTCTCTTTCATACCGCCTACATAATCGGAATGATGGTAATAAATCTTCTGGTCTAATTTCTTACCTGTTACTTTAATCTTCTCTGCATTTACAACGATTACATAATCACCTGTATCGATATGTGGTGTAAATGTTGGTTTATTCTTTCCTCTTAATACTTTAGCAACTTCTGATGCTAAACGTCCTAATGTCTTTCCATCAGCGTCTACTACATACCATTTTCTCTCAATGGTTGCTGGACTAGCCATAAAAGTTTTCATTGGTTTACCTCCTTGAAATTATAAGGAACATATACATTCTGCGTAATGTCCGGACGCAGTCCGCTTTGCGTTCCACACTATTGTTTCTATAGTTGAAATGTCGCTCCGGGGCTTTGGATTGACATTCTTGTACTATGTCAGACTTAGATATTATAGTACACGACCCCTCGTGTGTCAAGTAAATTCTCTACAAATATTTTCCACAACATTCGCCATATACCATCTATCTTATTATCATAAATATTCGATTCCAATCATCGTTAATCCCTGTGCCGGTGCCGTTGGTCCTGCAGCACTTCTTTCCTTTGCCGCAAGAATTGTTTTTATCTCTTCCGGCTCTATCATTCCCATGCCTGCCTGAAGCAGGGTTCCTGCAATAATCCGGACCATATTATAAAGGAATCCATTTCCAGTAACACGGATTGTAATGATATCCTCCTGCCTGCTTACCGTCAGCTCATAAATGGTACGAACCGTTGTTTCAACCACTGCCGCTGTAGCACAGAAGCTTTTAAAATCATGTTCTCCCCTTAAATATTCTGCCGCCTGCTGCATCTTCTCTAAATCCAGCTTGCGGTAACAGAAATATGTGTTATTCCGATACATCGGAAGCGGAAACTCCCGGTTTAAAATCCGGTATTCATAGGTTTTCCGGCTGTCACAGTGTCTCGGATGAAAATCAGCTGGTACTTCCTCTGATTTCTGCACTACGATGTCCTCCGGAAGCCGCTGGTTCAGGGCATAAGAAATCTTTTCTGCCGGAATGCGGCTCTTCGTATCAAATACTGCTACATTTCCCATGGAATGTACACCCGCGTCCGTCCGGGATGCTCCGGTCACAACAATCTTTTCCCCTAAGAGACTGCTTAAAGTGCGGTTTAATACGCCCTCTATCGTCTCTCCGTTGGGCTGCACCTGCCAGCCGTGATAATTTGTGCCATCATAGGCTACAATTAGCTTCACCCGTTTCAATCGGTTTGGGGCAGATGGTGCTTTCTGTTCTTCTGTTTTCTCTATGTTCACAGCTGGATTTATCTCTATACTCATAATGGGAATGCTCCCGGAAGTATGCCGGCTGCCATACCGGACAATACGTTAGTCCAGAGGATACGAAGTCCGATAACCGCTGCAAGATATACCAGTAAAGTCAGATATGCCATGCGGTCACGTTTCTGATAATGAAGCGGTTTCATCTTGGTTCTGCCTTCTCCTCCACGATAACAGCGGGCTTCCATTGCCATCGCAAGGTCATTGGCACGGCGGAATGCAGATACAAATAACGGCACCAGAAGCGGCACCATATTCTTCGCTTTCTGAATCAGATTTCCATGTTCAAAATCTGCTCCTCTTGCCATCTGCGCCTTCATAATCTTATCTGTCTCTTCGATTAAGATAGGGATAAAACGTAATGCAATAGACATCATCATTGCAATTTCATGTACCGGGACTTTAATATATTTTAATGGAGATAACGCTTTTTCCAGACCATCTGTCAACTCATTTGGTGTTGTGGTAAGTGTCATCAGCGAGGTTCCGATAATTAAGAAAATCAGACGAACCATCATGACAACAGCATTTTTCAATCCCTCATAAGTAATGGTAAAAATCCAGAAGGAAACCAGCTTTGTTCCCGGTGTCAAAAACAAATTAAATACCGCTGCAAATAACATAATCAGTACAATGGTTTTCAATCCTTTAACCATATAGGAAAATGGCACCTTTGACAGCTTGATTAATACTACCAGAAAGATTGCTGCCAGTATAAATGCCGGTAGTCCCTTAAATACAAACAGGGAAATAATATAAATCAGCGTTCCAAATAATTTTACCCTCGGATCCAGCTTGTGAATGACTGAATCTGCCGGATAATATTGTCCTAATGTAATATCTCTTAACATACTGTTCCATCCTGTCTCTTTGTTATCACACGCAGGATTTCATCCCGTGCCTCATCTACTGTAGTTGCATCTGTACTCACCGGAAAGCCTTCCTCTTTTAACTCATGCATCAGATAAGTTACCTGAGGTGCAGCAAGTCCGATTGCTTCTAATTCTTTATAATGACGGAATACTTCCTTCGGGACATCATCGAACATAACCTGTCCCTGATTCATTACGATAATCCTGCTTACATATTTTGCTACATCTTCCATGCTATGGGAAACAAGGATAATCGTTATCTTTCGTTCCTTATGCATTGCTGCAAGCAAATCTAAGATTTCATCACGACCCTTCGGGTCAAGTCCCGCTGTCGGTTCATCTAAAATCAGCACCTCCGGCCGCATGGCAAGCACCCCTGCGATTGCCACCCGGCGTTTCTGTCCACCGGATAAATCAAATGGTGACTGATAATATAATTCTTCCGGAAGTCCTACGCTCCGTAATGCTTCAAATGCCCGAAGTCCTGCCTCTTCCTTGGTCAGTCCCTGGTTCTTTGGTCCAAAGGATACATCATCAAAAATAGTAGTTTCAAAAAGCTGATGCTCCGGATACTGAAAGACAAGTCCCACTTTACTACGCAGGGCTTTCATATCAAAGTCCTCTTCGTAAATATCCTGTCCATTATAATAAATGCCGCCGCTGGTAGCTTTTACCAGTCCGTTCAAGTGTTGAATTAGGGTGGATTTACCGGAACCGGTATGTCCGATGATACCGATAAATTCTCCATCTTCTATTTTCAGATTAACATCCTTTAAGGCATGTATCTCATAGGCAGTGCCTGAGCTGTAAACATAATTTAATTCATTTATTAGGATTGACATAGCTTTTTCAACGCCTCCGTCAGTTCTTCTCTGGTCAGGATTCCATCCGGTATATCCAGTCCCGCTTTCTTAAGTTCATATGCCAAAAGCGTAATCTGCGGTACATCCAGACGATATTCCTTCAACCGTTCCACCTGGGAAAAGATGCTGCGCGGTGTTCCCTGCATCACAACTTTTCCTGCATCCATAACATAAACATGGTCAGCATCAACTACTTCTTCCATATAATGTGTAATCAGAATGATGGTAACACCTTTTTTCCGGTTCAGTTCATGGACAGCCTCTAATACTTCTTTTCTTCCAACCGGGTCTAACATAGCTGTCGGCTCGTCCAGAACAATACACTCCGGCTGCATTGCCATAACTCCGGCAATTGCCACACGCTGCTTCTGTCCGCCGGATAATTTATTTGGGGAATGCTCTCTGTATTTTAACATGCCAACCGCTTTTAAACTTTCTTCCACGCGCTGCCAGATTTCATCTGTCGGCACACCTATATTTTCCGGGCCAAATCCGACATCCTCTTCAACCACGCTTGCAATAATCTGGTTGTCCGGATTCTGGAATACCATTCCGGCACGCTGTCTGATATCCCAGATGTTCTTCTCTTCTGTGGTATCAAATCCATCTACCCAGAGACTTCCTTCGGTCGGCTCCAGAATTGCATTGATATGTTTGGCAAGTGTTGATTTTCCGGAGCCATTATGTCCCAGCACTGCAATAAAATCGCCTTTTTTCACATCCAGGCTTACTTTATCAAGTGCAGTCTGGATAGACTCCACATTGCCTTCTTCATCACGTCTTATATATTCATGTACCAAATCTTTTGCTTTGATGATGCCCATAATTTACCTTTCTACCAATGTAATCTGTGCAGTTCACCCGCCAGCCGCATATGGTCAAAATTGTTCTGGCGCAGTGCTTCATATAATACGATTGCTGCTGAATTGGATAAGTTTAAGGAACGGGTATCTCCGATCATAGGAATCCGGATACACTCATCCGGATGCTGTATCAGAATTTCTTCCGGAATACCCGCACTTTCCTTTCCAAACATAATATAACAGTCCGGCTCATAATTTACTTCTGTATAAACATGGCGCCCCTTGGTGGTTGCCATATAAATCTTTGCACCCGGATTCTTCTCTAAGAAATCCTCATAATTGACATATCTTGTCACATCCAGCTGGTCCCAGTAATCCATTCCTGCCCGCTTGATTGCTTTCTCTGTCAGATGGAAGCCCAGCGGCTCAATCAGATGCAGTCTGGTTCCGGTTGCTACACAGGTTCTTCCGATATTTCCGGTATTATAAGGAATCTCCGGCTCATAAAGTACGATATTAAGCTTCGCCATTGTTCCCGCCTCGCAATCCTGTTATGTAACGCTCCATACGGTCTAATGCCTCTTTCAGATTATCTAGGGAATAAGCATAGGAAATACGGATAAATCCTTCTCCGCAGTCACCAAATGCAGTTCCCGGAACAACCGCTACCTTCTCTGTCTTTAAGAGATTGGTGGCAAATTCTTCAGAAGTCATTCCAAATTCTTTGATACATGGAAAACAGTAAAAGGCTCCATATGGTTCAAAACACTCCAAGCCCATTTCTTCAAAACGGTGCATCAGATATCTTCTTCTGCCATTATATTCTTCCCGCATTCTCTGGACATCTTCATCCCCTGCCCGAAGTGCATCCACTGCTGCATACTGTGAGGTAGTCGGTGCACACATAATTGCATACTGATGAATCTTTAACATCTGGTCTAAGATGATTCTCGGTCCACAGGCATAGCCCAAACGCCATCCGGTCATCGCATGGGATTTGGAAAATCCATTGATAACAATGGTACGCTCCTTCATGTCAGGAAGGGATGCGATAGAAATATGTTTCTCGGTATAAGTCAGTGCAGAATAAATCTCGTCACTGATGACAAAGAGGTCATGCTTCTTTACTACCTCTGCCACTGCTTCTAAATCCTTTTTCTCCATGATTGCTCCGGTCGGATTATTCGGGAAAGGCATAACAAGAAGCTTGGTTTTTGGTGTAATTGCCGCTTCTAATTCTTCTGCAGTCAGACGGAAATCGTTTTCTGCCTTAAGATTAATCGGCACCGGCACACCATTGGCAAGCACGGCACATGGCAGATATGATACATAACTTGGCATCGGGATTAACACTTCATCGCCCGGGTCAAGCATGGCACGCATGGCAATATCAATTGCCTCGCTTCCGCCCACGGTTACTACGATTTCATGCTGATAATCATACTGCAAGTCATAATTACGGAATAAGTATTTTGCAATTTCTATTTTTAATTCTTTTAATCCGGCATTGGAAGTATAGAAGGTACGTCCCTTCTCTAAGGAATAAATTCCCTCATCCCGGATATGCCATGGAGTATCAAAATCCGGCTCGCCTACTCCTAAGGAAATAGCATCTTCCATCTCATTTACAATATCAAAAAATTTCCGGATTCCAGATGGCTGTATCGTTACGATTGTTTTTGATAATGGATTTCTCATGGTATCATCTGTATCCTTTCATCTTTTGATTTTGCTGCCATAATGGTTCCGTGGTCTTTGTATTTTTTCAAAATAAAGTTGGTCTGTGTACTTAATACGGAGTCTAATGCAGAAAGTTTCTCAGATACGAACTGGGATACTTCACGCAGGCTCTTTCCCTCGATGGTCACCAAAAGGTCAAAGCTTCCTGAAATCAGATATACAGAATTTACTTCCGGATAATTATAAATACGCTCTGCTACTTTATCAAATCCCATACCACGCTGCGGAGTAACCCGTACTTCAATTAATGCGGATACTTTTTCTACGCCGGCTTTATCCCAGTTAATCAAGGTATGATAGCCACAGATGATATTTTCTTTTTCCATTGCTTCTAATTCATTCATAACGGCTGCTTCTTCTACGCCTAATATAACAGCCAGCTCTTTTAAATCGATTCTGCTGTTCTTCTCTATAAAGGTTAAAATCTTCTCTCTCATGCTTCAATTCCTCCAATTGATTTCTGATTTACTACTGAATTACTTTATATAATTCATCCGTCTTCGGTGGTTCTAAAAATCTGCATTCGTCCTCATTCATAAGCACGCGGTCATTTCCCGCAGTTGCTTTTCCGATTACCGTTGCCTCAATACCATTTTCCTTTAATCTTCTGATCAGCTCATTTCCATCAGCTGCTGCCATCAGCATACAGCCGCTGGATATCAGTTCATAGGGATTGATATGGAAAAACTCACAGACTTCTACTGTCTCCTGCCGAAGCGGAATCTTCTTTAAGTCGATTTCCAGTCCGACGCCGGATGCTTCTGCCATCTCCCAGAGTGCTCCGAATATACCGCCCTCTGTTACATCATGCATTGCTCCCACGCCAGACTTCACGGCGGTGGCGGCCTCCGGCATTACAGATAAATACCGGTCAAGAGCCTGTGCCTGTTCTACAAAATGCCTGGAAAAATGAGTACAGAGTTCTTCTTCCTTTTCATGGGCAATAATAGCTGTTCCCTCTAAGCCAATCCACTTAGTGGCAATGATGTCCATGCCCGGTTTTGCTCCTCCGGTAGAAATGAGTCCGTTCTTCTTTACCTTCCCTACACCGCATACAGTAACCAGTGGCTGATTTACCACCCTGGTAATCTCGGTATGTCCGCCCATAATCTGAACGGACACCGCCGCGGCAGCCTCTTCCAGCTCCTGCATCAGTTGTTTCAAAAGGCTTTCTTCCGTGTGCTCCGGCAGCAATATGGTTAACATAACTCCAATTGGTTCTGCTCCGGCACTTGCCAGGTCATTAGTAGTAATGAGAATTGCCAGCTTTCCGATTTCATGGATTGTTCCTGTAATCGGATCCGTAGACATTACAAACATCTCATCCGGGGCAAGGGTAAGGGCAGCACAGTCTTCTCCCACGCCTGCACCTAACACAACTTCCTTTCTCTTCGTATGCAATTGTCTGATTACGGAGCGTTTTAATACGCTTTCCGGCACTTTTCCTATCTTCATAGATTCTTCTTCCCATTTTTACAGCATAAGGCTGTCTCATAGCCGAGGCAGCCTTTCTTGCTTCTTATTTACGCGGGTGGCGATAAAAATCGCATGCCTGCATCATCTTTCACCGTTTTACTGGGCGGCTGCAGTTCCATCTCCGGTTCCTGTATCCGGTGTCGTCGGTGTTGTTGGTGTTGTTGGTGTTGTTGGTGTAGTCGGTGTCGTCGGTGTTGTTGGTGCGGCAGGTGCATCAGCCGGTGGCTCTACTCCACCGGAAGCCGCCTGTTGCTGCTGCTGCGCTGCAGCTTCTGCCGCTCTTGCCGCTACCGCATCTGAGCACCAGGTTGCTGCTGCAGAACGGATAATTGCTTCATCCTGCGTTGCAATCGCTGCATTCATTGCTCCAATTGCCTCTTCATTATCAGAGCCCATACCAACAGAAATAATTCTAGGTGTTGCTTTATATTTACTGGTATTAAATACCTCTCTGCTTTCTTCTACGCCATCTACGGTAACAATCTTCCAGAGTTTTGCCGATTTACCGATGTGTGCTTTCTGAACGGTTACAGTTCCAATCGGGTCTTCGGTAGTCTGCACCTGAATAGTCGGCTCTTCTTCACTGACCGTTTCACTGACAAAGTTTACCTGACGGTCAGCCGGTCTTGTCTCCTGACCAAATACGTTGAAATATACAATACCGCCGCTGCAGTATCCTTCAATATAAATCGGAGCCTCCTGATTATTCTTAAATTTCAAATCCTTTAAATTGCTGGCAATCGCTGCATCCATAGATGGCTGTACATATGTTACCAGCATGGAATGTGCATAACGCTCGGTAATATCCAGTTCTGCACGGATAACCGCATTATAAAGCGTTGTGGAAACCTGACATACCCCACCACCATAAGATTCTACGGTTGTACCATTCTCATATGCACCTGCCAGTTCATATCCACCGGAAGCGTCCAGTGGTGCAATAGCTTCATACACAGAAAATTCCTCTCCTGGGTAAAGTACGGTTCCATCGATTTTACTTACCGCATTTTTTACATTTGCCACACGACCGGCAGAAGAATCACTGAAGTCGGTAGAGAAAGAGCCCAGTAAATCCTTTACCTTGGAAAGTTCTTCTGCAGTTCCTTCCGGCTCTACCACATTTGCTACCAGACTGATGGTTGCATCTCCGCCCTTCCATTCTTCGGTAAAATATTTCTGTAAACTTTCTACAGAAGCATCCTCATCTACTTCGATACCTTCCTGGCCATCGATGATTTTAAATTCACCATCCTCACGTGTAAGGCCATTGTTGACCGCTTCCTGGTTCAGCTCTTTGGCGTGATTTTCCAGAAAACTTTTTGTGGTGTCTGTATCTACGGTATATATAATATCAAATACTTTATTTTCCTTTTCCAGATCTTTCTTCGCTTTGTAACGCTCCAGAAGATTTCCCGTACGGGTATAATTCATTGCTTCTTTTACGATATCCTTATTGCTCCAGCTCAATCCCAGATCAGAAGGGCTTGCCTTTACACTGTTTTCTGCAGCGGACAATTCAAAGGTTGCATCCTCATAAGCAGATACTGCTGCTTCTACAGCTGCCTCTGCATCTGATTCACTCATTCCGCCTACAGACACATCCCCGATATATACGTTCTGTGGAATCACTTCTGCATTTTCATCCGCTTTCACAATTGCGGTTGCTGATACACCCGCTGTTACTGCGAGTACCAGTCCCAGAATCGGAAGCACTAATTTTATTTTTTTCATATTCTTCCTCTCAATCTCTTAAACCCTCAAGACATTTTAAAGCTTTTTATTCACCAGATTACACTGTGAAAGTTTTGCTAACACTCATTTTATCATATAACTTTGCATTTTCAAGCGTCATAACTACTAATATATTTGACAGAAATACGCGATTTCTGTATATTATGACATGATGAATGCATAAAAAATTCTAGGAAAAAATAGTGATGCAAAGGGATAATACCATTGCTGCAACGAGAATAATTGCGATAAATCCTGCGAAATATTTTTTCCCTTTTGAATTTTTAAAATTAATCATTTCATTCACCTCATATTTATTTTTATACTACTATACTTTCGAAAGGAGCAAACTATGTTTCCTATCATACTCATATGCTTTATCATTTTTGTTGTTTTTCTAAACTCCAGAAAGCGTCAGATTACCAAACAGGAACAGGAAATTACCGAGCAGTTCTGGGCCCGTGAAAATAAAGCCAACGCCACCCGCCGCCGCAGTCTTGATAACCTTCCTTATATTACTATTCCGGAAGAACTGCTGACTCCCCCGGCACAGGCATCTGAAGATGTCCTCACCCTTTATGAAACACTTCGTCAGCTGTCTGCTAAAAAAATCGTTAATCTGAATGGCAAAACCAATACCGATTTAAAATTAGCTTACGGTGCTGCCAGCCTTGCAGCTCTGACCGAGTTTGATGAAAATTATAATACTTTAATCTGTACCATTGCAAAACTTGGCAAACTGCTCTGCGACCAGTCTGAAGCAAAAGCCGCCATCGATATTCTGCTCTTTGGCATCCGCTGCGGAAGCGATATTACAGATAATTATACGTTGTTAGTTCCTCTTTTAAAAGAAACAAACGACTGCAGTTCACTGACCGAAGTATATCAGAAGCTTGCCACACTGCCGGAAGGCTCCAGAAAACGTATCAAAGAAAAACTTTCCTAATCTTTCGTGCATCTTCCATACTGTGAAATCAACTTATCCATAAGACGCGATGCTTCGCTTCTGGTCAGTTGTTCCCAGACAATGTCAAGTTCTATTTTATGATAATCCGCCAGTTCCTTCAAGTGAATTTTTTGAATTTTCGTTGCAGGAGTCTGGCGTTTTGTTTTATAAATCAAATCTTTCGGTTCAAATACTTCCGGATTTGTTTCTCCATATGTCTTTTGTAAATACTGATAAAGTTCATGGGTTGCCAGTGCATCATAGATTGCCCGGTGCTCCCGCTCCCGCTCAATATCAAGGTAATCGCAGAGACATTCCAAAGACTTTTTTTCCGGACGCAGCATACATTTGCGTGCTGCTTTCAACGTATCTACTGCTTTTTTTTCAAACGGCACTTTCTCATTGACTGCCTGCTGCTTTAAGAAGCTGTAGTCAAATATGATATTGTGTCCCACCAGAATATCATCTCCGATAAATTCTGCTGTCTTATGAAATGCTGCTGCCGGACTTAAGCCTTCCTTTACCATCTCATCGGTAATTCCGGTAAGTTCTGTTATTTCCTGCGTAATTTTCCTGCCGGGATTCACCAAAATGTCCATGGTATCCGTCACTTCGCCATTTCTTATTTTTGCTGCTCCCACCTCAAGGATGGCATCATTTTTCGGATGAAGCCCCGTCATTTCAAGGTCAATTACTGTATAATCCTGTGGTATCATTTCCGCTTATCCTCTGCTTTACACAAATCCTGTAAGAAACATTCGCTGCACTTTGGTCCTCTTGCAAAACAGATATTTCTTCCGAATGTTATAATCTGGATGTTATATAAAATCCAGTGATCCTTCGGTAATACTTTCATCAGATCATATTCTACTTTTACCGGATCATCCTCTTTTGTAAATCCAAGGCGTTTGGAAATACGTTTTACATGGGTATCTACTACGATACTTGGGTCATGGTAAATATTTCCCCGGATGACATTTGCAGTCTTTCGTCCAACTCCTGCAAGGGAAGTAAGTTCTTCCAATGTAGACGGAACTTCTCCATGATATTCCTGAACCAGCGTCCTCGCACAGGATATGATATTCTTCGCCTTATTGTGATAAAATCCGGTGGAACGGATGTCCTCCTCTAATTCCGCCAGATCTGCATTGGCAAATTTCTCTAAGGTGTCATATTTTTTAAACAATGTTTCTGTCACAATATTTACCCTGGCATCGGTACACTGCGCACTTAAGATTACTGCTATCAGAAGCTGCCAAGGTGTCTCGTGATTCAGATAACAGATGTATTCGGTACCATAGGTTTCATCTAATCTTTTTAATATTTCTGCCGTCCTTTTTGTCACTTTGTCTCTCCCTCCCACTGAATTATCGTAACTTCCGCCTGATTCGTCAGAGGATTTCTGTTTTCATAATCAAATTTCAGATAGTATGGTTCGCATTTTCTGCCAAATGCATCTTCTTCGAAGCTATAGTCAAAGCACTCGATATGTGCAAGGCTTCCCTTCGGGCAATATGCCCTTGTCACATCTTTCCACTGCGCATAATCCTTTGCCCATTTTGGACGGCTCTTGGCATTTTCCCTGCTGTAAATATCATAAGTTGCCGCCTGATAGAACACTTCCATATCAGCCACCCCAAGGCTTTCTACATATTCTAAGAGAATCTCGCTTCGCCGCATTCTGGTATGGCTCATGGCAAGGTAGCCATGTTCCTCATAGAAATGTCCCAGATTTTCAAACATATGATAAGCACTTTCGTGTATCGTCTCTAGCAGCCGGATGCTCACCGGAAACTGTGTGCTGTTATAATATACCTCAAGCATTTCTTCCGCCAGCTTTATGTTACAGATATCTTCATAGGAAAGCCACTTCGTCCGAAGCACCTCATAAGGTGGTTTTGCCCGGTATACTGCCTCATACTCTTTTGCATGTTCATACATATAAGAGCCTTTTAAAACCTTTAAGAAACCAAGCTGCAGCTGCTCCGGTTTCCATTCATAAATATCATCAAAGGAATGGGTAAATGTTTCATAATCTTCAAAAGGCAGTCCTGCGATTAAATCCAGATGCTGATGAATGTTTCCTGCCTTCTGGACTTTTTTCATCATCTGGTGCACATCTTTTAAATCCATATGGCGGTGGATTTCCCGGATTGTTTCATCATGGGTGGACTGTACCCCGATTTCCAACTGTATCAGGCCCGGACGCATCTTTGCAATTAAGTCTGCTTCCTCATCCGTCAGCAAATCCGCTGCAATTTCAAAATGAAAATTCGTGATTCCATTATCATGTTCTAAAATATACTGCCAGATTGCCATGGCATGCTTTTTGTCACAATTAAAAGTACGGTCAACAAATTTAACCTGTTTTACCTTCTGGTCTAAGAAAAACTGTAACTCTCTTTTTACGATTTCCACATCCCGGAACCGGAGTATCTTCTCTACCGAGGACAGGCAATAGCTGCAACGGAACGGACAGCCCCTGCTGGATTCATAATAGATAATCCGGTGGGAAAAATTCTCCGACAAATCATAGCAGAAGGGAATCGTATTCATATCAAGAATTTCCTGCGACTCATGAATCTGCACATTTCCAGCTCCATCAAAAAGGGCTATGCCCTTCATCTCCTCCAAACTGCCTTCTCCCTTCACATAATACCTGCAAAGCTCCGAGAAAGTTTTCTCCCCTTCGCCGATTATGACACCGGTAATAAACGGATGCTCTTTTAAGAACGCCTCCACTTCATAGGAAACCTCCGGGCCTCCTACCCAGATTGGAACCTTGGGACAAAGTTTATGAAATTCCTCTGCCACTTCTAAAATAATGGAAATGTTCCAGATATAGCAGGAAAAGCAGATTACATCTGGCTTTTTCAGATAAATCTCCCTTAAAATATATTCTGTCCGGTTATTAATGGTGTATTCTGCCAGTACTATATTTTCTTTTAATTCTCTGGCATATGCCCGCAGGCTGTAAACCGCAAGATTCGAATGAATATACTTTGCATTTACTGCCGTGAGTAATATTTTCTTCATGATTTCTTCCTCTTTTATTTCTATTCTGGGAAATTCATATTGGCAACATATCGTTCCTCAAAGTCCGCCTGTTCTGCAAGATTGATTGATTCACATTTTTTTATCATTTCTTCCGTGCGGCTCCTGTTTTCTTCCGAGCTTCCATAGGCGATACAGCCCTGCAGAGATGTATTTCCGACTGCTTTTGTACACTTCTCTAATTCCGCCGGAAGCAGTCCAATGCCTGCTGCTATATGCACATCCAAATATACTCCAAAGCCTCCTGCCAAATATACTTTTTTTATCTCTCCCATGGAAATGCCGGCATGCTCTAACAGTAATTCGATTCCGCTGTGAATTGCCGCTTTAGCAAGCTGCACCTCTCTGATATCCTGCTGGGTAAAAGTAATCTGTTTTCCATCCTTCATCCGTGCCAGAGGAAAGCCTTCTTCCCTGTATTTTTCCTTCATCTGGCCGGATGCATCTATGATATGATTTTCATAAAGTCCTGCTACCAGCTCTAACACGCCGGTTCCACAGATTCCCGTTGCTGGTGTGTTTCCAATCGTTCCAATAATTGTCCGCTCTCCAATGACACGCACCTTGCTGATTGCTCCAGTCACACTGGCAACACCGCATGAAATATTTCCACCTTCTAATGCCGGTCCTGCCGGTGCAGAAGTGGCAATCATCTTATCCCCTAATGCCAGCACCATTTCTCCATTGGTTCCCAAATCCAGAAGCAGGGAAGGTCTTTCTTCTTCATCCATCCCGCACGCCAGCATGCCAGCTGCAATATCTGCGCCCACAAATGCTGAAATTCCAGGCAGTAACGTCACCGGTATGTTCGAAAGGCTGTCCTTTCGTTCTGCAAGACTGACCGGAGTAAATGGTGCCTTACCAAGTCCCTCACAGGAATCTCCCATATAAAGATGTTCCATGGTGGTATTTCCTGCAATATAAATATGCTCAATTACAATGTCTTTCTGTTTCTTCTGTATCTCTTCTGACAGGTTTAAAATATCCTGCCGGATTAATGTCTTTAATTTTTCACCCGTTCCCGCTACAGATGCCTTAATTCTGCTTAATACATCCTGTCCAAATATACGCTGGCTGTTGCCGCAGCCTGCTGTAGCAAGCACTGCTCCTGTTTCCTTCTCTACCAGCGCTGCAGCTATGGTGGTAGTCCCGATATCTACTGCAAGGAAAGTTTTTCTCGTTTGTCCTTTTGCCTCCCGTGCTCTGCCTTCTGTTATATTTATTTTTTCTACTCCTGCAATCTGGGTTAATTCTTCTCTTCCCTCTCCCCAGCCAAAGGCGGAAATTATAATATCTTCTTCCGGTTTCGGATAGAGTTTACAGGAATTCACCCATGCACCGTCTATCTCTACTTTACATTTCCCACAGGTGCCGTTTCCACCACATGCCATAGGAACCTTATAATCTTTCCGAAGCAGTGCCTGTGCGATGCTTTCTCTCGGCTGCATAATAATGTCCTGATGTAGTTGTCCAATTCGAAGTTTCAGCATTGTGGTCACTGCCTCCTTTCCTTGTGGCTATTATACCCCCCGCCCTTGCTACTTAACAAGGGGAAAATACAAATACCGCCGGCAGCTGTGCTCCCAACGCAGCTGCCGGCGGTATTTTCACGCCCTTATATTTATAATATAAACCTTATTATTACATCTACTCCGCCAACCAGAAGAAGAATTCCTCCAATCAGATATACCTTTGTCTTCTGTTCATAGCCGAAATGATATCCAACATAAGCACCACCGACTACACAGACAACAGTAAGTATGATTCCAACCAGTATTAATGACAGTAGGCTTGTTCCCAGAAAGCCAAATGCTGCTCCGGTCAGGAATGTATAAAATGATGTTACAGCACAAATCCGTACGAATTTATGTACGCCAAGGTTCTCTTCCCGGCGTTCATCAATCCGGTCATTCTTCCAGGCTTTAATCAAAAGCCGGATTCCCAGACACAGGAATACTGCCACTGAAATCACTTCACCTAATATAACCTGTGATTCTTTAATATCATATTTACACAGGAGGTCGGCTCCAAGATTTCCAAGATATAAAACAATTACCTGCCATACGGATACCAGTAATGTCACCAGCACAAGCTGTTTGGTACGAATCTTAGCTAACATTGCTCCCTGACATTCTACTGAAGCAAATACATCCATGGAAAGTCCGCATACAATTATTAATGTTTCTATCCAGTTCATCTTCCGTCCTCCTTTCTCTTAAAATTATTATACTTAATCCTCTGCCTTAATGGAAGCAGTTTCCCAAATAAATTTTACATTTCCTTTGACACCATCTGCTGTTCTGGTAAATGTGTTATATTCATTTCCGGCATCCAGCACTGCATCTACTTTATCCAAGAGCTCTTTCAAATCTCCGTTGTAAGCATCCGCAAGTTTCTCAATTGCCTGCTCATCAAACTGTGCCATTCCATCTGCCAGTGTCTCAGAGCCATCCTCTAACTGGTCTACACCATTTATCAGAAGGTCTGTTGCACTCTTCAAAGAAGTCATTCCTGCATTCAGTTTGTCATTATTTGCAACTAAGGTATTTGCTCCGTCTGCCAGCTGTTTTGCACCATTGGTCAAATCTGTAATTCCCTGTGAAAGTGCGCCATTTACAGAGCTGTCTAATGTATTAACACCTGCTACAATTCCATCGTCACCATTCAGGCCTGCATCTAAGGATGCTGCTCCAGTCTTTAAGGTTGCAAGCTGTGTATCATCAAACTGTGCAAGTCCTGCCTGTACCTGAGCCAGTGCCTGTGCACCACCTGTAGTTCCAAGCTTGGTTGCAACTGCTGAAATATTCTGTAACTGGGCTGCATAAGCTGTGCTTAAGCTATTGAAATCAACCGCACTGCCTGCCTGGGTAGTTACTGCTAAAAGTGTTGCATTGGTTGTATCATCCAGCATATAAATATTAGCATCTGCATTAACCGCCTGTAATCCGCCACCGGTTGCTGCTACTACCTGTGAATAGGCACCGTTTAATGTACTTCCCGGGGTCTGTAACTGCTGTAATACTGCAAGATAATTTACTGCTGCACTGGTATAATCAGTCAATGCGGAAGTAAATGCTGCCTGTGCATCTGCTGAAGATGCATAAGCATCCATTCCTGCAAGACTGCCATTTACAGTAGATTTCAAGGTTCCGATTCCATCTACCAGCTGGGCAACTCCACCATTAATCTGTGTTGCACCGGCTCCTGCCTGCTGCACACCAGTCTTTAATGCAGATACACCACTTGTCAGTGCCGGAGCACTTTCTGCAAGCTTTGCAATGCCGGAGTTTAAGGTATTTGCACCATCTGCTACTGCAGATGCACCAGAAGTATAATCTTTCACACCAGACTGTGCTGTTCCAACACCAGCTTTAAATTCTCCAAGACTGCTCTGTAATGTTTTCAGTCCGTCGGATAACTCGCTGCTGCCATCTACCAACTGGTCAGATGCATCAGTCATCTCATCTATTGTATCGGATAATACAGATAAGTCAATATCTCCATTTACATTCATTTCAGAAAGAAGGTTGCTGGATGCCATGGATACTGTCATGTCCAGTGAGAAATCTTCTACATCTGCAGTTACTTCTACATAATCCGGGAACTGGACATCATCACCAAGGTCAGCATCATCAATACCAAGGCTTTCTTTTAAACCTGGCATTGTGATTCCTACCACAATATTGTTTTTTCCATCAGAAATTACTTTTCCATTGGTAACTTCTACATTCGTGAAGTTATCATTTAATACCATTCCGGTTACAACAGAGAACGGAACATAGACATCTGTGGATTTGCCATCGATAGTCTTTGTTGTCTTCTCATTATTGGTAAATTCAAAACGCATGGTAACTTTTCCGCTCTTTCCGGCTAAATCCTTTGGAGCAATTTCTTTTCCATCCAGATAGTAAGTAATTTTCTGGGTAATCGGAGCTTCTTTATCCGTAGTACCCTGATAGAAGATATCATTTCCCTGTGCATCCCAGGTTACTTTATCTCCATCCTGTTTGAAGGTCTCATCGCCTTTTACATTCTTGATATCCTTTAAATCAGATGCGTCCTCCAAAGTATCTGCATTCTCTTTATTCTTTAACCAGTCGCTTACGATGGTTTTATTTACGGTACCATCTGCATCTGCAATCATATATACTGTTTCATCTTTTCCGGTTTCTTCTGTTTCCTTATCGGAATTCAGAAGATTTCCCAGCTGGTCTTTTAATTCCGATTTGGTTTCTTCTGCGTCTGCATTTTCTGCATCTGTATCCTCCGTAGAAGCTTCTTTCTCAGTAGTCTCCTCTGATACGCTTTCGGTAGATGGCTTTGCTGCATTTACCTGCCATACGCCATAACTGGTTCCAAGCATTGCCACCATCAGCACACCTGCGATTACACGAATCGCATATTTATTTTTGAATTTATTCTTTAATTCTGAAAATTTCATTGTTATGTCCTCCTTCTTAATCTATACCGTTTTGTTCTTGTTGCGGAAACCAGCACTGGTTACGCAGATTACTTTATCAAATATCATAAACAATGAAGGTAGTACAAAGATTACAACCAACATACTAATCAGTGCACCTCTTGCCATCAATGTACATAAGGAACTAATCATATCGATATCAGAATAAAGTCCTACACCAAAGGTTGCTGCGAAGAAACTTAATGCGGATACGATAATGGACTGGATGGAGCTCTGCAAGGCACTTGTAATTGCTTCCTTCTTCCCGGCTCCCTTATATCTTGCTTTTTTATATTTATTGGTCATCAGGATTGCATAGTCAACCGTTGCACCCAGCTGAATGGTTCCGATTACGATGGATGCGATAAACGGAAGCTGTGTACCGGTGTATGCCGGAATACCCATGTTGATAAAGATTGCAAAGTAAATTGCAGCTACCAGGATAATCGGCAGTGATATAGATTTAAATACAACTGCGATGATTACGAAAATTGCTCCGATAGATACTGCACTTACGACTTTGAAGTCATGGTCTGTCGTGGTAATCAGATCCTGCGTACATGGTGCTTCACCAATTAACATGCCATTTTCATCATAGTTCTTAATAATGCCGCTGATGGCATCACACTGTGCATTTACTTCATCTGATGCTACTTTATACTCGGAAGTAATCAGCAGCAGTTCATAATTTTCATTTTCCAGCTCGCCACGGATAGAATCCGGGATGACATCTCTTGGAATTGCCGGTCCGACGATTGCATCCAGACCAAGTGTTGCCTTTACACCATCCACATCATCGATTTCATCAATCATCTTCGATATGGTCTTTGGCTCTAAGCTGCTGTCTACTAAAACAATGTGGGTAGCACCCATATCAAAATTTTCTTCCAGCTTGTTATTTGCTGCAATACTTTCCAGTGAATCCGGCAATGTACCAGCCAGATCATAATATACGTTCGTATTGTTATAACCCCAGATTGCAGGCCCTAAGATTACCAGGAATAAAATAATGAATATGTAATAATGGCTGGTAATCCAGTTTGCAATATTTCCAAGGTCCGGCAGAATAACACGGTGTTTGGTTTTCTCAATTGCCTTATCAAATACCAGAATCAGGGATGGAAGGATGGTTACGCAGGCAATTACACCAAAGATAACACCCTTAGCCATTACCACACCAAGGTCAAGTCCCAGGGTAAAGCTCATGAAGCATAATGCAATAAATCCGGCTACTGTAGTAATGGAACTTCCGACTACAGAAGTAATGGTATTTGAAATTGCATGTGCCATGGCACGATTCTTATCTCCCGGGAATCGTTCCTGATTCTCCTGATAACTGTGCCACAGGAAAATGGAGTAGTCCATGGTAACACCAAGCTGTAAGACTGCCGCCAATGCCTGCGTTACATAGGAAATTTCTCCTTTTATTACGTTACTTCCCAGATTATATACGATTGCCATTCCGATACTTAATAAGAAGAACAACGGAATGATTGCGGAATCCATTGTCAGGGAAAGTACCAGAACAGATAACAATACTGCAATCAATACATAAAACGGAACCTCTTTGTTGGTCAGATCCTTAATGTCTGTTACAACTGCTGACATACCACTTAAGTAACACTGTTTTGTTGTGATTCCACGAATCTCTTCAATGGCATCCATTGTCTCATCTGCTGACATGGAAGTATCAAACAAAACCGCCATCAGCGTACTGTCCGATTCATCATTGTTGAATATGTCATAAATCTCATCCGGCAAAACATCCATTGGTACGGATAAGTCTGCCAGTGAATCATACCAGATAACAGATTTTACATGGTCTACATCTGCAATCTGTTCCCGAAGGGTGGAGATATCTTTATCTTCCATACCTTCAATGACACATAGGGAAAATGCTCCTGTACCGAACTCATCTACCAGAATATCCTGTCCTTTCATGGACTCTAATTCATCTGGCAGATAGGAAAGGATATCATAGTTAACCCTTGTGTTAAAGTAACCAAATGCTGCTGGAATCAGTAAAGCAAAACTGATAATGAGTATCAGGACTCTGTGCTTTACGACGCCCTTTCCAAATTTAATCATCTCTTTACCATCTCTTTCTTTTTCATGTTTTTCTAGGTAAGAGTATAAAAAAAAAGACTGCATCCGAACATATGCAATCTTTTTTGGCTGTATCAATCCAATATACAAATTGTAGAATCTGTAACAGTTGCTATACATATCTGCCAATTTGTATATTAATTATCGCCTATAATATCTGCGATAGAATTGCGAATCATATAATTATAAATATCCGACATCTCTTTTGCAGGCATAGACATTCCACTTTTTATCCAGGTAATTACCAGAAAACATAAGGACTGGGCATGATACCGGGCAATCCGCTCTTTTGTAAGCCATGGCGACGGAATCTTCTTATCCAGATTCTTCTCTTCCAATACTTCTATCAATGTTCCCGTAATACATTCCTTTACAATATCTTCAAAAGAATTCTGTCCCTCTAAGCGGCTTGCTTTGGTATAGAAATCTTTTTCTTTTTCAATACCAGCAAATATAATAATTAACGCCTGATCAATCATTCCATTCTGAATCAACGGCTTTACCGGCTCTAATAATTCAGTCCGGATAATCCACTCTAACAGTTCATACTTATCCTGAAAATGATTATAAAAAGTCGGACGGATAACTCCCGCTTTATCAGTTATCTCCTTGATTGTAATCTTTTCTATAGGTTGCTTGATTGTCAGCTCTTTTAGGCTCTCCGCAAGCAGTGTATCGATTGCGTTCCTTCCCTGATTCGTCATAACTTCCTCTCATCTTCCTATCAAACAGCCGTCTAAACGACCAGTCGCACTATGGTGATACTTCTTGCTTCCTTATCATTCTTAAGGTCTATGATTTCTCCTGTATCACAGACTTTTACAATGGGGCGAAGCACAAATCCCTGATAATTATGCTTTACTACTGCCATTCTGCCATCAGAAAGTTCCACTTCACAGCCTGCCGGATAGACAGCCACCCAGCGTAAAAATACTTCCACCAGCTTCGGATCAAACTCCGAACCGTTCATTGCCATTATATATTCAATGACATCTGCCGGCGGCATCGGATCACGGTATGGCCGTTTTGAAATCATGGCATCATACACATCTGCCAGTTTGATAATTCTTCCATAAATACTAATTTCATCACCGGATTTTCGCATCGGATAACCTTCGCCATTATAGCATTCATGATGTTCTAATACGCCAAGATATACTTCCGGTGCAAAATCAAAATTATCCCTCAGGAACTCATATCCTAACTTCGGATGCTGTAATACGATTCTTCTTTCTTCCTCGGTCAGTGCACGACGTGCATTTAATATATCTATCTCTAAGAATTTCTTTCCAATATCATGAAGTAACGCAGCGGTAGTAAGAATGCGGAGCTCATACTCATCCATTCCATAATGTGCTCCGATTACTGCGGATAAAATTCCCACATTTACAGAATGAAAATAAGTATAATCATCATAATTCTTAAGGCTCATCATGTTATACATTACTTCTTCATTTTCCAGAAGACTGTCCACCACCTGCATGACAGCTTCCCGGATCTGCCATTCCTGTTCACTGACATCTTCCTCTTCCATGCGGTCAACAAACAGATGATGTACTATTTCCAGGCTCTTTGAGTGAATAGACGGCTTAATTACTTCGGCAATCTCTATTTCTTCGGAAAACTTATCATCAATATAAAGACCCGGATAACCCATCTTATCCAGATTCTCTATCTGTTCCTGATTCAAAATCTGATGTCTGCCTAAAAGCATGACTCCCTGACCGTCTAATATGTCCTGAGCCAGTGCCATTCCGGCTTCCACCCTTTTTATTGGTAGATAACGCATCTAAATTGCTCCTCTTTGTCTTTTGTTACCCCACACGCCTATTCTATAACATTTTATCTGCGATTACAACTTTTTTACTCATCAAATTCTACCGTCACGAAAAAGCCCTTCGGTGTTTCCTTTACATCCACCACCGTCCCTTCGGTAGACTTCAGGCGTTCCCGGAAGGTATAATTTGCTGACATTGCAAATGCATTTCCAAGTGTATAGTAATAGGAAGTCGGCAGCTTACTCTCTGTCACCGGTAACACGTCTCCTACTTCCAGTAACCCGGTTCTCTCCATTTTAAACTCCATCTGCCGCATTGATAATACGCCTCCTGATTATGCTTCTAAATTATTCATTTTCTTCTGAATCTTCTTCTACTGCTTCTACATCAATGGCTTCTGCCGCCTGTTTTGCCGCTTTGACAGCACCCGCCACACGATATACTACAAACAAATCACTCAGTCCGTCATAAATCAGTGCAATTCCCACAATTACCATAGCAATCTGTACCATCTCGATGGCTTTCCAGATTAACAATACGCCGAATGCAAAATTAAGAATTGTAATCAGAAGCAGGATTCCCCATGCTGTGTCACCATTCTGCTTTGCTTCAATGGTCATCCGTAAGTCTTCCAGACCATGCATCAGCAATACGACTCCGATTACTACCGGGAATATCTTTGCAAAGTTCAATGGCTGTACCAGAATCCATACCCCCAAAATAACCAGTGCAATTCCGGTTGCCAGTCCCAGCCTGCTTTCGAGTTTATTTCTCATATAAGAAATAATATGTCCGATTCCCATCACGCATAAAATAGCTGCTAAAATATAGCAAAGTACCTTTGTTACCTGTGCAGGCCATATCATAAGAATAACTCCCAGTGCCACACAAAGAATGGCGGATAATATAACATCTGCTTTGATTCTCTTTAATGTTTCCCTCATAATAAATACGCTCCTTCCACTTACTTTTTTTATTTCATTTCTTTCATTTATTTTGCAGTAATATCTGCATAGGCTGCTCCGGTTACTGCTGCTAAGTCTGCCGGAGATAATGCCATGGATGTGCCGATTCTTCCGCCACTGATATAGATTTTATCAAACTGTTCCATGCTTTTATCCAAAATGGTCGGGAACTGTTTCTTCATTCCAAGGGGGCTGCAGCCGCCTCTTACATAACCGGTAATCTTTGTAATATCTTTTACATGAATCATTTCTACGGATTTCTCACCGGCCGCCCTTGCTGCCGCCTTTAAATCCACCTCTTCTGCAATCTGTACCACAAAGACATAATATGCCTTGCTTTTTCCCTGCATGACCAGTGTCTTATAAGTCTGCTCCACCGGTGCTCCGGTAAGCTCTGCCGTATGCAGTCCGTCAATAAATTCATCACATTCATAATTTAAGATTTCATATGCCACTTTATGCCGGTCTAAAATCCGCATGGCATTAGTCTTTACTTCTTTCCCCATGGTTTTATGCTCCTTTTGGGTTCTTTACCTTTTTGAAAGTCTCTGTTTTAACAACTACAGCTTCCGTATCGGAAACTTTTTGCATGTTACTCATCCGCTCCATTCACATAGGTTTCTAAAAAAGAATGTTTTACCCCATCTTTCTTATAAGCGATAATGGTACTTAAATTTACATTTTCCACACTGCGGAAGATATTATTTTCCACATATGGATTCACTTCTTTTAATCTGGCAATCAGCTGTTTGATTTCCATCCGTTTTGATACGGTACGTCCATCCGGGTCACAGGTGGTACAGGTATCGGTAAAATGGCAGGCACACTGGATAAAATGCAAATCGTTATAATCTCTCCAGTGCTTAATGTCATCCTCCCTGATCAAATACATTGGACGAATCAGTTCCATTCCTTCAAAATTCGTGCTGTGAAGCTTCGGCATCATGGTCTGTACCTGTGCACCATAGAGCATTCCCATTAAAATAGTCTCAATGACATCATCATAATGATGTCCCAGTGCAATCTTATTACAGCCTAATTCCTTTGCCTTACTATATAAATAACCGCGGCGCATTCTCGCACACAGATAGCACGGAGAATTTTCAATCTCATATACCGCATCAAAAATCTGTGTTTCAAATACCGTAATCGGAATCTGCATCAGCTCTGCATTCCGTTCAATCACTTTACGGTTCATCTCACTGTATCCCGGATCCATCACTAAGAATACCAGTTCAAATTGGAATTTATTATGCCGCTGCAATTCCTGAAAGAGCTTTGCCATCAGCATGGAGTCTTTACCACCGGAAATACATACTGCCACTTTGTCTCCCGGCTGCAACAGTTCGTATTCATTGATTGCTTTTGCGAATTTACTAAAGATTGCTTTATGAAATTTCTTGCGGATGCTCTTCTCAATTTCCTGACAGCGTTCCTCTTTCTCTGATGTTTTCTTCTGGAAACTGTCCAGCAGATATGCGCCATAGCCGCCCTCTAAGCTGACTGCATCAAAACCTTCTTCCCTTAGTCTTTCCGCTACTCCGATACTGTTGATTCCTTTGGCACAAAATAGTATCAGACGCTTGTCTGCCGATAGTTCCTCTTTTCTCAAAAGAATCTCCTGCTCCGGCAGATTGACTGCTCCCCTGATACTTCCATAGCGGAAGGCATCCTCATTTCTGATATCGATTAACTGGTATTCCCCAGTCTTATATTCTTTTAATTGTGCCAGATTAATCTCAGTATCTGCCATGCTTCCGCTCCTTACTTTCAATTTTTCTCTTATTTTATACTAGGCGTTTTCTTTTATCAATACCTTCTGTTTCCATTTTCCGCTCCGCCACCGTAAAATCATTCCCACTGCCCGGACACATTCATCCATTGCCATACCGATATATGCTCCACAAACCAGCAATCCTAGATGAATTCCGAAGAAATAAGTTCCCCCCACCGCACACAGGTACATGAATATCGCAGCAATCACTGTAGTAAATACCGCATCACCGCTGGTCTTTAAAGCATTTCCGTATACCAGATTAGTCACCCGTCCAATTTCAAGGACAATATCAATTGTCAGAAGCTTTCCAACCAGAGATACCATCTGTGGATCATCCGTAAACATCCGTATCAGCCAATGGGACGATAAAGCAAAAATGCTCTCCAGTATCGTCGCAACAATTACGCCTACAACTGCTGCTTTTCTGGTTCCTTTATCACAGGCTTCATAATCCTGTGCACCTATCCGCCAGCCGACCATAATTGCATTTGCCTGGGCTAACGCTGCACCTACGCAGTAAGAAAAATTTGTAATCTGCATGGCATAGGAACGGGCTGTTACGTTCATTCCATTGGCATCCATCTGATTTAAGAAACGGATAATCAAAGTCATTGCCACATTATATAGTGCTGTTTCCAAGGCAGAAGGCAGTCCGACCTTGACAATCTGTCCGAATACCACACGGTTCTTAAGCCTCTCCTTCTTCTCCTTCGCATGAATATAATAATGTCCGAAGCAGATTACCAGGCCAAGATTCAATACCCTTGAAATTACTGTTGCTGCAGCAACTCCTGCTACTCCATAGTGGAACCCAAAAAGGAATACTGCATTTAAGATAAGATTTAAAATGTTGGCAGATACCGTTGCCACAAGAGGCTGTCTGGTATATCCAAACGCTCTTAAGTAGCTGGAGAAAATCGG
This sequence comes from Roseburia sp. AF20-18LB, assembly GCF_003461185.1. NCBI lineage: Bacteria > Bacillati > Bacillota > Clostridia > Lachnospirales > Lachnospiraceae > Roseburia > Roseburia sp. AF20-18LB. The sequence continues at coordinate 902,729 of NZ_QTWP01000001.1, forward strand.
AATCAGTGCGTTTAAAATGCATCCGCCTCCCACAATCCTAAGATATGTTTTTGCATACTCCATCAGAGAATCTGCCACACCAACCGCTGATAATATCATTCCTGACTGGAAGAACAAAAATACCGCAAGAATTGCTCCTACAATGGCGTTAAATAACATGCCAAGCTGTCTTGCCTGATATGCAATCCCCTCTCTTCCGGCACCGATATACTGCGTCATAACCGCAATCATTCCGGCTGAAATAACAGAAAACATAATGATAAAAATACCTATATAGGTATTGGCTGTTCCAACAGCACCGACTGCTGCATCTCCCACAGATGAAAGCATCAGTGTATCCACCATGCCGGAAAGCATATAACATAATGTTTCCAGGCAGATTGGTACAAACAATTGTCCAAGAGTTTTCTTTTGTTCCACGTTTTGTCCTCTTTCTTTTCTTTCGATAGTTCTTTACATTTTATAATTTATCTTTTTGAATGGCGTCTGTGTAGTCTGCCAAGACGGGATGCGGTATCAGGGTGTAAGTAGTATCTGGAATTTGTTTTTTCGTTGTCTCTGTTCCGGCAACCGGTGCAAAGTCACATCCCTGTTCCTATGCACCTCGCTGGTACATCCCTGTACCAGCGTTGCCAGATAAAGAACAAATTCCAGATACTACTAACAGCCCCGATAAGCATCCCTGCTTTGGCAGACTACACAAACGTTTATCTAAATAGCAAGCTGCAAATAATAATAAAATCAATAGCTATGCGCAATTACAAGAAAATCCTGCGGACGCAAATGTAACAAACTTACATTTATTTTTGGTCTGCAGGATTTTATTTTACTGCGCTATCTGACTTTTATGCTACCGGCTGTTCAGACTGTTTATCATTCATTACCAGCTTCAGCAGAATCGGGGTAATCAATGTTGTCACGATTACTACCAGTACGATTGGTGCGAAGAATCTATCATCTAACATGCCGCACTGATATCCCTTCTGGGCAACAATTAACGCAACCTCACCACGGGAAATCATTCCGACACCAATCTGTAATGCTTCTTTATTTGTATAGCGGCAGAACTTTGCGCCCAGTCCGCATCCAACCACCTTGGTCAGTAAAGCAATAACTAAAAGGATAATGGTAAATCCTATCATAGAACCTGTCATTCCGTCTAAGGATGTCTTAATACCGATACTTGCGAAGAATACCGGTGAGAAGAATAAGTAAGACGGGAAGTTGATTCTGTCTTTTACATATTCACCATTCTTCATGCTGCAAAGCATCAGTCCTGCAAAATATGCCCCTGTAATATCTGCAATGCCGAAGAATTTTTCCGATACATAGGATAACAGGAAGCAGAATGCCAGTGCAAATACAGTAACACGTCTTTTCTGACCTTCGCTTTCAATTAATGGTTTGCATTTTGATACCAGGAAGAATAAAATTCCGATTACAATAAAGTAAAGGACTATCTTAACCATAACAGTAACCGGATTTACGCTGGTATCCTTTAAGCTTGTTACAATGGTAAGTACAATAATTCCAAGAATATCGTCAATAACAGCTGCGCCAAGAATGGTTGTTCCGACTCTTCCCTTTAAACGTCCCAGTTCACGCAATGTTTCTACTGTAATACTCACAGATGTTGCTGTCAGCACAACTCCGATAAAGACAGATTTCAATACCTCCTGATAATCTGCAAAATCTGTATGGAAATACAATGCATACCCTAAAAATCCACCAATCAGAGGAACAATAACTCCGATTAAAGCAACGATAAAGGATGCCAATGCATTTGCCTTGATTTCTTTCAGATCAGTCTCCAGTCCTGCGGAGAACATCAGGAAAATAACTCCGATTTCAGCTGTAATTTCAAGGTATACTCCGTTGGTTCCATCCAGTGTGATAAGTTTTAATACAGATGGTCCTAAAATAATACCGGCTGCCAGTGCTCCTACTACTGCCGGCATATGCACTTTTCGTGAGAAAAGTCCTAATACTTTTGTTGAAATTAAAATAATTGCTAAAAAAAGCAGAAATTCATAAGATTCCATAATATGACCTCTTTCCTTTCTTCTCTTGTTTTTTCTTTTTACATTCTCCTAAACCCGGAACTATGTTAACTCTTTTTGTTGGTAATAGCAATATATTTTTTCTTTTTTTGTTACTTAATATTTATATATTTTCCAGATTTTTTTGTTACTTTTTCACAATTAGAAATCAGTCCTTCTTTTTAGCATGAAAAAACAGCCCTTCCGGACTGTTTTTTCGAGGAGTTTAGTTATGAAAATGTTTCATCTATTAAAAGGAAATTATTGCCACTTTTTTCTCAAACGAAAGGAAATCTGTTTTTTTATTTTTGCGTTCCTTCATTTGATAGATTCATTATATCCATGAAATGTGTCTAAAGTGTGTCAGTTTTCGAAAAGGATTCTAAAAAAATCTAAAAAAATATTCCCATTTAATTTATATTTTATTTAGAATTAAGTAATGTTTCGCACAATCGCAGCTTTTCCAGTGTTGCCGCGCTGTTTTCAAATATTACCCTGCCTTTTCTGTCTCCGGTATACAATAATTCCTTTTCCATAAGCCGCCGTCTGGTCTCCCGTGCCACGCCAGCTCCTCCATCAAAAAATTCCACTGTATTCCCCATCACTTCTGCTATTGCATCCTTTACAAAAGGATAATGGGTACATCCCAAAACGATTGCATCCACTGTTCCCTCACAATATGGTTTCAACAGTCTGTATAAAAATGCCTTCAAGTCTGCACTATTTAATTCTCCACGCTCAACAAATTCCACAATTCCGGGACATGCCAGCGGATAAATCTCCGCTTCCTTTTCATACCGCGCCATAAGCCGTTGAAATTTTTCTTCCCGGATTGTCATTGGCGTTGCCATAACAAGTACCCGCGGATGCTCCATAAACTGTACTGCAGGCTTTAATGCAGGTTCAATTCCAACCACCGGTACATCAGGATATTCTTTTCTCAAAATCGAGACATCTGCACTGGTTGCTGTATTACAGGCAATCACTACTGCTTTTGCTCCTTCCGACAGAAGATGTCTTACATGGCATTCCGTAAGTTCCCGCACCTCTTCTAAGCTTTTTCCACCATAAGGTGCATTTTTAGAATCTCCAAAAAATATATAATTTTCACCTGGCATCAGGTGTACCAGCTCACGCAATACGCTTATTCCACCTACACCCGAATCAAATACTGCAATTGGTCTTTCGGTCTGTTTCATGATAGCCCCCTGTTTTCGCATACAAATAGGTTCTCTTCTTTCGTAAAAAACTGCTGAAAACAGATTTTCCGTTTTCAGCAGCAATTCTTAGTTTTCCCTCGGGCATCTACGTACTCTCTTAATATTGCAGTCCTGCACATCACACGGAGCACAGTCTACCAGTCCTTTTAAGTAGCAGAACGCCTGCCGGCTCTCCTTCTTAGCCGTGTCTTCTTCCCGCGGACACCTGGACACATGCTTTACATTGCAGTCCTGAATCTGTCCCGAACTGCAGTCCACAAGCCCTTTCAGGTAACAGAATTTGTTTTCCATTCTTTCCCCTATCTACTCTTTATCGCCCCAACACTACTTCTCTAATGTCTTACTTATTTTATCATCTCAGGTTCTGATGTGCAAGCCATAACGGAGTTGTCTTTTAAATACTTTTCCAGCGAAAACGATTACTATTTATTTTTCATATAAAAACTCTTCCGGCAATGTTACGTTAAAATCTTTTGCCAGCTGCCGGAATTCATCCGGCTGGATGGTCTGACGTTTCTTACTCTGCATAGATAACATCTTCACCAGTATCTCTGCTGATTTTTCAGCTGTGTGCATAAGTCCAAATGTCAGATCAAAATCTTCTCCTGCCGCAAACGTACCATGATGCGCCCAGATTGCCAAGTCATATTTTTCCATCAATTTGCTGGTAGCAACAGCTATTTCTCTGCCGCCTGGCACCATCCACGGAACAACACCAATTCCATCCGGGAATACAACCGGACATTCTGTTGCCATTTCCCAAAGTTCCCTTGTAAATACTTTATCATCCAGTGGAAGAACAAAGGTCAGGGCAATAATATTGGTGGTATGTGCATGATATACAACTCTGTAATTTGGATTTTTCTTCTTTTTTACTTCCAGATTCATCAAATGACTCGGTAATTCAGAAGTTGGTCTTCCACCATTTACCAGTCCCCAGACAATACGGTAATTTTCTCCTTTTTCATCCAGTTCTATCATGCAGATGGAATCTTCCGGTTTCAAAATCACATTTCGAAAATACTTGCCGCTTCCAGTTACCAGAAAATATTCTCCTGCAAGATATGGCACAGATGTTCCGATTGGCTGCCATTCTTTACTATTAAAATTTTCTTTTACCATTTCTACTTCTTCCGGTTTTACACGATACGATAAATTACCGCCATTTCTTTCATGCCATCCCTGTTCCCAGCCATCATTTGCCATACGGATGAATCCCTGTACAAATTCTGCATCTAAAAACTTCATTCTCTCTTTTCCTCTTATTATATCTTTCTGATATTTTTCTTTCTCAACTATTATTGTTTGTATGTTCTCTAGTTACGGTTTACCAATACTTCTTTTTCATATTTTTCGATTGCATCATAGAAATGTGCATCATCTGTAACACCTTCCCGTCTGCAATATTCTTCCCAGACTTCTCCAATTGGAAGCATCTTTACTGTCTCCTGCATTACCATTAATCTGCCCAGCTGATTGGTATCCTGTAATTCCTTCAACTGTTCATTCGGAGTACATAAAGCCATAAGCAGAGCCTTCTGCCAGCTTCGGAATCCTGTTGCAAGTGCAGAAACACGATTAATGCTTGCATCAAAATAATCCAATGCCATATACACCCTGTCCAGCGCCTGATTTCTTACAATCTCTTTTGCCATTTCCTTTGTTTCATCATCCAGCAAAAGAACATGGTCGGAATCCCAGCGCACTCCTCTTGTAATATGTAATGCAAATTCTGGATAAAAGCACAACATTGCAGGTATTTTATCTGAAACATATTCCTGTGGATGATAATGTCCATTATCCATAAGCGGCATACAGCCCTCATGCATTGCAGCAAAGCTTAACGTAAATTCTGCAGAACCTACCGTATAAGATTCTACTCCGATGCCAAAGACTTTCGATTCCACGCATGGTTTTACGAGATTTTTGTCATATGGTTCTGATAATATCTGCTCTATGGAATCCTTATATCTCATGCGTGGTCCCATTCGGTCTGCCGGCACATCCTTAAAACCATCTCCGGTCCATATATTCATAACGCAAGGCATTCCCGTTTCTCTTGCGAAATACTCCGAAATGCGGATACATGCCTTTCCATGTTCAATCCAGAATTTTCTGATTTCCTCATCGGGACTGGAAAGTGTCAATCCATTCTTTACTTTTTCATGTGAGAAAAATGTAGGATTAAAGTCAATTCCCATATGATGTTTTTTTGCAAAAGCAACCCATTTTGCAAAATGCTTCGGCTCTAAAGCATCTCTGTCTGCAAATTCGCCTTCTTCAAAAATAGCATAAGACGCATGAATATTTAATTTTGCTGTACCCGGCATAAGTTTCATTGCTTCTTCCATATCTGCCATAAGCTGTTCTGGTGTCTTCGCTCTTCCCAGATAATTCCCTGTTGTCTGGATTCCACCGGTCAATGCACCATCATTATCAAATCCCATTACATCATCGAGCTGCCAGCAGTGGAGGGAAACCGGAACCTTTTTTAACTGCTCCATTGCCTTTTCCGTATCTACTCCCCATGCGGCATATTTATCTTTTGCCATTTCGTAACTTGTCATACTTTCTAATCTCCTTCTCTATGCTTTATATATTTTAATTTCAAAGGAATGATAAATACACTCCCTCGCTTCTTTCAAATCAGCGAATTCTCCTGCTGTAATCATCTGTACGGAAATATTTCCCAATGCCGTTGCCTCTGTCGGTCCAGCCAGAACTGTTTTTCCGGTATATTTTGCTGTCAGTTTGTTCAGAAAATCTGCATTTGCACCACCTCCAACAATATGGAGTTCCTGATATTTCTGTTCAGTAATTATTTCTATCTCTTTTGCTGCCATGGCATAACAGTTTGCCAGACTGTTATAAATAACAGCCGCTATTTCTCCGATTGTCTTTGGAACCTGCTGCAGCGTCTCCCAGCAAGCACTTCTTACTTCCTCTACCATACTTTCCGGTGCTAAAAATCTTTCATCATTTACATCTACCAGCGAGGTTATTTTTTCTTTCTCTGCCAGTTCACAGATTTCCGCAAAACTCATATCCGGAACAAGTTCTTTTCGAACCGACTGTATCATCCACAATCCCATGATATTTTTTAAGAAACGATAACGATATCCATAACCGCCTTCGTTGGTAAAATTGTGAAGCATACTTTCTTTGCTGCAATCTGCCTGCAGCCGTTCTGTTCCCATCAAAGACCATGTACCAGAACTGATATATAAGGTCTCTTCTTTCCGGGACGGCACTGCTACAACTGCTGATGCTGTATCATGTGTCGGTGGCAGAATCACCTTGCAGTTAAATCCCACCTGTTTTTGAATCTCCTGTTCAAGTTCTCCGACTTCACAGCCTGCCATTTTTATCTCTTGAAAGATATTCCGCTTTATTCCAAGCTTTTCAAGCAGTTCATCATCCCAGTCTTTTGTTGCCGGATTTACCAGCTGTGTTGTAGTTGCATTCGTATACTCCTGCACTTTCCTGCCTGTTAACAGGAAATTAAAATAATCCGGAACCATCAAAAAAGTTTCTGCACGTTCTAACTGGCCTGGTTCTGTCTTTTTTAATGCCATCAGCTGGTAAATTGTATTAAAAATCTGTTTTTGGATTCCTGTTCTCAAATATAACTGTTCTTCCGTTATTAATTTGTATACCTCTTCATCCATTCCATAGGTCCGCTTATCCCGGTAAGCAACTGTTTCACCAATTCTTCTGTCATTTTCATCTAAAAGCACATAATCCACTGCCCAGGTATCAATTCCCATGCTATATGGAATTTTTCCAAGTTCCGCACACTTTTTCATTCCTGAAAGAATTTCCTGAAACAGTCTTCTGACATTCCACGCTTTATAACCTTTCCGATCAATCATTTCATTGGAAAAGCGGTAGATTTCTTCTAAAACTATTTTTCCATCCTCTAAGTGTGCCAGCATGTGTCTGCCACTGGATGCGCCAATGTCCACTGCAAGATAATATTTTGTATTCATTTTCACACTCCTTCTTCCTGTTCGTTAATCTAAATCTAACAAAAATAAGGACAGTTTGTTAGCCTCTCATTAGACCAAAAAACTGTCCTTATTTTCCTTGTTTTAAATTCTTATATGCACGTCTTTCTTATGTAAATCACGATATTTTTTTGGTGTCATTCCATAGCGTTTCTGAAACTGCCGATAGAAATAACTCTGGTTTTCATAACCAACTTCCAGTGCAATGTCCTCCACCGTAAGTTCAGTCTCTACTAACAGATATACTGCCTTTTGAAACCGTTTTCTCTGCAATAGTTCCTGAAATGTATATCCTGTTTTCTGCTTCATCAATTTACTCAATACTGTCATCGACTGATGGGTATCTTCCGCAATCTTAGTCAGATTTGCATTCTGGCAATCACTGTTAATATATTCCATCACCGCCTGTACAACAGTTTCCTTATAATCAAGGGATGAGTTATGGCTCAAATTTTCCAGATGATTCAACAGATATAAAAATACAAGCCCCATGGTATACTGATTGGCAATATCTTCATTACAATGTGTATGCAGCATGGATTCTATCATATTTTCCATCAGATTCTCCACCTGTAAATCTTCTTTTAAACGAAATAGCAGATAATGGGAAACTGGATTCTTCTGCCGCATTGCACCAATTACAAAATCAGCCAGTACATTTTTCTCATGCAGCATCGTAAGTGGAACTTCAAAAAATTCCGGTAATGCAATAAAATTAATTCCAATATCTTCATACTCAGCCCTTTTTATTGCATGTGACACATGCTGGTTCAGCATCAGCACATCTCCTTTACGCAATACCAGTTCTTTTCCTTCTATATAATGTGTAATACTGCCCTGTACCACATACATCATTTCCACATAATTGTGCCTATGCTCCGGGAAATCCACAAACCGGCTGTGTGGACGTACCGTAATCAGCTTTCCTCGCTGCAGTAATCTTTTTCTGTCAATCTCTGTCAGGTTATCTTTTGCATACAGACTTTGTTCCACCGTACTTTGTCCTGATTTATACTTCTTTTCTTCCTCCGATATTATCATCAATTCGTCCAGAAGTTCTTTTCTCATCCCGTTTTCTCCTCAATGAAACTTTTCCTAAAAACAACAATACAGCCAATATGCTTCCAGAAGCTGCCAGTAATACGAAAGTCTGCTGCCATTCCGTCTCATCGCCTGTCTTAATCTCCTCTGTTTCCAGTGGAGTCACAGGTTCCTCCCTTTCTTCCTGCGGTTCCTGAGGTCTTGAAACTGCCTTCCTTGCCAGCTTTAAATCCACTACCGCATCCTTCATCCAGACATACTTTTCATCACCTGTTTTTTCGATATTCTCCATAAAACCAGGCAGTGTAATCAGATACGGATCTGCCTGATAGACTTCATCGGATAAATAAAGCGGTTTCATGCAAACTAAATATACTCCGGCTTCCATTCCATCCTTGCTTCCTGTATTATCTGTCAGTTCAATCTCTGCATCCGGTTCTGTCTTTGCACTCTCATCCCATTCGGTAACCCCAAGAGATGCCGCCACATCTTCTGCTTTTTTCTTATATTCACGGGCGGATGATTCCACGGATAACTCCTGTATATTTAACCCGGAATATTTTTCTAAATCACGGTATTCCCCTGTCTCTGTAATATCTGCAATGCGATATAGCCTAAGCTCCAGCTTCTGCTCTTTTAAAGTTGCACGGTATGCATTGGGAATTTCAAAAGTAATAGAACATGGTTCCGATACCGGAATATCCTCCTCTGCCCGTACACTCTCTGGCTGCAGACCAGCAAAACATATCATTATGAATAGTATTTTACAAACTATTTTATTCCTGTGCTTTCTCCCTTTTGTTCCATGGCTGCTTTTTTTCTTTATCATCCAGATGATACTTCTGCATATTACAATGGAGCCTATAGCAGCTATTATTCCAATAAAAATCCATGCCAGATAATTCGTATGAATGCTTTTCTTTGCCTGTCTTTCCTGCTCCTTCTCCTGTTCCTCTACATAAGGCACTCTGTGTCCACGCACCAATAAACGCTGCGTATTTACACCATATGGCGTACAGGTAACCAGCGTTACATAATCCTTCCCTTCTTCTACATTTAAAATCTCTGTATCTTCCGGCATCACAGTTTCTATCTGATCTACTTCGTATGCCAGAATATCATCTAATATATATAAGTAGAACTGGTCTCCTTCTTCCAGTAAATCAAGGTCTGTAAACAGGGACATTCCTGGAATTCCCCGATGCGCTGCTATGGATGCATGTGTTGAAGTTCCACCGATTGGCAGCGATGAACCCTGGATATGTCCTGCTCCTTTTTGTAATACCTCTTCTCTGGAAGTATGATATACAGGTATAATTTCGCCAATCTTCGGAATAGACAGATAACCCATCATACCATCCCCATTCTGATTCAGGCAGGACATATATTCACTATCCTGCTGTGTTACTTCCTCCTGTTCTGCCTGAATGAAACTATCAGGAATTACAATTGGCTGCAACCGCTCGTTATATGCCGCTGCTTTCTCCCACTCCTCTTCTAAACTGGTATCCTCCGCTTTTTCTGCATTTTCATACTGATATTCTTCAAACTTTAATTTGCTATTATACTCGTTCCACATATTAGAAAACATTGGATAAAGCAGCAGGGCAAAGCCTGTCAAAAAGCCAACTGCCATGAGAAACATTAATGTTTTACGTACAGATTCTTTCATTCTACTTTGCCCTCTCTTAATTATTTTACCTGTTTTCTTTTTCTCAATGAAACAAACATTGTTCCAAATCCTGCCATTAAGACAACTGCTGCAACAGTCAGTGCAATCATTCCTGCTCCACCTGTCTCCGGTAAGGTAATAAGTGGTGTATTATTAATTCCAAACGTATCTGCATTTGCAGCATTGTCTGTTGTATTTATTGTTCCATTATCCAGCTTTTCATGTGTAAAAGTAATAGAATTTCCAGTTGCGCCATTTACTCTTACCGTATAATTCTTTAATTCTCCTGTCAGTTCATTATAAGTCGGTGTGATTACAATCGTATAAGTAGTCTTATCCAATGCATATCCCAATGGTGCCTTGGACTCTTTTAAAGTATATGTACCTGCATCCAGACCGGTTGCTGTCAGCTGACCATTGTTTTTTGATACAATATAATCATATGTTCCACTTGTCTCGGTAGTATATTCACCATCACTGGTAAAATATAACTGCTTTCCATTTGCATCAAATAACTGGAACTGTGCACCGTCCAGTGCTACTTTATTATCAAGTTCTGTCGTTGTCTTTACACCATATTTGGTAATCTCTGTAGTTTTCTCAGAACCAGTTCCATTTACCAGAGTATCAAATCCAAATGTATAATGATGTGTGATATCCTGCATCGGATCACTCATATCAGTACCGGATGCTACCGTAGAATACTTTAAAGTTGCTTTATTCTCATCTGAATCAAAGTTTACTTTTGCTTTCTCATTTACTTTTGCCTGATAAGTAATTGCAATCGTATTTCCTGCATACTGATAAACATCCTCACCATATAAATCTAATGTAAAACCACTTGTGGAGGTTGTAATATTGGTTGAAGTACATTTCTTGTTTGTTACAAATAAATCATTGATGGATGTTCCTTCTAATTTAATAGAACTTACATCCAGAGTCAGTCCATCTGTGAGTGAATCCTTAATATTATAATGTAACTTATCAGATAACCAGGATCCCTGATAATCCGGAATTGTCATCGTAATCTTAAATTCTACTGTGTCTCCAATATTCGCATCCCCATATTTATATGCATTTCCATTTTCAATTACTTCCTTCTTCATGGTTGGATCGCTGGATTTCTTCGCTGCTACATGAATCACTCCGTTTTCATCTGCAATAGATGCTATTCCAGTACCACTGTACTGATAATTTACCGCAACCACATTACCACTATAAGAATATTCTTTGACCTGTTTATTTGCAGCGATTACATATAAACCAGGTTTTACATTTGATACACTATAGGAAGCATCTGCAGCATTATACTGCATGTGTAATACAGTCTTATCTACAACAGCATCTCCTTCTCCATCATGTAAATCCCAGTCATCAGCTCCCATTGTTGAATTCAGATTCATATAAAAATAAACCAGATCATCTGTATCCACTTTGCCATCTTTTACTCTCGACTCAACATTTCCCTCCGGATTGTATTTCCAGTAATGATTTCCATTTGCATCTACTGCATCAATTGCAACTGCATATGCATAAACATTACATCCTTCCTCGATTCCGGTTACCTGAATCGTAGTGGCAAGATCTGCCGCCCTAACCGTTTTCGCCGGCAGAATTATACTAAGTACCAGCATTACTGCCATCATCATTGCCTTCCATCTTCTTACTCTCTGTTTCATATTCTCTCTCCTTTACTTGTTCAGACAATTATCAAAGCGGTGCTCCAGGCCGCCTTGCAATCGTCCAGTTTATATCAACACTGTCAATCATTCTTACATTTTTAGGGAATTTAAAAAAAACTAAGTTATACTACTGATTGGTGAAGAACCTATACTTTTTGCTGGCGTTGGGAAATCACCAGCATTAGTACGGCAAAAAAACTCATGAAAAGTGTACCGATAACCGCAAGCGGATAGAGCCCTCCACTTTTTGTTTCTGGCATACGATATACTGCTTTATCTATAATTGAAAGTGTTAATACCTTATTTACCGCATCATATGATGCCTCTCCATAACCTGCCCCACCCTGCGTTACTTCTATTTGTGAAGCATCCTCATTTATACTTAAGATAATATCTTCCATTATTTCATATCCCACAGGTGCATGTGTTTCCCGCAGAATATAGGTTGTATTACATGCAAGCTGCAGTGGTTCTCCATTTGTATCTGTAAATTCTAATTCTCCGATTTCATGTCCATCTGTTCCATCCGAACTTGTAAGCGATATAATTTCCGTTTCGCCGGATGATTCCACCTGATATAACGTAAATTCTGCACCAGACAGAGCCAATGCATCAATTACTTTTGTTCCATATTTTCTTGCCTGTAAAGTCCATGTCGGTGGTTTTTCCTCATCATAAACAGAAAATACTATGGCATCTTCCTGCCTTGTCACACGCCAGTCCCCATATTCTGTTGTGCCACCTGCATCTGCCCCGGAAAGTGTATTTCCATCTTCCAATAAAACGTCATTGATAAATACCTGATTTTCTTCTTTTATCCTGATATCTATCTCATCTGACATCAGATAAAAGTTTTCCGGTGCTTCTGCTTCTTTTAATTTATAATGGGCTCCTTTTGAACAGGTAAATTCTGAGCCATTTAAATCCAGCAGTTTTACCGTACCATTTGTATCTGTTGTTCCGTTTGCCACCAGTGTAACCGGTTCTTCTGCTGTATATAATTCAAAATGCGCTCCTGAGAGTCTCTGCTGGTATTCTGTGTCACGGTACTTATCCACCTGAATGGTATAATCTATATTTTCTTCTAACAGTTCCGTAGAATTCTTCAAAGTAAACACAATTTCTTTATTCACCAGCATTCCTTTGTCGCCATATGTAGAATTCACTACCTGTTCTGACGTTCCAAGCACTTTGTTATTGGCAACCACTTCTACAACTGATACTGTCTTTCCGGTACTTTCATCCAGCTTATGTTTAATTTCAATAACAGCTAATTCACCTCTTGCCACATACCCATCCGGCGCAGTATCCTCTGTCAAAACATAAGTTCCATCATCTACCATTAACTTTCCCATTTTCTCAGCATCCAGATAAATATAAGTTTCACCGGCCGCCACGCCATCTTCTTCCATACCGGTTGTTCCACTTATTCCGATATCTTCATAACGCACTGTTCCGTCTTCCGCTATATTCTTTTTCTTAAGTGAAAATACAGCCCCATTTAATCTGTCATCCGTTCCAATATCCCGTTTTGATATTTTGATACTATAGTACACAGCATAATCTTCCTCTAATTTATCCCGTTCTGTATAAATCAGATAATTATAATTCTGCATCTGTCTTTTGTCTCCTGGTGAATCAGAAGCCTGAATCAGCATGGTCTGTCCCTTTACATCTTTATAGGTATACTTCCTGCTGTACAAATCTGCCTGATAAGACGGCCAGTTGGACGGATATTCCTTTCCAGCCATTTCATTCTTCGCCGGGTCAAATCCCGCCGAAATCATCAATCCTTTTGTAGAATTAATAAAATAACTGGAATAAGTATAAAATTCTTCCTGTGAGATTGGATTTTGCGAAATTCCTTCGGTCTGTGTCGCATTTTCAATAACTGTATGTCCGGTACAGACTGCATTACTGTTGGGATATGCTGAATCAATATCTATATATCCATCTCCCACTACAACAAGCCTGTCTGTAACCTTAATAAAATGCTTCGTCGTGCTTGCCCAGTTATTCTGGTGCAGATATACAATTCCTTCTATATCTATAACACCCTCTATTCCAAAATATCCATAATTATATATGGCATTCTTAGTCTTATTTCCATTATAAGCTGCGCAATGTATCACAGCCTTGCTTTCACCGCCCTCTTCTGTCTTCGTTCCACCTTTCATATAGAAATAGCCTGGTCCATCTCCGGAATCATCTACATAAACAGCAGCTCCTTCTGATGCATTACAATTTTCAATTGTACCTCCATACATATAAAAAGACGGTTTCTTCCCGGAGAAAGTGCTTGCCACATATACTGCACCGCCATACTGTGATGCCTGGAAATTACGTATAACTCCACCATACATGTGGAATACCGGTGTTCCCATATTGTTTCTGGATAAGTTCACGCAGCCACCACTCTGTGGAAGCTTTGTCATATTCTCCCCCTCCAATGTTCCACCATATAAATTTACTGTTCCGCCACTATAGATCCAGATTAACTGACAGGATGCGTAAATGACACCTCCACCGGCAGAATCCCGGATATTGAGTACTGCATTATCGCTGCATAACATAAAACTTGCGTTATTCTGCATCGTCATCTTATGGCCATTCAAATCAATATTCAAAACACCATTTAACTGACAAATGCCTGAAGCTGTCACATCCTCTGTCAAAGAAATTGTTCCTCCACCGTTATAACTGCCCAGTGAAATCGTGCCACTTCCATAAGTCTGTGAAAAAAAGGCTATCTTGTTTTCTTCTGTATTATCTACATCTTCTGTGTCCTCTGTTTCTTCTGTACTCTGCTCTAACTCACCTATCTCTGTTTCATAAATTTCTTCACCATTTTCCTGCTCTTTTGCATTCGCATTCTGTGCAAAAGACAGCAGAAGTAATAGTGTTACCGCTAATAATGCCTGTACTATATGAAATTTATGTTTCCTTTTTCTCCCACAAAAAAGCATTTTCCCTCTCCATTAAATATCTTCTTTAATAAACACTATATATTAATAAACCTTTCTGTCTCTCCTTTAAGTCCATTTGATACGGTCTGATTTACATATGACTGCTCTTTGATATCTTCTACTGCTTTTGCCAAATCCTCGACACTTCCTGCGAAGACCTGTAACCCTTCCGAGCTTTCATCGATAGACGTTGCTATGGTATCCATGTTTTCTTTCATTTCATCCATTGCCTGATACATATCCTGCACATTATGATTGATTGTTCCGCAAAAATCTCCCATATAGTCTGCATCCTGGCGGTAGCGGGAAGCCATCATTTCAAAACCGTTATAATCCTGCAATATGTTCTGATTTAAGAACTCCATCATTTTTTCCACCTGTTCAATCAGTGTGCTGACTGCTGTGGTCACAGACATATTAATTGTCTGTATCTCACCCATCGTCTCCCGGCTATTATCTGCCAGTTCCCTGATTTCAGATGCTACTACTGCAAATCCTTTTCCCGCCTCTCCTACTCTTGCAGCCTCTATTGCAGCATTCAAAGCCAAAAGATTAGTCTGTTCTGCAATTCCAAGAATCTGTTCTGTCAGATTTCCTATTTCATAGATTTTTTTGCTTCCTTTTAAGCTGTCCGCAATGCTATGTCCTAAACTGCCAATCATATCATTGGTTTCTTTTTTGCTTTCTGCTGTTTTTTTCTCGATATAATCTGCCCGTTCACGCATTTCATCTACGAATTGAACTCCATTTCCGGTTTCCTCTGATATATCTCTGACATTTTCTACTATTTTTCCAACCCGTTCACTAACCTGTCCGGAACGGTCATTAATTTCCATGATTCCTGCAGATAACTCTTCAATTACAGCTGACATATTCATGGTCTCTTCTCCGATATTTCCAGCCTGCCTGTTCATTTTATCTGCAACTTCGTCCATATCGGATGAACCATCTTTTAACTGCTTCATGATATTTTGTAATTTTTCTACAAAAAGATTTACTCCTGTAACCAGTTGTCCTATCTCATCCATCCTTTTTACCGGAATCCGGATGCTTAAATCTCCATTTCCATTCTGGATATCCTCTACCATCTGGTTTAACTGTAAACTTGCTTTTTTGAGTGGCTGAATAATCGCCTTATTCACCAGTATGTATGTAACTAAGCAGATAATCAGAAAACATATGCCGATTGTTACACTGATAAGATAAGTTTTTTGGGTCCGGGCTTTCATATTCTGTGAACTGCGTTTTACATTCTCATCTAACTTTTCCTGAAAATCATTGCATGCCGACTCCCGCGCCTGTATTTTTTCTAATGCACTGCCTCCAATGATGGATTTTGCTTTTGCAATATCTCCATCATCTCTTGCCTGTCTGCATTCTTTCAATTGCTCCATCAGTTCTTTATTTACACTGCTGTAAGTCATAAAACTGTCGGTTAAACTCTGCTCTGAAATATCTTTGGTCAGCTTTTCCATTTCCGTGAGATACTGGGCAATGGCTTCTTCCTCTGTTTCCATATTTCCACTGATATCCCCGGCAATCAGCATGTCTTCATCACTGAGTGCGGTTAAAATATTGGCATATTTCTGACAGGTTTCAATTTTCTTTTCCACTCTTCCATAATATTTCTCCATGGAAATATAGCCATCCGTAACAAGCTGCTCTGCCTGTTCAATTTTTGTTACCTCTCCGATAATTACCGTAATTCCAATTACCATTACCAGAAATAAACCAATTGCCATAAATAGAAATTCTTTTTTTATTGTTTTCTTCATATTTACACCTTCTCTAAGGACGTATGTTTAAAATTTTTTCATATTTTCCGCAGTCTAATATCTCTTCCGTTCCATCCGGCAAAATAAATCTCGCATTTGCATTAAATGGAACTTCTATGTTACAGACTACTTCCTGCTCACTCTTCCAGTTCCATGCACAGACATATTTACCAAATACACTTCTCCAGCTTCCCTCTGCTTTTTTTAATCTTTGATCTGGCATCGGATATATGGTCATCTTTACCGCCTCTCCTATAGACGGATTCAGACCACACATGTATCTGTATATCCATTCTGCAATGCTTCCATATGCATAATGGTTTAAGCTGTTCATACCGGTTCCGCTGATACTTCCATCCTCTTCCAATGAATTCCATCGTTCCCATACCGTTGTTGCACCAAGGTTCACCTCATGCAGCCATCCTGGATAGTCCTCGTTTAAAAGCAGGTCATAAGCAAGCTGATTTTGTCCATTCTCTGACAAAGCCATGCACAGAATTGGTGTTCCAACAAAACCTGTATTTAAATGTCCATTATTTTTCTTAAGTAACTCTGCCAGTTTTGCCGTTATAACTTCTCTTTCTCCCTCTGGATAAAGTTTTAAATAAAGCAAAAGTGCACAAGCGGTTTGTGTGTATTCCAAGCAAAACTTTTTATCTGGAAAGTAATAATTTAAAATTGCATTCCGAATCTCTTTTTCTCTCTCTGCATATACTTTACTTTCCTCTAATCCTAGACTTTCTGCCGCTTCTTTCACCATTTTGGTTGACCAATAATGGTAAACGGATGCGATAAAGCCACTGTCTGTCTTTCCAATCGGATTATTGATATTTCCATTGTCTAATGCCAGCCAGTCTCCCAGCTGCCTGTCATTCTGCCACAGATACGGAATCTCATTCTCTTTTGTTCTCTCATATTCGTAATCCACCCAGGCTTTCATAACAGGATACTGTTCCTCTAACATTGCCTTATCTCCATAAAACTGATAGAGTCTCCATGGAATCAGCGTTGCTGCATCTCCCCATACTGCCGCTCCGGAATCCAGATAGAAAGGATTCGTATGTTCTTCTTTTTTTACCTTTGGTCTTGGAACAAAGAACGGAATAGCTCCATTACATTTTTCCTGCTCAGCCTGCATATTTTTCATATAGTGATGAAAGAAACTTCCGCTATCCATATGAAAACATGCTGTGGATGCAAAAATTCCCGCATCACCTGTCCAGCCCATTCGTTCATCACGCTGCGGACAATCCGTTGGAATATCCAGAAAATTACATTTCTGGGAACGCAGTGTATTTTCTAATAAATGATTTACCTTATCATGATCTGTTGCCACCCAGCCGGTTCTCTCAATATCAGACATAATACGATAAGCAATAAATTTATATTCTTTTTCCGGATTCAGACCTTTTATTTTCACATAGCGAAATCCATAATAGGTAAAATGAGGACGTATGGTTTCTCCTTTTCCCTTCGATACATATGTAAATTCTGCTTTGGCAGTACGGAGATTATCCCTGTAAAATCTGCCCTTTTGCAGAACTTCTCCATACTGCATCATAACTTTCTGACCTGTTTCAAATGCACCAGTTATTTCTACCCAACCGGTGACTGTTTCCCCAAAATCCAGCAAAAGTGCTTCATCTTCCTGTTTTACTGATACCGGTTGAAATTCTTCTACTTTATGAATTCTTGGATTAAATCGTTCCACAAGTGGTCTTGTTTCTTCTATTTCCTCCACGGAAAGCATTTTGTGTTCTAATGTCTCATCAATATGTTCTCCATCATAGATTCCATTTTCACATATGCTGCTTTCTTCTGCCTTCCAGCTGCTGTCTGTTACAATACATTCTTCCTGTCCATTGGCATATCGTATATGTAATTCTCCAATGCACTTCTTCTGATTACCATATAGATTTCTGTAATCACCATCAAATCCAAATCTTCCTTTATACCAGCCTTCGCCTAACAGAACCGCAATTTTATTCTTTCCCTGAGATAACAGTTCTGTAACATCCAGTGTCTGATATTCTAAAAAGCTGTCATAGCAATGATAACCCGGCATAAGAAATTCTCTGCCCGCCTTCTTTTCATTGACATATGCTTCATATAATCCCAGACCACATACATGCCATCTGACAGACTCCGGTTTCTCTTTTAATTCAAACTCTTTATATAAAAGAGGCATTCTCTTTTCATTTTCTTCTGTTCCAATCCATTTTGCGGTCCAGCTTTCCTGCAGTTTTCCCGTTTCAAACCATGCCGGATTACTTTTTGCGCAGTCTCCCTTGTCATCTTTAACTTCTACCTGCCAGTAATATCTGGTTCTTGGTTTTAAGTCGAAGGAAACCAGCATCTGGTTCTCATGATAATTCTCCTGTACTCCGGAATCATATACCAGCTTTTCCATATTGCTGCTCTCTGATACTATAATTCTTGTTTCCACGGCCCATTTTCCACAGACATCCTTTACTTCCCAGGACAAATGGATTTTTGCCAAATTAAAACCTAATGGATTTTTTTTATGATTTACTCTTAATCTGCTGATATACATATAACCGGTTCTCCCTTATGTCTCGTTATTCTTTTAGTAGGAAAGTTCGATTCGTCCACAGAATGGATCTACCGGACTTACTCCTTTAAATCTGCTTTCTCCGGCAATCTTTGCTATTACTGCCTCTAATACATAATCATTATTGGAGTAACAGTTAATATACGTTTTTATCATTGGCACATCCAGTAAATGATATGGATTGGCTACACTGATAAAAATTACCGGTACTTCTTCTGCAAACCACGGAACATTATTTCCCTGTCCCCAGAAGGTATACCAGTTTAACCGGTTGGTGGTCTGATTGCTGGCATTTTCCACATTTCCGATGTAAATTACCATGTCATACTTATCTTTAAAAGCTGTTACATTATCGACACCCTTTTCGAAATCTTCCTTCTCATAGAGGAATACCTGGAAATTTCTCTTTTCCAGTTCTTCTTTTACTTTTCCGACTACTCTTTCATTGGACGGAAAATGTCCTAAAATTTCCAGCAAAATACGCGGTGTCTTCTTCGCACTGATTGGAAGATTCTCTGCAATATCTTTCACCAGTGTAACAGACTGGTCTGCCAGCTCTTTTGCCCACTGTATATGCTCCGTGGTGCGTAAGTTTTTTAATGCTTCCTTTCCAGGAACCAGCTGTCTTTTTATCTTCTTTTCATGTAATCTTAAAGAAGCCTTTAATGCCAGTATGCGTCTGTTTGCATCCAGTAATCTTTCACGGGATAACAGACCATTCTTATAACCATCTAGCATAAACTGATAATCTTCTTTTAAATCTTTATTGAATAAAATCATGTCACAGCCATTTTCTATTGCCATTGGTACCGTTTCACTTCGTTTACCGGCTGCCGTAAATCCGACCATCGGTGTTGCATCTGTAATGACAAGTCCGTTAAATCCTAATTTGTCCCGAAGCAAATTCACCAAAAGCTCTCTGGAAAGAGAAGCCGGAACAATCTTGCCCTTTAACTGTGGATTAAAATGTTCCTGATACGCTGGCATTGCAATATGCCCTGCCATAACAGTTTTGGCACCATCGTCAATCAGCCGCTGATAAATACTTCCATAGGATTTATCCCATTCTTCCATGCTAAGACTATTTACCGATGTCAAAAGATGCTGGTCTCTTTCATCCACACCATCTCCCGGGAAATGCTTAATTGAGACTGCCATATTGCATTCATCTGCTGCACGAAGATACTCCCTTGCATAGGCATAAACCTTCTCCGGATCATCGCCATATGTTCTGACATTGGTAATTGGATTATGATAATTTCTATCTATGTCAACTACCGGTGCAAAAGCCCAGTTAATTCCTAATGCACTTCCTTCTGAGCAGGCAATCTTTCCCAGACGATATGCATATACCGGATCATTTGCAGCTGCACATGCCATCTGTTTTCCATATGCAGTTCCATTGGTAGCCGCTCCATCTCCTCCCGCTTCTAAATTTGATGGAATCAGAAGCGGAATCTTTGTGTGCTCCTGCGCATAGGTAAATGTACTTTGCATCTCTTCTGCCACACCATCCCGGAAAAATAATCCGCCGATATGGAAATGTAATAACATATTCAGATACTCCGGATCCGTTGAATATCCAATCGGGCAGAACAACTGTCCTATCATTTCTTCCAGGCTCATATTTTCCAGCGTATTTTCTACCCAGGCAATGTCTACATCATCTAAATAAAATGGTTTTTCTTTATAATTCATCTCTTTTTCCTTTCATTTAAGGCACAAAAAGAGCAGCCACGGCTGCTCCTTTTCTTAATTAATATTTCTCAGTTCAGCAAAACCGCTCAATGGATATGTTGTCATTTCACATTCGGACGCTTCACCCAATCCTGCACTATCAAAGCCTCCAGCTGTAGCTGCTTTTATTCCTGCCACCGCATCTTCTACAACAAGACACTCCTGTGGTTCTAACTGCAGGTATTCTGCTGCTTTCAAAAATACCTCCGGATCAGGTTTTGATTTTGTAATATTCGTTCCATCACTGATGGCATCGAAATAATTTTCTAATCCTAAATGTTTTAATATTCTCTTTGCATTTTTACTGGATGAACCAATTGCCAGTAAAACTCCCTGTTTCCTTAAATCATCTAAGGTTGTTTTTACTTCTTTTGGCAAATCAGCCGGTGTCATGTCTTCCAGCAATTCCACATACATCTTATTTTTCTGCTCTGCGAAATCTTCTTTCTCTTCTTTGGAATATTTCTTTGTACTTTTCTCTAAAATAATCTCAAGGCTTTCCATCCGGCTTACGCCTCTTAACCGGTTGTTTATGGTTTCATCAAAATATATTCCCAGTTTATCTGCCAGTCTCTTCCATGCCAGATAATGATACTTATCGGTAAAGCAGATTACTCCGTCCAAATCAAAAATGATTCCTTTATATTTCATCTAATTATCCTCTTGTCTTTTTTTCTTCAACTGTTTCTTCAGCATTACAAGCTCAATTACCTTATTCTCGTTATTCAGATAAATCAGGAACAATACCAGGATAACTGCGGTAACAATCTGCTGAATGGATGCATCTACATTTAATCTTGCATACATCAATGATATGAATGCTGTTGTTACTGCTCCTAACAGATAACCAATTTTTTCATTGCAGAACCGTCCGATAAATCCACCGATAAACATCGGTAAGAAAGCTGTAAACATTACTCCAATTGAGCCAAAGTTTAAAGACATCTGAATATTTCCTGTATTTGAAGCACTAATAAATCCAACTACACCCATGAAGCCGCCTGCAATGGTATAACAGATTACTGCATTGGATACTTCATGAATTCCTGTATTAACAGAAACCTTCTGTCCGGATAATAGTGACTTATATTCATAACCAAATTGTGTATAATCAAAAATCGCAATAAATAAAACGAGTCCAATTACAATTACAAGTACATAATTCAAAACACCTGGAAAACTTGTTAATTCTTTATTTGCTACAAATGACACGCCATAACCATCGGTAAGTGCGAATGCCATTCCTTCGTAAAACAGTGTTACTCCCAGTGACACAATAATCGGTGGTAATTTTACAATTACATAAATTGCTCCGGATATCAGTCCAAGCAATGCTCCAGATACAATAGAAATCACGAGCATATATGGTGTTGAAAGTCCATGGGATGAACAAATTGATGCACTGATTACTGATGACAATAACGAAATTGCTCCGATTGAGAAATCAAATCTTCCGGAATTCAGATTCAATGAAAGAGCAAATGTCGTTAACATTACTGTTGCTGTTGCCCGGGAAAACAAAATCCAGTTTCCTTCTGATTCAAAAAATACAACACCATTCCTCTGACATAAGAGTATCATTACGAGCAGTGTCACTACCGGAATACACAAAGTTCCAATTATCTTTTTTAAAATGCTATTTCTTCCTTTACTTTTCATGTTATTTTCCCTCATGTCTTTTCTAAATTCTGCTCCGGAGAATTCCGGAGCAGAACAAAAATTTTATTAATATGTTACTTATTTTGCTTCTTCCTGGATATCTTTAAATCCATAAGCACTTACAAATTTTTCAAATGATGCATAATCTGCTGTAAGAAGTCCATCTAACATACCTTTTGTATATGCAGGGCTGTCTACAGAGCTGTCTACTGCATAGCACTCAGAGAACTCTTCTGGTGAAGTTGCAACCCAGTAACCCTGGCTGAGAGCTAAAGCATTTCCATCTTCTGTACGGATCGGGCTTCCAAGTACTGCACGATAAGTTGCAATAAAGATAGGTCCGATACTTGCTGAGAACTTACCTGCAAGGTAATCAAGCATTCCACCATCCATTGCAGTACCATAGCTTTCTGCATAAGCATCTACGCTGGCAATCTTAACATCTGTGCCTTCAATTGCTGTTCCAAAGAAGTCAGAACCATTTCCAACAGCTAAGATAACCTCTAAGTCAGGAGTCTGTGCCATCTGAGCACATTTTCCAAACCATGCATCATCCATGTCATATCCACCTACATAACCAACGATATTTACATCACCAATTGCTCCGGTTTCAATCTGTCCATCTGCATAAATCTGTCCAATAATTCCAGCTTCATCTGTAGCACCTTTGTAATTAGCATCTGCTCCACCTGCATCTACCATAGCTGCAATCATACCTGCTGCACGATAAATATGCATATCTGTATAATATGGAATTGCTCCACCGAAGATAGCAAAGTTTTTCTTGCCCTGCTCCAGATAGTAATTTGCCATATCATAACCAGTCTGATATTCTACTTCAAGAGATGGCCCGATTGCACCTACATAATGCTCATATCCCTTATAAGTCTCATATTCTTCATCGGTTAAAGTTCCTGTTGCAACTGCATAATACACACCTGCCGCTTCACACTGCTCAATCTGTGCTGCACGGTCAAAGGATGAGAATGAAATAATTGCTTTACAATTATTTGTAATAAAAGTATCAATTGCTGATGTTTCCCCTGCTGCATCCTTTAATTCATCAGAATAAATAAGCTCAACATTGTACTGTTTCTGAATATACTCTGTATAGTATGTCCGGAATGCCAACGCCTCTGCACTTGTTGCATCTGATACAAGAATACCCATTTTAACGGTTTCACTCATATCAAGTTCTGGTGTCTCTTCTTTGCTGCCTGACTGTTCTGTACTTACTACTTCAGAACTGTCATTCTTCTTGTCGCTTCCGCATCCGGTAAAGCATCCTACTACCATGACCGTTGCCAGCAACATTGCTAGAATTTTTTTCATGTTTCTTTCCTCCTGTACATTACATGTTTATGTATAAAGTGACTATCACTTAATACCATATGGATATTATCTTGGTAACATCTTTCCTCTCTGGTCACTGGTTGCCAGGAATACTACCAATATAAATATTGCTGCTTTTACCATCTGTCCAATTCCGGAATTCAGATTAAACATCACCATAATCTGACTGAGCAATGTCATGGAAAAAGCTCCGATTACTGCTGCATAAATTTTACTTCTTGCGCCACCTGATACCGGCATACCACCAAATACAATCGCTATGATGACATCCATTCCTACACTGGATGCAGTATTTCTCGTTAAAGTCGGAGCATAGACAATGGAAAGACATGCGCCAAGTCCAACTCCTATTCCAGACATGATAAATGCTATAATCGACATTTTCTTTACAGAAATACCGCTTAATTTTGCACAAATTGGATTTCCGCCCTGGAATTTCTGCATTCTTCCTACTTTAGTAAAAGAGAATACCAGTAAACATACTAAGAAAAATGCAGCTAATACGAATATTTTAAACTGTGTTGTATTCAGCTTACTGACCGCCATCAT
This sequence comes from Roseburia sp. AF20-18LB, assembly GCF_003461185.1. Lineage (NCBI taxonomy): Bacteria > Bacillati > Bacillota > Clostridia > Lachnospirales > Lachnospiraceae > Roseburia > Roseburia sp. AF20-18LB. The sequence continues at coordinate 927,001 of NZ_QTWP01000001.1, forward strand.
TGGCACTCTTATTTCAGAACCTGTTCCATTCATCTTAATCAGAACCAGTACCAGTGCATTCAATACACTTAGCATTGCAATCGTTGTTACGAAAACAGGGAGGTTAAAAATAGATGCCAGTACTGAGTTAAATAGTCCTATAAAGACCGCCACTCCAAGGCAAGCTGCAAACATTATTACCAGGCTCTCTGTTTTGTTATAAACAATCCCTCCTACCAGTGCGCTTACTGCTACAGATGCTCCAAGACTGATATCAAAGGAACCAAGGGTATAAATAAAGATTGCACCTGTTGCTACTACTGCAACCACAACTGACTGGTTGATAATACTTTTCATTCCATATGCAACATTTATATTTTTAGATGTTCCAATGATAAAGAAAGCAACCAGCAATGCCACAAGACCAAATAAAGGGGCAAGGAGCATAACATTTTTTCTTAAATTCTTTGTTTTCATTTCATCCGCCTCCTATATCATGTACTGAATCGCATCTGCTTCTGAAAGCGATTCACTTCTTGGAAATTCATGCATAATCTTTCCATCCTTCATAATCATCAGACGGTCTGACATACCGATCAGTTCTGTTAATTCCTCTGAAATGATAACAATTGATTTTCCTTCTTTTTTCATTTGGTACATCAATTGATACATCGCCTGCTTCACACCAATATCAACGCCTCGCGTCGGGCAGTCCAGAATCAATACATCACTGCCTCGTCCAATCCATTTTCCAAATACAACCTTCTGTTTATTTCCACCGGATAATGCCGAAACATACTGATTTATTCCTGCACATTTAATGCTTAATGTTTCCACCTGTTTCTGAACATATTTCTTTTCATTCCACGGGAAAATCAGGAATCCACCAGTTGTAAACTGGTCCAGTCCGCCAACAGCAATATTATCTTTGATGCTGGCATTCAGGCATAGCGACTCAGTGTCTCTGTCTTTTGCCACATATCCAACCATATGCTTCATTGCATCGGCTTCGTTTTTCAATTTCTTTCCTTTGATTCTTATTTCACCAGACTCCGGTTTTTTATTTCCAAACATGACTTTGCCAAGTGTATGCATTCCACAGTGCGAAAGTCCGCCGATTCCAAGAATCTCTCCTTTATGCAATTGCAGATTAAAATCAATCAGTTTGCCAGTCAGATTTACATCTTTCATTTCTAAGACAACTTCATCTTCGCAGCTTCCATCATAATCACTTCGATAATAGTCGCCTTCCAGCTGCCTTCCAATCATACTTGATTTTATTTTGTCTTCATCAAATTCGCTCTTATCAAAAGTAACTATAATATTTCCATCACGAAGAACCGTCAATGCATCGCATTTTTCCATAATCTCTTCCAAATCATGGGAGATGAAAACCACCGCTTTGTTTTCTTTTTTCATCTGTTCCATAATATTGTAGATAATCTCTCTTCCCTTCTGTGACAATGCAGTTGTAGTCTCATCTACTACCAGCACTTCCGGATGCTTATTCATAATTCTTGCTATCTCAATCAGCTTACGTTCCTGCAAATCAAGGTTTGCTGTCATCTGTTCTGCTCGAATATGGCTGGCACCGATTGCATCTAAGGCTTCCTGTGCTTTCTGATTTAACAGCTTCCTTTTAACCGGTCCCCATTTATGCTTTTCGCCAAAACTCTTAAAAAATTTTGTCTCGCCAAGGAATATATTCTCTGCTACTGTAATTCCCGGCACTGTTCCAGTTTCCTGGACAATCATTCCAATTCCATGTTCCAACGAATACAGCATTGATTCCGGCTTCCATTCTTTGTCATGATATGTCATCGTACCGCTGTCTGCGTTCTGCATTCCTGCAATAATAGATGTAACTGTTGATTTACCAGAACCATTCTCTCCAATAAGTCCGAGAACTCTGCCTGAACAAACCTCTATTGAAACATCCTTTAATGCAACGGTAGAGCCAAATCTTTTATTCATATGTTCTACTTTTACTAAGATTTCCTGCTTCATCCATATGCCCCTTCTCTGTAATCATTGTTTTTGTGAAAATCACTTTTCTTTTGTTGTTAAATCTATTATAATCTATTCAAGTGGTTTTCCAATTGTTTGTAACAACCAATTCTATTTACTTTTTTTGATAGATATATCATTTTCTTTATGTTGTTATTGACTATTTTTGATATTTGAATTGGAGGATTCCATTATGGATCATGAAGCGTTAAGAACAGTAATATATAAATTGAATGAAGATGAGCAGTTTTACAAAAAATATTATTATGCCAAACAGCAGGAGTATTCCCTGCAGGAATTCTTAAGTACTATCAATATAGATGATGTACTGCGCCGGCATCTGCTGGTTCCGGAAATCAAAGAAACCATTCCTCCACGCTTTGAAGATAATTTCTTTTTTGATGCAGGAAACCACGTTTCTATTACTGTAACCAGACATAACCGTTACTCTCCGGCACTTACTCACGACCACACTTTCTTTGAACTCTTATATGTCTATGACGGAAGCTGTTCCCAGAAAATCAGTGACAGTCAGCTCACACTGCGCACCGGAGACCTTTGTATTATTCCACCCGGCATCAAACATTCCGTCAGTGTCTTCGATGACAACAGCGTTATCTTAAATATTTTGATTCGAAAAAGCACTTTACATAATATCTTTTTCAATTTTTTAAATTCACCAAACATCCTGTCCGCTTTCTTTTTAAATAATATCTATTCCGAAAACGGCAACGATTATATTGTATTTCACACCGGCAATGATAATGAAATACGTTCTGGCTTTCTCTGGATGTACTGGGAATCTCTGAACCGCTCCCTTTACTGGGATCAGATGATTTCCTACACACTGATGATAACTTTTGGTCTTTTAATCCGGAATTATGAAAAAAGTTCCGAGCTTCCTACTTTCAACCGTAAATCTGATGTGCAGCGTTTTGCCCTGCTTCAATTCATTCAGGAAAATTATGCAACGGTTACATTAGAGCAGGTTGCCGAAAAATTTCACTATACACCTGAACATGTTTCAAGACTTTTTAAAAGCACTACCGGGAAAACCTTTACCCAGCTGTTACAGCAGGTCCGGATTGAAAAAGCCCAGGTACTTCTTTCTGATACTAATCTTACGGTTGCAGATATTGCTTCCCAGGTGGGTTATGATACAACGGAACATTTTATAAGATTATTTAAGAAAAATCTGAAAATCACACCAACCGAATATAGAAAAAAAGGGATTATCATCTAATCCCTTTTCCTTGCCAGACAACTTTTTTCATGCTATTTTTAATAAAGAATCGAAAGCAGGTGCAATTATGATACAACGTAAAGATTTATTTTCCATTCCTTTTTATAACAAAACACAGTATACCGGAAGCCATCTGGGCATGCGCTACCGCATTGAGAAGCATGTAGAAGACGACTCCACCACACTGCTTGCCACCTGGTGGCCGGGTCCTTATTGCTTTACCGCCACGCCGGATGAGAAAAAAAAGACCAACACCTTCGAATATTCCGACGAAGGCATTGGTCAGGCTTGCGACTGGCTCAATCAGGTCTATGAAGAAAATGCAGACCTCTTTAAAACCGTTCCTATTTAAAATTTACATCTGATGACGCACAATCTTGTACTCATCATATAACTGATAATACGGGCAGGAATTGGTGTTGCCGGTAAGAAATCTTACCATATCATCTTCATCCAGATCCATATCACAGACATAATATTCGTAATCTTCATCATAAACAAAATTTACACAGGTATCACAATTTCCCTGCTCTGCCATAAAATCACCTCTCCTATCTGATGACTTTCTTTGCATTCCGGTTGCAGATCATATCCAGCATATTTTCATCCGGCTCAAAGATAATATCTCCAAGTCCGCTACCGTTCTTATAAATCACTTCATAGGTCTTCGCTCCCGACTGCTTGGAAGAACAATCCTTTACGCTCACCTGATTGTTATTATGATAATTATACAATTCATGTGCAGTTGACGGTGCAATCAGCACAACCTCTTCCATCTCAATCTTTGCAACATTTTTTCTCTTTCTCTTTGCCTTGATGCGTGCAAAGCTAAGTCTTCCTTCAATATAGGTATATTCCCATTCAATCTGTGATGCAATTTTAAGAAGATACCAGAAAACTGCAAAGATAATTGCAGGAACCAGTAAAATTCCTGGATACACAATAATGGAAACCAGTACACAGAAAATCGCCAATGCGATACAAAGATACCTTAAGATTACATTTACAACAGACACCTTCTTATCTACTAAAACTGTGTTTTCAAAAATACTCATACTTCAAACCTCTCAATTTTTCTTTTTGCAGCTGCTTCTCATGCAGATTCTTTTTCATTATATCTCTTTTTCTGCGATTAATCCAGTAGATTATATTTATTTAATAATTATGTTTTTTCCGTGTTTTTCAGTAGATTTTTTCGATTTATTTCGTTACAATAGAGGCAAACAGTCCGGGTGGAGGAAAGAACTATAAGACGAAAACATATTTCAATGTTATTTCAAGCTTCTGCTCCTTTTTATGGAGACAGAATGCGCAGCAGTTCTTAGCTGCCTTTGTTTTCTGATTGCAGGCTGTCTTTCCGTTGCTTTCACCGGATAGCGGTACTGTCCGTTGCATGCGGATGCGACAGAAAGCCTGCAAGGGGCACCAAGAATTTCAAAAAGGCTAATCGTTCATCTGGCAACCGGTGCAAATTCACATCCATGTTCAGATTGCACCTTGCTGGCACGTCCTGTGCCAGCATTGCCGGTTGCTAGATGAAATTCCAAGTGTCCCTATCAGCCTTTCTCATGCATCCGCATTGCAGCGAACCGTGCCGCTATACTGTGAAACATTGGAAAGACCGGCTGAATAACAAAAGAAAACAAAGCAGCTTAGTTCTGCAGCATTCTGTATCAAAAATAGCCGAAGCCTGAAATGACATTTACAATTGTTTTCCTGTTTTTTTCTCCCCCGCCACCCGGACAGATTACACGATAAAGGAGATCTCTATGAAAGCATATCATTTAAATAAAGATGCCCTCACCCCAATGTCGGTGGGTGTACAGAAGGAATGGGTTCTGACCAATGGAATCGGCGGCTATGCCGGCAGTTCTGTAACCGGTGCTCATGCAAGAAAGCACCATGGCTATCTGATTGCCAGCCTGCACCCGCCGGTAGAACGTTTCGTCATTCTCTCCAAAATCAACGAGTGTCTGATTCGTTCTTCCGAGAAAATAGATTTTACCGTAGAACAGTATCTTGCCGGTGATGGCAGCACTGCTTACCGTGAAGGTATTGAATACCTTAATTCCTTTACTTATGACGGGCTGGTACATTTTACCACCAAAGCTCCGGAATTTACCATGACAAAGACTCTCGCCTTTGAACACGGCAAGAATACTATTGCAGTTTCCTATGATATCCAGAATGATGGAGAGGCTGCTACACTGGTGCTGACTCCGCTCTTTAATTACCGGGTACACCATGATGCTTCTACCGTAGACACTTTAAAATTCGATACTACTTATGAGCAGCCGGAAATCAGACTGGTTCCGCAGCAGAATAAAGATGTCACCATCCGTCTTTTTACCGATGACGGAACCGTTGTTCCATGTGAAGAAAAATATACCACCGGAATGCAGTTACAAAAAGAACTGGATGTAGAATCCGATGCTTTAGATGATAACTACACGCCATACCAGATTGAATTTCCGCTGGACGCCGGATGCCGCAAGAAAATATCTATCGTCTGCACCATTGAAGATGCTTATGAAAAGGATGCTTTTGCCACTGCTGCCGCAGAAATGGCACGTTTTAATGCGTTAGAGAAAAAAGCTGGCTACCATGATGAACTGGCAGAGACTCTGACCATTGCCGCTGACCATTTTCTTGCATACCGGCAGTCTACCGGACTGATGACTGTTCTTGCCGGACTTCCTTGGTTTACCGACTGGGGCCGGGATACCATGATTGCCCTCACCGGCTTAACTCTGTCTACCGGGCGCTATCAGGATGCCAGAGACATCCTGACCACATTTGCCCGCTATGTCCACCATGGCATGGTACCAAATATGTTCCCGGATGAAGGAAGCGCCCCATTGTATAACACTGCGGATGCTTCCATGTGGTATTTCTATGCAGTTGGAAAATATCTCGATTATACCGGCACTCCGGAAGATTATGCTTTTGTGCAGGAAACCATTTATCCGAAATTAAAAGAAATTATTGCAGCTTATGAGCACGGAACAGATTTCTCCATCTATATGGAAGAAGATGGACTTATCCATGCCGGAAGCGGTCTCGACCAGGTAACCTGGATGGATGTCCGTGTGGGCGACTGGGTTGCTACACCACGGCACGGCAAGCCGGTAGAAATCAATGCGCTCTGGTATCATGCACTCTGCCTGATGGAGGAATGGGCAACGCGTTTTGGAGAAGACGGCTCCCACTATGCAGCTCTTGCTGCGCATGCAAAGGAATCTTTCACAAAAGAATTCTGGAATGAAAAAGATGGATGTCTCTATGATGTGGTAGACGGACTGGAAGGTGATGCCACCCTTCGTCCAAATCAGATTTATGCCGTTTCCCTGCCACACCGCATGTTAGATGCAGACAAAGAAAAGGAGATTGTAGATAAGGTTTACGAGAAACTATATGCTAAAACCGGTCTTCGTTCCTTAAGCCCTGATGATAAGGAATACCATCCGACCTATGAAGGCTGTCTTGATAAACGTGACCATGCTTACCATCAGGGTACTTCCTGGGGTTTCCTCTTAGGCGGTTTTCTGACTGCTTATGTGCATGTCTATGGAACTTCCAAAGAAGTCATCAAACAGGCCGATGCCATGTTAGATGCCACCAGAGAGCAGTTCTATCACGGCTGTATTGGTTCTATTGCAGAAATCTTTGACGGAGATGAACCGCACACCTCCCGCGGCTGCTATGCCCAGGCATGGAGTGTCGGAGAAATTCTCCGGGCATATACGGAGGATATTCTGCCATATAAATAAATCATTTTTATACCAACAGAACCGGCCACCGGCAGTTTCTTACGGATGAAAAAAGAGGCTTGAAACCAAGCCTCTTTTTTCATTCCCGTGCAATGCCCATATCTCTATGCCGGAATCTGCTCCTTCAGCCATTTCTTTTCTTCTTCAGAAAGGAAGTCTGCAATCGTATCGCAGACATACTGCTGATACTTCCGAAGCAGTGCCTTTTCCCGGCTGTCTAATTCTTCCCAGTCAATAGCCTCCAGATCAAATGGTGCAACGGTCAATGTTTCAAATTCCATGAACTGTCCATATTCCGTTTTCTCCGCTTTCTTACAAAGCAACAGATTCTCAAGGCGGATGCCGTATTTTCCTTCCAGATACAGTCCCGGTTCATCTGAAGTAATCATACCTTCTTCCATGATGGTTCCGGTACCGCACCGTTCCCGGTAACGAAATGCATTCGGTCCTTCATGCACATTTAGCAAATAGCCAACGCCATGACCTGTTCCGTGGTTATAATCAAGCCCCATGTGCCACAACGGTTCCCTTGCCAGATAGTCAAGATTGACTCCCGTACAGCCATATTTAAATTTTGCATCCGAAAGATTCAGATTTCCTCGTAATACGGCAGTATAATGCTTCTTCTCCTCTGAGCTTAATGCTCCAAGGGCAATGGTTCTTGTCACATCCGTTGTGCCATCCAGATACTGTCCGCCGGTATCCAGCAGCAGAAAGCTTTTGTTATCCAGTGGAATATTGCTCTTCCCATCCGGCTCATAATGCACAATAGCTCCATGGGCACCATATGCAGCAATTGGTGCAAAACTCTGTCCCAGATAACCTTCTCCCTGCCTCCGGAATTCTTCTAATTTAGCGCATACCGTAAGCTCCGTTATCTGCCGCTTATCTTTCACATGCTTTAACCAGTAGATAAGTTTTGTTAAAGCAATGCCATCCTTCTTATGTGCCAGCCGCTCATGCTCCATTTCGGTGGCATTTTTCACTGCCTTCATAAGCTCAATCGGGCTGTTCTTCTTTACCTTATGTGCCTCTTTTGGAATGGCATCATACAGTGCATAATTTGTCATACTCTCGTCTATAAGAATGCTTTTGTCTGCCGGAATTTTCTTTACGTCCGTATAAATCTGTTCATATCTGTAAATAAAGATTTTTTCAGCGGAAAGGCTTTCCTTTAAGTCAGCCGGCACACTCATTTCATTTACATACCAGCGGATTTCATCCGGTGCAATCAGCACATAAGATAATGCCACCGGATTGTATGCAATATCATTTCCACGGATATTAAAAAGCCATGCGATTTCATCCAGAGACGGAATTAAAAAGTAATCCGCCTTGCAATCCACCATTGCTTTTCGTACCCCCGCCACCTTATCCTTCCGGCTCTCACCTGCATATTCCACGCCAAGCTCCCAGATTGGATCACAGGATAATGCAGGACGATTCACCCAGATTTCGCCTACGACATCACGGTCTGGAGCAAATGTAATCTTTTTCTCCCGCAATTTTTCTTTTAAACTCTTTGCCATGCCGGTACTTACGGTTCTTCCATCAAACCCCAATACGGTGCCATCTTCCATTTTTTCTTCCAGAAAAGTGCCAATATCCACTACTCCCGGCTGTCCGCTCCGGAATAACATAATGCCGGTGCCGGCAAGCTGTTCTTCTGCCTGGATAAAATATCTTCCGTCTGTCCAGAGTCCTGCCATATCTTCAGTAATTACCAGTGTTCCTGCCGAACCGTTAAATCCGGAAATATATTCACGGCATTTAAAATATTCTCCTACATATTCTGATGCATGGAAATCATCGGAAACAATGAGATATGCCGCCATGCCGTATTCTTTCATCTTCTGTCTTAATTCCATCAATTCTTCTTTCAAATCTATCACCTCTATGTTATGCTATAATGAATGCAAGCGGGTCAATTACAGTATAGCATCCGTTATTATGAACGGAAAGGAATTCTTTTATGTTTCGCCTGATTGGAAAAATACTTTTCTTTTTCATAAGATTTATTATACATCTTCCGTTCGCCGTATTCCATGGACTGCGGCATTTCTTTTTTGGTGTCAATTTTGACAAAATGAATGGCTACGAATTTGAAGAATATGCTGCCGGATATTTAAAACGCAACGGATATTCAAAGGTTACTGTCACCAAAGCTTCCAGAGATTTTGGTGTGGATTTAATTGCAAAAAAACACCGGACTACCTATGCAGTCCAGTGCAAATTATATCAGGGCAAAGTAGGAAACAGTGCCGTACAGGAAGCCGTTGCCGGCAAATCCTATTATGATTGTGATGAAGCGATCGTCATTACCAACAGCGTTTTCTATCCCGGTGCCATTGCCCTTGCCGAAGCCAATGATGTCATTCTCATTGACGGCACCCAGTTAAACCATCGCAGCTTCCGCTGGGGCAGATTCTTCCAGCTTCTCCTATTTCTTCTGCTGTGTGGATTGCTGATTTTTTGCATCCTATCTCCGGAATCTGCACTAATCTGATATTCAAAAGAAGTATTTCATCTTAATGATTCTATATACAAATACCATCCTTACCGGCTCAATCTACCTGCCGGTAAGGATGGTATTCTTATTTATTATACCGTTGTATTTACTCCGTTTACATTGGCATGTTCGTCTTCTGCCATTGGAATTACCAGACATTTTTGTCCGTTGATAACCTCGGACTTAATCTGTGAAACTTTTTCCGGTTTTACACGAAGCACAACATCATAGGTCTTAACTACTTCGTCTGCTTCTTCCTCGATCTGTTTCTCTTTTAACTGCTGCTGCAGCACTTCAACCTGGGCTACCAGCTCCTTTTCCTTCTGAATCTGCTCATTGGCAGCCAGTGCTTTGCTGTCTACTACATTTTCTGCCAGTGGTGCTTCTTCTGCAAATTCCTCTGCGCAGGTCTTTCCAATCTTTTCTGCCTTTTCCGGTGCAACGCCGCTTTCTTCCATAACATTGGTCAAAAGCTCCGGTGTCAGAATTACCGGGTCTTCTTCCAGTTCTGCTTTCTCTTCTACCAGATCATTTAAGTTCTGCTGAATCTCCATCAGCACTTCACCGCTCTTTTCCACATCATCGCCATATGCCTGTTTGACGATAGAATGGAAGGTCATCTTCTGCTCCGTTGCAGTGCGTCTTGCGCCACAGCCTAATCCCAACTCCATAAATTCCGCATGCGGTGCCTTGGTATCCTTAGTATAGAACATCAGGGAATGAATATCTGTACTGCGGTCGGTAAATGCCGGGAATAAGAAACCGCTGTCCGGTATGCTTACCACCCAGTCACGGATTCTTGGTCCGATACGGTTTTCATCTTCTCTGTAACCCAGTCCCGGTTTGGATAACTGTACCGGACAGATTGCACACAGAAGGTATTCAAACACTTCTTCTGATTCATCCAGTGCATTATTGTCCGTGGTCTTGGTCATGACATCATAAGCATCATGGAACAGCAAAATCAGATAGTTGCCTGTATAGTCATAGCTTTCGATGACCATATCATAAAAACGGTCTAATAACTCCGGATTTTTTAATTTACTTTCTCTTAAACCTAATAGAAACTGTTGTCGTCCACCTGCTGCTTCTTCCTCCAGTGGAAAATTCAATTCCAAAAGATTATTTCCAATGGTTCCTGATAAGGTTTTCTTGGCAATCTCTAAATATTTATAAAATTCTTCATCTTCCAGATTTAAAAATGTCTCACTTAAATCAACTACCTTATTCTTACCGGCATCTACATAACAGCCACACAATCTGGTAAAGGTACAATTTTCTTTTGTAAAACGTCTCTTTAACTCTGCCACACCTTTTTTATCCATACTATGAATCTACTCCTTTACTACCTTTCTTTTATTTCTTATGTTCGCAAATCAGACTTTTATAGAACATCGAATGTGCCTTGGCACATTCCCGCGCCTGCGGCGGTCGCTTGCGACATCTACCTTATACGCCGCAGTGCGCATCCTCGCGGAGCGTTTTTGACTTTACAGGAAAGCAATTTCCTGTAAAGTCAAAAAAAAGCAAGATAAATTTCTTGCTTTTTGAAAGAGCGATAGACGGGGCTCGAACCCGCGGTCTCGACCTTGGCAAGGTCGCGCGTTACCAACTACGCCACTATCGCATATGCAACTATAGTCTGCAAAGCGGGTGATGGGAATCGAACCCACGTATCCAGCTTGGAAGGCTGGTGTTCTACCATTGAACTACACCCGTAGTTCATTGCCCTTCGGCAATGCCCAGTTCCGGAATCGAACCAGAGACACGAGGATTTTCAGTCCTCTGCTCTACCAACTGAGCTAACTGGGCTTGTGCTGTAAAGCACTCACAGCACTGATTATTTTATCGGAAAAAGCAGGGGTTGTCAAGACAATTTTCCTGCTTTTTTCATTTTTATTCCGGTGGCACGATAACTCTGTTCCGGTTTTATGCATTTCGGCTTTATTCTACTGTAATAAGCGCCATGGAATAAGATGGCAGTGTCAGTTCATTATTATCCAGCGTGATTATATCTTCTCCAGTCAGAAGCATTCCACCGATAATACCTTCTCCGCCTAAATCTACACCTGAAATGTCAACCTTCTGGGTTTCCTGGGAAAGGTTAAATACCAGTAATGTGGTTTTACCATCATATGTCTTGGTAATTGCTGCTATATTCTTATCAGAAAGATTCTCTACATTTGCAGCGATACCACGGGCGATTTCCGGATAACGGTTTCTCAGGCGGATTGCCTGTTTGAAATAATTATAAATGGAATCCGGGTCATCCTGCTGGTCTTCCAAGCTTCCATTTGTCATCTTAATGCTTTCCATTCCATCCGGCCCTTTACACATACCCTCTGCAGATGTATCTGAGGACCACTGCATTGGTGCACGCTTGTTTTCATCTTTTCCAGAGCCTTTCATACCAATTTCTTCCCCATAATAAAGAAATACATTGCCGCTCATCATAAGATTCATGGCTCCGGCAGTCTTAATCTGTGCAGCCTTATACTCGCCGCTATAGTATCCGGCACCTCTTGCCATATCATGATTTGTATAAAACGGTGCATCAATATAATTTTCATTATACTGGCTTAAAAGCTCATCCATTTTGCCGCAGACATTGGCATATCCTTTTGCTCCGGACTCTGAGCTTCCTTTTACTGCATTGGCAATAATCCCATCGCCATCTCCAAAATCAAAATTGAATACACTATCAATTCCACTTTCCAGATATTTTGCATATGTCTCACGATCCGTCCAGACCTCTGCCACGATATAGGAATTCTCATCTTTTGCCTTTACCATATCATTAAACCATTTTAAGACTTCCACATTTTCTGTGGTATTATCTGAAAAATATTCTTTGGCACCATCCATACGGAAACCATCTATCCCAAGATCCATCCAGAAGGATGTAATCTCATCAAATTCAGCTCTCACCGCTTCACAGTCAAGGTTCAAATCCGGCATTTCACTCCAGAATTTTCCTTCATAATACCAATTGCTGCTGCCAGCTTTATAATACACACTGCTTAACTGATCTGTTGTAAAGTTATAATAATCTACATACGGACAAACGCTGCTATCCGGCTGCTGCCCGTCACTTAATCCCTCCAGATATTCCACCGCCTGTGTAAACCATGGGTGCTTGGACGATGTATGGTTAATCGGGAAATCAATAATCACACGGATTCCGCGCTTGTGGCATGCTTCGATTAACTGTTTGAAATCATCTATAGTTCCATACTGCTCATCAATATTTTCATAATCAGAAATGTCATATTTATGATAGGTCGGTGATGGCATGATCGGCATCAGCCAGATTCCATTACAGCCAAGATCTGTATCTGTACTGTCATCTCCATCATTGATATAATCCAGTTTATCAATTAATCCCTGGATATCTCCGATTCCATCTCCATCACTGTCATAAAAGCTATATAAAAACACTTCATAATAGGTGCGGTATTTATCATCAATGATATTCAGTTCTCCTGCATTTGCCTTTGCCATAGCAGAGTCTTCCACACTTGCGGTCTTTTCAGTTTCTGTCGCCGCAGCAGTCTCTGTTCCCGCAGCATTGTTATCCTGTCTGCCGCCACAGCCGGCACCTATAGTTCCAAGGGTAAGGCACAGTGCAAGAAGTAACGCCTGTAGTCTTTTTTTCATATGATTCTCCTTTTCTTCTCTTTCTTATTTCGTTGAAATGAAGGGGTGATGTAAATGCGATGCTTTTGTTCTGCATTTGAAATAACGTTATTTTCCAGACAGAATGCTCCAATTCTAACCAGCACATTTTTCTTTTCTTATTATCATCTGTCTTTCCAATATTTGACAGAATGCAAGTGGTTGTCCGGCTGAATGCGGATACCATTTTGTGACTGGTTAGGGGCGCTTGGAATTTCATCTGGCAACCGGCAACGTTGGCACAGGACGTGCCAACGAGGCGCAACTGGAACACGGATGTGACTTTGCGCCGGTTGCCGGAATAGATGTAATGTAGATTGAAATTCTTAGCGCCCCTTACCGGTTGCATGAGGTATCCGTATCAGCCGGACACCCACTGCATCCAGTCAAAGCAGTGGCAAGACATCTGAAAATCAGAAAAATGTACTGCCAAGAATTGAGACACATTCTGTCTGAATGAAAATACCTGTTATTTCAAACACAGAACAAATATCCTTCGCAATCTTCCACACCCTTCATTATCAACTGATATAACAAAGAGAGGCAAAAAACTGCCTCTCTTTTAAACATTTTAAACGACTGTAAAATTTAGCCTTTTACTGCTCCACTCATTCCTTCTACATAGAATTTCTGTGTAAACATAAAGAGGATAGCAATCGGAATTGATACTACTACAGCACCTGCTGCAAAACATGTATACCAGCTGTTGATATACTCTTTCTCTAACATCTTCCATAAACCGATTGATACGGTAAACTGGTCTGCATTTGCACCACAGATAACCTTTGCAAATACGAAGTCAATCCATGGTCCCATGAAGGAAGTCAGGATGGTATATACAATAATTGGTTTACTAAGCGGAATGGTAATCTTAGTAAATACCTGCCATCTGCTTGCTCCATCGATGATTGCTGCCTCATCTAAGGACTTTGGAATGGTATCAAAGAATCCCTTTGCTACATAGAATCCAACACCACTACCTGCGGAGAATACAATAATCAACGCAATACGAATCATGGATCCTTCGGATAATCCCAGTGCCTTTAAGATAAAGTATACCGCAATCATGGACATGAAGGATGGGAACAGACCTAAAATCATTGCAATATTCATAAACGGTTTTCTCATTTTAAAACGCATTCTTGACATACAGTATGAAACTGAAAGTACAAAGATGGTTGAAATGATACAGGTAAAGATTGCAATAATCAGTGTATTCATGAACATCTTAGGGAAGTTCAGGATACTTGTATCTGTAAATATTTTAATATAATTGTCAAAAGTATAACTCTTCGGGAAGAAGGTCTCAACATAAGAACCTTTCTCCGCACGGAAGCTTGTAAGTACTACCCAGAATACCGGAAGTACCCAGATAAATGCTAATACTGCAAGAAATATATGAACCAAAACATTTACAAGTGTTTTACGTACTTTTGCGCCAGATGTGGCTGTTTTCTGCTTACTCATTACATGAATCCCTCCTCATCTTTGTAGGATGTGGTATTTCGATAAGTAACCAGGGCAACAATAGCCAATACCACGAATGTCATAATACCAATAACGGCACCCAGGTTATAATATTTCTTATCAACAGTCAACTTATACAACCAGGTAACCAGAAGGTCTGTCTTTCCTGCGGTTGCATCCACCGGCGTAGGATTTCCTCCGGACAGAAGGTAAATAACATTGAAGTTGTTGATGTTTCCTGTAAACTGCGTAATTAAGTACGGTGTCATTACGAATAACATATATGGCAGAGTAATTTTGAAGAAAGTCTGGACAGCGTTAGCACCGTCAATCTTTGCTGCTTCGTATAACTCAGCCGGAATGTTCTGTAAAATACCGGTTACCTGAAGAATCGTATATGGAATACCTACCCACAGGTTGATTACAATAACGGTAACTCTCGCCCAGATTGCCTTGGTAAAGAATGGCAATGCAGTGTCGATAATACCATATTTCATAAGCAGCGTGTTAACAATACCGGTTGGCTGTAACATACTTCTCATAATCAGAAGGGAAACGAACTGTGGTACTGCGATAGATAATACAAAGCAGAATCTCCAGAATCCCTTTGCCCTTGTTTCTTTCCGGTTGATAATGATTGCAAGAATCATACCAAAAATATAGTTTAATGCTGTTGCAAACACAGCCCAGATCAGGGTCCATCCTAATACGGAATAGAACTGTTTTCCAATACTGTCTCCAACATTCAATATTTTCTTAAAGGTAGCAAATCCAACCCAGTCGAATAACACTAAGTGTTCTCCAGACGTACTGTAGTTGGTAAATGCCATTGTAATATTGTAAATCAATGGAAGAACAGTAAAGAGCAAAATTCCCGTCAGTGGGAGTGCCAACAGCAATTTATGTAAATTTTGATCAAACAAACTCTTGAAGTCTTCTTTAAATGTGTTTAAATGCTTACCTGCTTTTGCCAGCAGTTCTGATTTATATGAACTTTTTACTGCTTCCCTCCATACAATGATAAACATGAAGGTAAGATATAATGTTGCAACTCCATAAAGTAAGATAAGCTGTGAATTATCACCAGCCTGATATTCATAAATACTCTTTGCATCATTCCATACCTTTTCCTGCTCTCTCCATCCAAGTGATGGCAGCATGGAAACTGCATAGAATCCATAAGAAATCATGTAATAAAGATACACAACCTCAATTGCCAAAAACATAAGACCTTTTACAATCTGTTTATGTGCAATATTGCCCAAGCCCATGATTAACATGGAGAGCTTAGTAATTACATTTCCCTTAACTAACGCACCAGTAACGGTATATGGTGTCTGAAACTCTTTTACTTTTTTCTTTTTCGTAGCAGCCTTCTTCACGCTATGGGCCTCCTATACTCTCTATAGTAAGACATCCAGGGTACCGTTTCCGGTATCCTGGAGTCCCCGGTTCTTTTCCAAACCGCTTTTTTAGGAATTCTTATAATGAACTTCCAATTACATCTTCTGCTTATTCAGCAACGTCTGTATTCATAGTTGTGTTCATTTCTTCTGTCTTCTCAGCAGCGTTGTCTTTTGTTACTTCGCCAGACTGGATATTTTTACCCATATTCTCTGCTGGTGACCAGTAGTTACCCATTTCTTTACATAATGGCTGCATGATAGATGTATCTGTCATAACATTTGTAACTGCTGTTGCGATTGGATCGTCAGCTAAAGAGATGTTGATGTTTGAAGGAAGGATGTTTCTCATTTCATAATGAGCTGTCTGAGCCTTCTCACCTGCTAAGTAAGCTGCAAGAGACATAGCTACCTGCTGGTTCTCAGCATTAGGGTTAACACCGATTGCTTTAGATCCGATGAAGGATTTCATCTGGCCTTCTTTTCCGTCGATTGTAACGGTAGGAAGAGCTGCAACACCCATGTTGTCACCAAGTTTTTCTTTAACTGCATCAGCATCCCATGTTCCGGAGAATACTGCTGCTACACTGTCGCCTAATCCAGCAAGACCAGATCCGTCAGCATCTACTAAGAAGTTAGGGTTAGCTGCTAAGTCTACTAAGTACTCTGTAACTGCTGCTGCTTTGTCTCCACCGAAGTCGATACCAGCATCTGTATCAGTTCCATCACCGAATAATGTACATCCGTTAGCTACATAGAATGCCTGAATATACCAGGAATCAGTTAATTTGAAAGAAACTTTCTTTCCAGCTTCTCCAGCTTTCTCTAACATTGTATCAAAGTTCTTTACGTCATCCTCTGAGAATACGCTCTTATCATAGTACATGAACCATGTATTAGAGGTAAATGGGAATGCTACTACTGAATCGTTGTATGTAACAGATGCAAGAATAGAATCAGAGTTTGTAGATGTTACATATCCAAGATAATCTCCACCAAGCTCTGATAATGCGCCTGCAGATACCAGATCCGGGATGTTATCGTTAGCAAGCATGTAAACGTCTGCTGCTGCTTCAACGTCTTTTGTTACGTTGTCTTTTGCTTCACCCTCTGCACATACACCATAATTGAAGTTGATTTTCCAGTTTGGATGCTCAGCTGCGAATGCTTCACACTGATCCTGAAGCCAGTTTGTATCCTGATCTTCCTGTGGGCTCCATACTGTTAAGTCACCCTCCCAAGCTTCATCTTCTGCTGCAGCTGGTTTTTCTGTTTCTACTGCTGCTTCAGTACTTTTCTTTTCTGTGTTCTTGTCTGCGTCTTTGCTACCGCATCCTACCATGGATACTGCCATAGCTGTTACAAGAAATAATGATAATGCTTTCTTTTTCATTTTCTTCCTCCTTAAAAATGTGATTTCGATTAAGCATTTATATAAAACGGTAATCCGTTCTATATCATATAGAAATTATCTGCGGTATACTGCCGCAATGGTGCGGATCCACGCTCTTCGTTCTTCACTCAGAGTATCTTTTCCCACCCGCCATTTCCAGTTCTGTCCGACTGTGGATGGCTGATTCATTCTGGCCTCATTGCCAAGCTGTAAAATATCCTGCATTGGAATAATTACCACATCCGCTATGCTTGAATAAGCCAGACGGATTAAGGCGTCCGGAATTTCTTCCTTCGAGCCGATATTCAAATATTCATAGAGGTAAGCCAGTTCATATTCTGTCTTATCCCGGAAATAACCAACAACAGTATCATTATCATGTGTTCCGGTATATACCACTATGTTATTTTCTTCAAAGTTATGTGGAAGATTTTCATTTCCTGTATTTCCATCAAATGCAAACATCAGGATTTTACTTCCAGGCCATCCAATTCTTGCAAGAAGCTTTCTGCTCCCGGCGATGGCACTTCCGGCATTGTCTGCTATGATTCTGCAGTCACCGGCACTTTCTTCCATCACATCTGTCAATTTCTTTCCAGGACCCTTGTTCCATTTCCCATTGCAGCAATCCTTTTCCCGAAACGGAATCGTATAGTACCTTACAACTCCAAGGAAGTGGTCAATCCGGATTACATCATATAACGCTGCGTTTTTCTCAATCCGGTGTCTCCACCAGTCAAACCGGTACTCTTCCATATAAGAGTAGTCATATACGGGATTGCCCCATTTCTGACCTTCTTCTGAAAAATTATCCGGCGGGCTGCCTGCTACATACTGCTGGCTTCCGTCTTCTTCTAATAAGAAGAGTTTCCGGTCTGCCCACACATCAGCACTGTCCATTGCCATATACAGCGGTATGTCCCCAATAATCTGTATTCCTCTTGTATTTGCGTACTGTTTTAAGAATTTCCACTGTTCATAAAATTTATACTGGCAGAATTTCCAAAACAGGATCTCTTCTTTTAGTAATTCTGTGTATTCCTGTAATGCCTCCGGTGTACGATTTCTGATTCCCGGTTCCCATGCCATCCATTCCCGGTTATTTTCTTTTCCTTTGACTGCCATGAACAATGCATAATCAGCCAGCCAGCAATCATTGTCTTCTTCAAACTTCCGGAAAGAAGGCTTTGTAGTATCAAACCGTTCAAATGCTTTCTTTAATATCTGAAAACGGTTTTCAAAAAGATTGGCATAATCAACATCTTTCTCATCTGCACCCCAGTTATAGCTTCGAATCTCGCTTTCCATAAGCAGACCGTCGCGAACCAGGTCATCTAAATCTATCAAATACGGATTTCCTGCAAATGCTGATATTGACTGATACGGGCTGTCTCCAAAACTGGTTGGTCCAATCGGAAGTATCTGCCAGTATCTTTGTTTCAGGTCTACAAGTAAGTCTACGAAATTGAAAGCTGCATCACCCAGAGTTCCGATTCCATAATCAGATGGAAGACTTGTTATTGCCATCAGGATTCCTGCTCCTCTGGTTAGTCTCTTTGCCTCCAATGTTTTTCCCCCACATCGGTTTTTGTTTTTTGCTTTTCGTTAATTTTCGTATCTGAGGTTATTTTACGTCTTTTTAACAATTTTGTCAAACAAAACAGTCCTTTTAGCATCATTTTTGCCGTTTTTAACGGAATTCGCATTGTTTTTTTGGTTATATTGCTATTTAAAACCCTGTTTTTTTCGAAAAATAATATTTTGCAGTACTTGCACCTGTCATGCAAATTCTATATAATACAGAATATAAGAGGTTTTTGATATAATTTTACTTAAAATATACCAGATTTATGGAGGCTTGTTATGGTCACAATTAAAGATATTGCCAACCGGCTCGGTATTTCCGTCAGCACTGTTTCCAAAGGATTAAATGGTGCCAGTGATATCAGCGAAGATTTACGGCAGATGGTTCTTGATACCGCTGTAGAAATGGGATATCAGTCCAAGAAGATGAAAAAGGACGAAAACAAGAAGCTTTGCCTTTTTATAGAAAATATGGACTATGAAACAGCCAACCAGTTCGGATACGAAATCATCCTGGGTTTCCGTCAGGCTGCTTTCCGGGATGGCTGGTCCGTCAGTGTAATTCCGGTTACTCCGGCTTTCCAGATGACTGAAAAATATGATACTTACATGTTAAAGAACGGTTATTCCGGCGGGTTCCTGGTAGGCTTTGCTCTCCATGATGACTGGATGCGGCAGCTTGCCTTCACCTCCATTCCGACCGTTCTTTTCGATAATTATATTAAGAAGAATCCACATGTGTGCTATGTAGGAACAGATAACTCTGAAGGAATTGAATCTGCAGTCGACCATCTCTATCAGCTTGGTCACAAAAAGATTGCTTTTCTCAACGGTTCTCTCTATTCCATGGTCAGTGAGAAACGCTATCAGGCATATTTAGATGCCATGAAATCCCACAATCTTCCAGTAGAGGAAGATATGGTTGCACATGGCTACTATGTTGCCGACAGTGCAAAATATCATGTACCGAATTTTCTTGCTGCCGGAGCAACAGCAATTCTCTGCGGTAATGACCTGATTGCTTCCGGTGTCATTACAGAATGCCAGCTTCGAGGTTTTTCTGTTCCGGATGATATCAGTGTGGTTGGTTTTGACGACCTGCCGATTTCATCTTTCTTAGAGCCGCCACTGACTACAGTCCGTCAGGAAAGAACCGAGCTCGGCAAATGTGGATATGCTACTCTGAGCAGCCTTATTAATCACGTCTCCGTCAGCATGACTTTACTGCGCCCCCAGCTTATTACAAGAGCTTCTACTGCTCCATGTGCAGAGAGGGAAGAAAAGGCAGAAAAAGAATAGGACTATTCATAAAGAGAACATAATAACATCGGAAATGTGCTTTGCGGATTTCCGGCATAAAAAAAAGGAAACGACCGTTTCCTTTTTTAATGCCCGCGACCGGAATCGAACCGGTACTGTGTCACCACAACAGGATTTTAAGTCCTGCGCGTCTGCCAGTTCCGCCACGCGGGCAAGTATCTTTTTATAGTTACATAAAAAAATTCTCATTGCATAACCACAACGAGAATGGGCAGAGGTGGATTCGAACCACCGAAGCAATTTGCAGCAGATTTACAGTCTGTCCCCTTTGGCCACTCGGGAATCTGCCCATTTATCAGTCCTTAATTGTCCTGACGAATATAGATTATAGCATAACGCCCTGCTGTGCGCAAGGCGTTTTTATGCATTTTTTGCATTTTTTATTTTGCCATTTTTTTATTCTTCTGGATTCTTTCCTTTCAGAATGACAGCCGCATGCTTTGGCAATGTAATATCCAGTCTTCCATTGACGATGTCATAACTGACAGAAGAAATGGAATATCCATTTTCACTGGTAAAAAGTATCTGTTCTAAAGTTCCGTACTTCGGAAGCCCCACTGCCCATACAGACAAATCAATGTGCCGGATATTTTCATCATTATTTACAATAATGACAAACTGCTGTTCCCGGTTAAATCTTCCATAGCAGAGAAGATTATCCTCACCATTTAAAAATTTCACACTTCCGGTACGAAGTGCCGGGTTTTCTTTATGAATTCTGATGATATCACGATGGAAACGAATCAGTTCTTTATCTTCCCGGCCCCACGGATAAGTTCTGCGGTTATCCGGATCTGTAAATCCACATAGTCCGGCTTCATCACCGTAATAAACGGTAGGTGCTCCCGGCCAGGTCATCTGAATAACAACCGCCTCCCGTAGAACCGCTGTATTTACGCCCTCTTCTGCCGCTTTTGTTCCAAGGTGTTCCGCTCTACCTACTTTATGATTGGTTCTGGTTAAAAATCTGGAATGGTCATGGTTGGAAAGTTCATTCATGGAGCACTGCAGCGATGGTGTCAAAAAGCTTGCCATATAATGCTTCATAGCGCCTTTAAAGTTCTCAAACTTTCCTATATTTTCCGGTTTAAAATCATCACTGTGTTTCTCCATTCCGGTAAGAAACCATGTCACCGGTTCCATAAAGGCATCATAGTTCATAACCGTATCCCACTGGTCTCCACCCAGCCAGTCTCTCGGATCGCCGTAATGTTCTGCCAAAATCACCGCCTGCGGGTTGGCTTTCTTTACGGCATCACGGAATTCTCTCCAGAACTGATGGTTATATTCCGGACTGTGTCCCAGATCTGCCGCGACATCCAGTCTCCAGCCATCGGCATTATAAGGTGGAGAAACCCATTTTGCAGCCACATGAAGAATATAATCATGCAATGTATCTGAATCTTCATAATTAAGCTTCGGCAATGTATCATGTCCCCACCAGCCATCATAACTTCCGTTATCCGGCCATGCATTCTGATCATGGAACTGGAAAAAGTCATTGTACGGACTGTCCTTGCTGATATAGGCTCCCGGTTCATAGCCTGCTTCACTACGGTAGATTTTTTCACGATCCAGCCATTTATTAAAGGAACCGCAATGATTAAACACTCCATCCAGGATAACGCGGATGCCCCTCTGGTGCGCTTCCTTTACCAGCGTTGCAAAAAGTTCATTGCTTGCCTCCAAATTCCGTTTATCCGTCACGCGGGTGATATAGCGGCTGGCATGCTGGTTATTGCGGTCACCCGGTTGTAAAAGTTCTCCCTCATCCACCACTATTTTGCCGTAATGCGGGTCAATATAATCGTAATCCTGAATATCATACTTATGATTGGACGGAGAAACGAACAGTGGATTGAAGTATATCACCTCTATTCCAAGTTCTGTGAGATAATCCATTTTCTTTCTCACGCCCTCTAAATCTCCGCCATAAAATTCTGCTACCGAAAAATTCTCCGGGCATTTCTCCCAGTTATCTACCTTCTGACTGGTAGCACGGATATAGAAATATTCATCCGTCAACGGGTCGTTGGAAGTGTCTCCATTGTAAAAACGGTCTGTTAAAATCTGATACATAACCGCCCCTTTTGCCCAGTCCGGCGTGGAAAAACCCGGTACAATTTCAAAATTATACTGCGGTCTTGGTGTCTGATTCACGCCATAGCGGTCAAAGATACAGTGAAGCATTCCCGTCTCAATTTCAAAGTAATAGTAGAAATGCTCCTCTGTCATACGGATTTCTACGGAATAATAATCAAAGAGCCCCTCTGACTCGGTCTTTTCCATAAAATATTTTTTCTGTTCTGTACAAAGCCAGACTGCATCTACATTATCTCTTGCTGTACGAAAACGAATGGTCACCAGCTCTCCGACTTTGGGTTCTGCCGGACTACGATAATCTTCTGTTCCATCAGAAAAGAGTGCGCGTTTTCTAAGAATCGGGCGCATCTGCATAATATACTGCTGAATTCTGTTCAATTCATAAATCGATTGCTGTTTCTTCATCATCTTACAACAAGCCTCTCGTTTCTAAATAATTATTTTTATTACTATAATATACGAAAGTTCCAAAGATTACAACCAGAAAAGGACGGATACATTTTCCGTATCCGTCCCCTCTTTAAAGAAGTAACTCTATGAAATCTATTATATACCTAACTCCGCCTTTACGTCTGATACCCATTCTTCTACGGTACCATACCATTCAATCATTTCATTTAATTTGTCTTCTTCAATTTCAGTGTCTCCCTCTAACAGCTCTTTGTGCTGCTGTAAGACATCTGCCATTTCAACCATGGTATCAATCACATCCTGGTCGTATGCATCCGGATTCGCATTGATGGCATTCGCTACTTCATTGAATGATGTGCTTGCTTTATTGAATGCATCAATTGCAGCCTGTTTATCCGTTCCCCCGCAGGCAGCCAGTGAAATGCACATAGTTAATACCACTAAACATGAAATTATTTTCTTCATTTTTATCTTCCTCCTGTCTTTTGTGTGTCATCCTCGACTTAGATATATTTTACCATTCTTTCTTATCCAGCAGGAGATTCACGTCTCAAACGGCAGTAAAATGTACTGAATCGACATTCTTTTCCGACAGATTCAGACGGAGTACAAAATACTCTTTTTCCAATGAAAATGTATATACACCTCCATAGCGTTCCACAATGGCACAGATACTCCGGGTTCCGATACCATGTCCTTTTTTCTTTGAAACCGGGACTCCGTTTTCGAAGATTGGTGCTCCGGCACAGGAGTTTTTTATCTGTAAAAATACCTGCTGCTGTTTTTCATAAATCTGTACTTCTATTCTGGCTTCTTTTCCCTCTTTTTGTACTTCCCTGCAGGCATGGATGGCATTTTCCAGGGCATTAGACAATAGCACACACAAGTCAGTATCACTTATCACCGTCTTCGCTTTCATGCCGCCTTCCACTTTCATCACAATTCCTTCCGCTTCTGCCCTTCCTGCAAAGGATGACAAAATCAGATTCGCAGCTTCGTTTTCACAATACTGTATCACCTTCTGCTGTTCCAGCTCATTACAGATATCAGATATATAATCCTCTGCCTTCTGTATCTGATGGTTCTCCAAACAGGCATATAGATATTGTAAATGATGACGCAGGTCATGGCGGTAACGGCTGGCCAGATTCTGCGACTCCCGCAACGCCGTTATTTCACGCATGGACTGTGCTACCTGCATATCAAGGCTTTTCTGAATCTCCTTCATCCGGTTTTCTTCCTGCCCTTTTGTAAAGTTATACAACAAGAACACAAGATATGCCCCGCAACAGATAAACGGCATAAATTCCACAACAACCGGAGCCCCACTGGACAAAAGATCTGTGTACACCCTTGTCAGATAATCAAATACATAATACAGCACCGGTATCACACCAAACTGGCACTGCATTTTTCTGGAATAACCAGAAATATAGCGGACTGCCGGCGTCATAAAGTGCATCAGTCCAAACAGTAGTGGCAGCGTAATCAATAATTCCACCACATCCAGCATCAATACTCCTCCACCCAAAATTTCTACTGCAAGAAGTGCCAGCCAGCGTCGTAACTGGCAGCAAAGGTAGGCTGCCATCACAGAGAAAAATGGCCATAGCAATTTACCGGTCAGTCCACATAACAGTAAAATCAACGGAACATGTACCAGCAGCGGATAAATCTGCCTCAAAAAGCCATCATCCCATACATAGTAAATAATCCCCTGTGCAATCGGAATCAGTGCGATGCATATCCAGAATATGATCCGGTTTTTCCGCCGGTCCAGTGCATCACAGAAGGATGCCGCCAGCACACTTCCAAAAACACTGACTGCCACATTGTTAAAAAGGGACATCCAAAGGCTCATAACGTCACCTGCCCATCTTCAAATGCATTTTTCAGAAATGCACTCTTTATTTCATTGTATTTCCCTCTTGGAACAGGAATTTCCACAAGGCTTGACATCGTAATGGTACGATAAGAAAGATTCTTTATATATTCCAGATTCACAAGATATGAACGATGTGGACGTATAAAAGTTCCATAAGGCATAAGCTGCCGGCCCAGTTCATCCATGCTGCCGTTGCATTCATATACGGTTCCATCGGTCAGATGTATCAATAATGTCCTGTGGATTACTTCACAGTATTCCAGCTGTTTTAACGCAATCCGGGTAATTCCCGTCTTGCAGCGCAGTACAATACTGCTGCCATGCTCTTTTTCCATCTGTTCTAGCACAGAATCCAGCAGATGATAAAAGCTGCCCTTTTCAATCGGCTTCAACTGGTAATAATATGCTTTCACCTCATAAGACTGCACCGCAAACTCCACCGAAGAAGTAAGAAAAATAATTTTGATATTATTATCAAACTTCCGAATCTCGGATGCCGTTTGGATTCCATCTACCCCCGGCATTAAAATATCCAAAAACAAAATGTCAAAGCGGGTTCCTTTTTCCATTTCATTCAGCAAATCCAGCGGACTGTGATAGACTTTTGCATCTATTCTGTAATCACGCTCCCTGCGATACTCCTCCAGTAAGCTCTGCAGTTCTTTTAAAACCGTATCGTCATCATCGCAAAATGCTGCCTTTATCATGTTGTATCTCCCATCTATGTAGCAACTTTATCGAAATATTCTTTTCTCAAGATTCATTATAGGCAGTTTTGGAGCCGATGTCCACTGTTTGAGGGATGGGAGTTTTCTATGCGAGATAAGTGAGGGAAAAACTCCCTCACTTCCGCGATAGGCTCGGGAACAAGTTCCCTCGCTATCGCGGTATTCGTCAAAGTTCCAAGCTGTAAAAAAGAAACTCAAGCAAGCTTGGTTTCTTTTCCTCGCCTGTCACTTTTCCTCATTACTCGCGTAAAAAAAAGACGACCTTTCGCACGGTCGTCCTTTTAGGAGAAGGTATTTTTACTATGGGGTGTAGCAAAAATTATATAATGTATTGGGGGGTTTTTACGTTAATTATAGTACCATTTTCCCATTCAAAAGTGTGCACAAACTTCCAAAAAAATTCACATTCCTTTTATTCAATCTGTATAGTTCATAAATTTCATGGCGAAAATACCACTTATTTTTTGCACAAAAGAATGGCTTTTTTAGGCTTCTATTTTGGTCTGACCATTTTTCTGCTCTTTTCCTCATTACTCGCGTAAAAAAAAGACAGCCACCGATCGGCTGCCCTTTTAAGGAGAAGGTATTTTTACTATGGGGTGTAGTAAAAACTATATATATAATGTATTGGGGGGTTTTTACATTAATTATAGTATCACCTCTCCCGTTTAAAGTGTGCACAAACTTCACAAAAGTTGTGCCTACTTTTTGTATACTTTATATAGTACCTTTTTCCCATTTTCGAAAAAACTTTCTATTTGTGTTCTATTCCTCCGTTGTCTCAGTTACAACATCAGCTCCGCTCTGGAATAATGCTTCAAATTCATCTCTTCCAATCTTTTCTTTTTCCAAAAGAAGGTCTGCTGATTTATGGAGTACATCACTATTTTCCTGAATGATTGCCCTTGCTTTGGCATAGCATTCGTCAATGATACGTTTTACTTCTTCATCAATTTTGGATGCCACACCCTCGCCATAGCCTCTGGTATGTGCAAGGTCTCTTCCGATAAACACTTCGTCATCATCATTGTTATAATTAATCAGTCCGACATTTTCAGAAAATCCATATTTCGTTACCATTGCTTTGGCAAGCTCGGTTGCCTGCTTGATATCCTGTGAAGCTCCGGTTGTGATATCATCAAAAATCAACTCTTCTGCCACACGTCCACCTAAGGAAACAATTATCTGCTGCAGCATTCTTCCCTTGGTATCAAACATTTCATCACGCTCCGGCAATGGCATCGTATAGCCTGCTGCTCCACCTCCGGTTGGGATAATGGATACGGTATATACCGGTCCCACATCTGGAAGTACATGGAATAAAATCGCATGACCCGATTCGTGATATGCGGTAATCTTCTTTTCTTTCTCGGTAATAATCCGGCTCTTCTTCTCCGGACCGACACCTACTTTCAAGAAGGATTCCTTAATATCTTTCTGGATAATATAACTTCTGTTTTCTTTGGCTGCAACAATTGCCGCCTCATTTAAAAGATTCTCCAGGTCTGCTCCGGTAAAACCTGCTGTAGTCTGTGCAATCTGTTTCAAATCCACATCCTCTGCCAGGGGTTTATTCTTTGCATGTACCTTTAAGATTTCTTCTCTTCCACCAATATCCGGACGTCCCACATGTACCTTACGGTCAAATCTGCCCGGACGCATGATAGCAGGATCTAAGATATCCACACGGTTGGTGGCTGCCATCACGATAATACCCTCGTTGACACCAAATCCGTCCATCTCTACCAGCAGCTGGTTTAACGTCTGCTCCCGTTCATCATGCCCGCCGCCCATACCGGTTCCTCTTCTTCTTGCCACTGCATCAATCTCGTCGATAAATACGATACATGGTGCATTTTTCTTGGCATCTTCAAAAAGATCACGTACACGGGATGCGCCGACACCCACAAACATTTCTACGAAATCAGAACCGGAAATACTAAAGAACGGAACGCCTGCTTCTCCGGCAACTGCCTTGGCAAGCAGAGTCTTACCGGTTCCGGGAGGTCCCACCAGAAGAACTCCCTTCGGGATTCTCGCTCCCAGTCTGGTATACTTTCTCGGCTCTTTTAAGAAATCTACGATTTCTTCTAATTCTTCTTTTTCTTCCCGCAGTCCTGCCACATTTTCAAAGGTTACATTGCGGTTCTCATCGGTGGTCATCTTTGCCCGGCTTTTTCCAAAATTCATCATCTTGCTGCCACCACCACCGCCTGCTGCCTGATTGTTCATAACAATCATAAACAGAATAAACATTGCTCCAAACACAAGTAAGAGCGGCAATAAATTCATCAGCCAGTTTTCTGCCGGAATATCATTCACCACATAAGAAGTAAATTTTTCCTTATCCATCAGCGATTGAGCCTCACTGACATCCAGCACATATAAGGTCTCTTCTGACTTATCCGTTTTGACAATATCCAGTCTTCCGGTTGGATAAACTCTGTTTGGCTGCACTTCTACAGATTTAATCTCATCATCAGCCAGTTCCTGTTTAAACTGGGCATAATTATAGTCATCCTGATTCAGATGCTGTCCGTCCAGTAAGAACCAGACCAAAACCACAACTACAATCAGACTGATATAAAAGCCCCATCCTCTATATGATTTCTTCACGCAAACTCCTTCCTATCCCAAATCAAGAATGCCAATGTATGGCAGATTGCGATAGCGCTGGTCATAATCAAGACCATATCCTACTACAAATTCATCCGGAATTTCAAAACCGGTATAATCTACCGCAACGTCTGTTATCCTGCGATCCGGTTTATCTAACATTGCACACAATTTTAAGCTCTTCGGTCCTCTGGCGGATAAATCATCCAGCAGATAACGCAGTGTTCTTCCTGTATCAATAATGTCTTCAATGACAATTACATTTCTACCTTCAATAGATTCTTCCAAATCTTTCTTTATGGTGATTTTTCCACTGGACACGGTTGACGCGCCATAACTGGAAACGCACATAAAATCAATTGTTACCGGCACGGTAATACGCTTTGCCAGTTCACAGGTAAAGAATATACTTCCCTTCAGTATGCAGATTAAATGAACGCTTTCACCTTCATAATCCTTGCTAATTCTTTCTCCTAATTCAGCAATTTTACGATCAAGTTCTTCCTCTGAGAGTAATACACGAATCTGCTCACTCATTGTCTTCTCTTCCTCCATGATATTGTATTTCCAAAATTGTCTTCGTTGTACTGCTTACTTTGTAATATGCACTGATTCGGTATCCCACAATCCACAGGATATGAGCACCGTCTGCCACCAACGGAATCGTGTCCCGCTGCTCTTTTAAAATTTTCTCATTTACAAAATACTGCTTCAGCTTCTGTGTTCTGCCCGTCTCATCCAGCACAAAATAATCGCCCGGCTGTCTGTTCCGAATCAAAAGACTATTTTTTATTCTATCATAGTCCAGCCATTTCGTATACTTTTTTTTAGAAATTCCTTCCGGTAACTCTTCCCGTTTATAAATCCGGCAGGTAAAATCCGGATGTTCTTCTATTGAAATCCCACAACAACCGGCTGGTTGACCGCTTTGTCGTCCGACCGGCTGACTGGAAGACTGACTGGATAGCATTCCTACCGGTTCTGTAATTTTATGCTCCGGTTGTTTTTCGCACTTTTGCAGACGCACCCCGCCGTAAGTCCGCTCTGCCACCACCTGGTAAGGCAGGTTCACGCTTCTTCCCGTCTGCATGGCAAAAAGTTTCTGCACCAGTTCTACATGGGTTCTTGTAATATCTTTACTGCTTGCGGCCGTCTCACAGATACACTCCTTTATCATGCTTGTATACAGGATTTCCGGTTCTTTTAAAAGTTCCTCCGATATCAGGAAAGCCTGCGTCTTCCGGAAATCTTTTTCTACATATTGTGCTTTTTTTTCTTCTATTACAGCAGACAGATATTCCTGTGTCTTCCGGATGTCATCCCCAAGCTGTTCCATATGGGCATAAACTCCGGCATTCAGTTCCTCCAACACTGGAAGCACCTGATTACGGATCCGGTTTCTGCTATAATCCAAAGATGCATTGGTAGCATCCGTACAGTAGCTTTCACCTTTTTCTTTTAAATAATTTTCGATTTCCACCCTTGCCGTATGAAGAAGCGGACGGATGATGCCATCTCTCACCGGCGGAATTCCAGCCATGCCACGCATGCCGCTGCCCCGGATCATATTCCAGAGCATGGTCTCTGCCAGATCATTACGGTTATGGGCAACTGCAATTTTCCCTTCCGGCGCACCCAGTTCTTCTAACGCTTTATGAAAACTTTCGTATCGTAAATTTCTTCCCGCCTCTTCTTCCGAATATCCATGCTGCTTTGCATATTCCGGCACATCATAATCATAGCGGAATAGCTGCACCTGATACCGCCTGCAAAGTTCCTCTACAAACGCTGCATCCTGAAGGCTTTCTTCGCCCCGGATGCCATGCTGCACATGGACTGCTGCCAGCGTAAAGGAAAGTTTTTCTTTCAATTCAAGCAGATGCAGCAGCAGGCATACGGAATCTGCACCACCGGACACTCCGGCAACCACTACATCCGACTGCTCAATCATATGATATTGTTCCAGAAAAGATTCTACACCAGGAATCATATTATTTCTCCCAAATTGCGGTAGCAAGCACCGTCATATCGTCTGCTGCCTTTCCTCCGGTAAAAAGTAACACCCGCTCCAAAATGCGTTTTGCAAGAATTGTTGCATTATTGGTCTCAATGCTTTCTATAATTTCCTGCATGGTTTCTTCCGGATTCGGCACATGTAAATATTCTAGCACACCATCTGATACCATGACAAGGAAATCTCCGTTATATAAGTCCTTTTCGCTTTTTTCCATATCCAGTTTATAAGACACGCCCACCGGAAGACTGGTGGAAATAAGACATTCCACTATGCCATTTCGCCGGATAAAGGTTGCCGCCGCTCCGATTTTATAAAAGTGGCAGGTTCCGTCATATAAATCCAGTTCACTGATATCCACCGTGGAAAATAAATCCTCCTGCCCTTTCATCACCATGGCAGAATTCATCATGCGGACTGCCGTTTCCACATCAAATCCCGCCTCCAGGAATTTTTCCACCAGTTCAATAACCATTTCACTTTCCTTGCAGGCAAGACTTCCAGAACCCATGCCATCCGATAAGCACATGACCATTTTTCCACTTTCCGGCTCCAAAAAGGAAAAGTTATCCCCGGAAACTGCTGCTCCATCCTTTACCATCCGGGCTACGCCATAAATTGCCTGAAACCGCGGCTCTTCTTCATAGGTATAGAGGTTGACGCCTTTTCCAATCAGCGTCTTGGTATCCTTCTCCGGAATCATGCGCCGGTTCAGTGCTCCGGCTACTGCCTTTGTCAGTTCTCTCGTAGTGACACAGCCATCTTTTACCATGACTTTCATCACAAGCTGCCAGCGGCCGTTTTCCTTTTCCCAGAGCTGTTCATCAATCACTTTTATGCCCCGCTCTCTTGCCCGGTAAGCTATGTCCTGCAGATTTGACCGGCACTCTTCTGTAATATTTTTCTGCTTCTTTGCACAATCCTCCATGATATATGCCATGGCATCCAGCTGCTCGGCTATGACCTCACGGTTTTCTACCAGCCGGTTGTACCACGCCATATTTAAAGAAGCTTTTTCAAATATCCGAAGAGCCTCCGCCGTCATTTCCTGCATATAGGGGCAATATTCTTCCATTTTCTTTTCAATATCGCGGTTTGTCTTTCCCGCCTCCCGGATAGATTGCAGCAGTGACGACAAATAGCCGTACATGGGGCTGTCATCCTTTTCCCAGCAAAGAGCGCACTGGTCGCAGGAAACACACATTTTCCCGGTTATCTCATTTTGCATCCTGCCCATTTCCTCTGCCGAGAAACTGGTATGTTCCACATTCATCCGCCCGAATATATCTGAAAGGCTTTGAAAGGACTTTGCATAGGTCAGTAGTTTTTCTTCTTCATTACTCTTTATCTCCGGTATTGGCTGATTCACAAATGTGAATTCCAGAAAGCTATGTATGATACGACTTAACACCATGGTGGCTGCAAATATAAAGACTCCTTCTAAGACCGCCATTTCCGTCCGCATTCCGTCTCTTACGTTTAACATTTCTCCAAATACGGATAATAAGGTTGCCGAACAGCCTGCGCCAAAGGCAGCTATCCAGGTATAGCAGCCTTTATTTACCCATTCTGCCAGCTTGATGATTACTATGGTTACCAGCAGTGTCATTACATATTTTGTCATCAGTGTCAGCGGCAGCATAAATGCCATTCCAAGAAACATTCCAATTCCCAGCAGCAGCCGTCCACCCCGTTCCAGGTAAGCTGCCGCAAAATATGCCGGGATAAAAGGGTAGCAGCCTGCAAATCCTAATTTACACACTGCTACCCCTATAAAGCATATTACCGCCTGTTTCGTTCTCAATTTCTTCATTTCCATTGTTCCTCCTTCTCCTGTCATTTGTGACAGCAGAAGCTATTATAGAAATGTTTGTCCGAAATCTTTGTCAAACCGTTGTCTCATTTCAAAAAAGTTTTCGGCAAAAAGCGGAATGGTTTGTCTATTTTAAGTTTTTCTATGGTCTTTATGTTTTCGAAGCTGTTCTACTTCTTGTCTTCCTTGAAGATAATCTCATTTTCATGGGTCAGTCCCAGCTTGCTCTTTGCCTGGTCTTCAATATATTCCTGACTCTTGGTATATTCTTCGTAATTATCCAGCTGATTCTGACGTTCTGTTTCATCTTCTAAAGATTCCGTCAGTGCCTTCTCTCTGGCAGTATACTCCTGCTCCTTCTGGTAGAGCTTAACAATCTGAACTGACATAATCACTAAGAACATTATCGCAATCAAAGAGATACAGATTCTTCCGTTTCGTTTCTGTTTTCTTTTTCTTCGACTATTTGTCATACTCATTTCCTCATCTATAGTTTACATAACACCATTCTAATAGTTTTACGGATTTTTTTCAACGTTTTTTGTAATTTTCGTAATAATCTTCTGATTTTCCCTTTCAGGAAACGTAAGGGTACTGCCACTATGCGAAATACTGCCCGCAATGGTTTCCCCACTACTTGAAACAGTTTCTTAAATACTTTTACGATTCCCTTCACCAGCCATGGACTGATGGCATAATTGCATAACAGCATCCCAACGCTCATGCCCAGCATGCAAAAGCCCCGGATTGCTCCGTCATTTTCCCGGCAGAGCATAATAAATATAAATATGGCGCTGCCGGTGCAGTACAGCATATCCTCCACTGCAACCACTCCGGTTCTATGGGGTATCAGCCTGCGCAGAATCCGAAGCAGGTCAAAGGCTAAGATTAATAATATCCCTGCCAGTATGAACCGGAGGAACCTTAAGGCTTCACCGGAAATTTCCGGGCTGATTTCTATCATTTAAACAACCTGCCTAAGAAGGATTCTCCGCCACCTTTGTGATAGGTTTCCACATCCGAATAGGTTAAGCCATCAATTTTCCCTGTGACATCCACTTCCCCCTGTTCTAAGGACAGGCGGTTTACATGAAGGTCATTTCCCTTTATCAGAAGCATTCCCTGTTCTGTTTCCAGTAAAATTTCATTTACATCAAAAGAAAGCACATCCAGCACTCCGCTGAAGTTTGCACTTTTCCGGTTTGCCAGCAATACTTTATGTGCTTTTGCTGTTTTCAATTCTTCCATTCAGTCTCATACTCCTTTACCCGAAAGTTAGTCCTTTCCAAAATATATGAGACTGTTTCTCTTTTTATGCGTTTTTACTCTTTTACAGATAGCGGAATAATTCTCCTGCCTCTTCTTTCTTGGTGGTATCTGCGATTGCAACCACTTCTACTTTCACCGTCTTCTGGCCAAACATGATTTCGATGATGTCACCTGCTTTTACATTGACGGATGCTTTCGCCGGTTTGCCATTTACGGTAACACGTCCGGCATCACAGGCTTCGTTGGCAACGGTTCTGCGTCTAATCAGGCGGGTTACCTTTAAATATTTGTCTAATCTCATTTGCTTACCTTCTTTCTTTTTGAAATTCAAAGCAGCATTGTCCATCCTTCTATGTTCCATGAAGCAAAGAAACGGAAACTGGCTTTTGTATCTAATCAGAATGCGTTGTAATTTCTGTCCTGATTTTTCCTTGATGTAAGGCTGTCTTTCCGCTTGTTTTGACGGAATGCGGCGGTTGTCCGTCTGCTGCGGATACGACCACTCGCCAGCAAGGGGGGCTAAGCATTCTGCTTAAAGAAAATGGTTATTCTGGCAACCGGCGCAAAGTCGCATCCATGCTCCAATTGCACCTCGCTGACACCTCCCTGTGTCAGCGTTGCCGGTTGCTATGCAGAATGCAAGCCACCCTAACCGTCTCGTTCATGTATCCGCATACAGGCGAACACCCACCGCATTTTGTCAAACATTGGAAAGACAGGCTCAATTAACAAAAGGAAAAATCAGGGCTGCAATTACAGCATTCTGGTTTCACAAAAACAGTTTCCGTTTCTGTGTCTTCATGCATATAGAATGATAGAAAATTCTTTTCTCCTTCGAATTTCAATAAAAAAAGGTGTAGCAAAAGCAGTTTTCTACTTTCGTTACACCTCTAATCAGAATCATTTTATCAACTTATTTATTGATTAAATCTTTTAAAGCTTTTCCTGCTTTGAACTTAGGTGCTTTAGAAGCTGGAATAACCATCTCTTTACCGCTCTGTGGGTTTCTTCCTGTTCTTTCAGCTCTTTCAGATACTTCGAAAGTACCGAATCCAACTAACTGGATTTTCTCACCTTTTTTTAATTCTTCAGCTACGATATCAGTGAAAGCTTTTAAAGCTGCCTCTGCATCTTTTTTAGATAAAGCTGTTTTTTCAGCCATAGCTGATACTAATTCTGCTTTGTTCATGTTAAAATTCCTCCTCTGGATTTTATAATTCTTCTTGAGGTCTACACTCTCCAAGATTACCTACGAATATATTTATACTTGTTTTTCCTTTATTTGTCAAGGAAAATACGGTAAATTAAGGCATACAATTTGGTCTATAACATTTTGTTGATTTTGTCCAAAACTGCTTTTCCAAGAGCTTCATATTTCTGCTCTGCTTCTTCCATGGAGGAACCCTTCACTCCGATGTAGAATTTTACCTTCGGCTCGGTACCGGATGGTCTTACACAGAACCACGCAGCATCGTTTAATTCATAGTAAAGTACATTAGAGCTTGGAAGTCCTGTTGCTGTTACTGCCCCGGTTGCAAGGTCTGTAATGGTATCCTTCTTGTAATCACGTACTTTTTCAACTTTATAGCCACCGATTTCAGTTAAAGTTTCGCTGCGCAGTGTATCCATGATTTCCTGAATCTTAGCCAGACCCTCGATTCCCTTTAATGTAATAGACTCAACATGGTCTTTATAGTATCCATATTTTTCATACATGGCAAGCATTGCATCCCAAAGAGTCATATTCTTGGTCTTGTAATATGCAGCAGCCTCACATAACGCCATAGATGCTACCACTGCATCCTTATCTCTTGCATAGGTTCCGGTCAGGCAGCCGTAGCTTTCTTCCATACCAAAGAGGTAGGTTCCTTTTCCGGTCTTTTCGAACTCTAAGATTTTGCCACCGATAAACTTGAATCCGGTTAATACTTCGATTAACTGAATGCCATAGTATTCTGCAATGGCATCTGCCATATTGGTAGACACGATGGATTTGATAAACGCACCATCTGCCGGCAGGGAGCCGTTGATTGCTTTCTTCTGTCCGATGATATAATCACCAATCAGGCAGCCGGACATATTTCCGGTTAAGGAATGATATTCTCCCGTCTTAGAATCCTTTACATATACACCGAGACGGTCTGCATCCGGGTCAGTTGCAAGGATTAAGTCTGCATCTACTTTCCTGCCCAGTGCAAGTCCCAATGCAAATGCTTCCTCTGCCTCCGGGTTCGGATAACTTACGGTTGGGAAATCTCCATCCGGAAGCTCCTGTTCCGGAACAACATATACATTTTCAAAGCCAAGCTCTTTTAACACACGGCGGACCGGGATATTTCCTGTTCCATGTAATGGTGTGTATACAATCTTAAGGTCTTTGCCTACTGCATCAATGGCATCCTGATGTACCACAAGCTTCTTAAGCTCTGCAATATAAGCATCATCGATTGCCGCGCCGATAGTCTCATAAAGACCTGCTGCCCTGGCATCCTCTAAGGACATGGTCTTAACGGTGCTGTAATCAGTTACTTTCTTTACTTCATCCATAATTCCGGTATCATGAGGTGGTGTAATCTGTGCACCGTCCTCCCAGTATACCTTGTATC
Source organism: Roseburia sp. AF20-18LB (assembly GCF_003461185.1). NCBI lineage: Bacteria > Bacillati > Bacillota > Clostridia > Lachnospirales > Lachnospiraceae > Roseburia > Roseburia sp. AF20-18LB. Next base: position 962,796 of record NZ_QTWP01000001.1, read on the forward strand.
CATTGTATTCTGGCGGGTTGTGGCTTGCTGTAATATTAATTCCGGCAGTGCATCCTAATTTACGGACTGCATAAGATAATTCCGGTGTTGGTCTTAATGACTCAAATACATATGCTTTGATTCCGTTTGCTGCAAGGCAAAGTGCGGATTCATCTGCAAATTCCGGTGACATATGTCTGGAATCGAAGGCAATTGCCACACCCTTATCCTGTGCATTTACTTTTAAAATATAATTTGCAAGACCCTGTGTTGCTTTGCGGACAGTATAGATGTTCATACGGTTGGTACCGGCACCGATTACCCCACGTAATCCTGCTGTACCAAACTCAAGATCTTTATAGAAACGATCCTCAATTTCCTTGTCATTGTCTTTGATTGCCTGAAGTTCAGCCTTGGTTGCCTCATCAAAATACGCTCCCTCAAGCCATGCTTCGTAAGTTTCCTTGTAACCCATTCCTGATTTCCTCCTACTTTTCATTTATGTTGTTTACCAAAAGAGCCTGCCAGTGGCAGCCTCCTTCGGATGTCTCGCCCTTTCATTTCTCTCACTAATCCGTAAGACTGTTAACTACCTGATTTAATGTACTTGTCGAAGAATTATTGTTACTGGTTAATGTATCAATAATTTCACTCAATGCCTTCCTATATGCATCAGAGTCACTGGATGAACTTCCACTGGAGCTGTTCGTTCCACTGGAATTCGATGTACTGTCGGAATGCTTATGCTCCACGGTTGTGTTCTCTTCATTTCCGGCAGTTTCCGTCGATTCTGTCTCTGTACTGCCCGTATCATCACCTGACAACGCAATCTCTATCTGCGCTTCCGGCGAATTTACATATAGCCGCTTCGACCAGGTGTCATATCCATCTGCAGTAATCTGTATGGAATGGATGCCATACTGCAGCTGTAATGGCTGTGTATAATCAACCTGACTACCATCAATATACATCAAAGCGCCTGCAACATCAACCGCAAAGGTTAAAGTACAATATTTCGGATCCTCACCCTTTATGGAATCTACATCCACGGAAATCTGCTCATTTCTTGTTACAGCTACCTCTGTGGAACCGCCGTAGCCATTGCCGGCAACGGTTAATTCATAGGTTCCTTCCGGCACCTCTAACTGCATATTCTCCGTGATCTTATAATAATTCTTATGATTCAGGCTTAACCAGCCGCCCTCTAATGCCTGTGTATTTACAAGCTGGATGACTCCGTGTCCTGTTGTAACGGACACTGACAGCACTTTCCGGTCAATTCCCTGTATTCTTAAGGTGTCCTGTCCGGTAACTGCGGACAATTCTATGGCTGCATCTCCGGAAAACACTTGTAATTCTTCATCATAAGAATACTTTGTGTCTCCTATGGTAAATATCTTATCTTCTTCATTATAGGAAAATTTTCCGATATCGTCCATCTCCCATGCATCTGCCGACTGCTCCACCTTTTCTAATATCAGGTCTTTATCCCGGAGTGTTAAAGTAACCACTTTTCCCGGTACCATGGATGCAGCCGAAATCAGACTGCCATGTCTGTCTTTAAAAATTGTCCCATCTGTATAAGAATACTGTTCATAACGTCCCGTGTCAATATTCAGAAATGTCATTGTTGAAAGTGTTGTATCAGCACCACTTACCGTATACAGGCTGCTTTCCTCTGCCTGTGTCACTTCCTCCGTTGCTGCCTCAACACCTGATACATAGCCTTTCATGCTGACAGGCCCATCGTCTTTCCTTCCACAGCCGCTCAAGGCCACAAATACTGTGAAAATAGCCAAGGCCAACAGCCAGTGCTTCCCTGATTGCTTCATTTCGCACCTCTTTTTCTCCTGTATGCTCTTTTCCTCCGGCAATTGCCTGTACATGATTATACATGATTATTCCACAAAATAAAATAACATTCTTAAAAACTGCTGGCGGATTTCTTCCTGTTCGATAACCCGGTTCAACTTCTCAATGTCTCTGCCGGACACCCACGCCTTATTGGCATTAAAGTAGTGATTTGCCACTTTCCAGAACTTCTGTGGGTATGCCATCCTTACATAAAGCTGCTCCCATTCCTCTGGTAATAATTTTCGTCTTTTTTCGTAAGCTGCCAGCATATCCGTTGCCAGCCCGATATTAAAATTATGTTTTTCCATCAGTTTCCGTAAGAAATGCGCCAGATCCCCTACCAGCACATCATAATGTGCCTGTTCAAAATTTGTAATTATAATTTTACCATGGGCAAATAATACATTATGCTGGTTAAAGTCTCCATGGCAGATTCCATACATTGCTGCTTCCCGGCTCTGCTTTCCGCTCTGCCCCTGCGTTTCACCCGGATTTGGTTTCATCAGCCGATGTTCCACGTCCAGTGCCTGTTTTAAGAAAATCTCATAATTGCGCATAAATATCATTTCAAACTCATTCTTTTTATGCTTTCCATGAATATAATTGCGCACCTTTTTAAGCTCCCGGTTGTGCCGGAATACCTCCATGGCATAATCCTGTCCGCCAATTTTTAAATTTTCATCCTCCACCTTCTGCAGGACAAGATGCAGCTTTGCCAGTTCTTCTACCGCAGCAAGTACATCATCACGGCTCCTGGTCTCACACTCCCTGCCCTCCATATATTTTCTGGCATAGTACCATGTTTCATCCACCTCCTGGACTAAAATTTCTCCTTCCCTGGTATGTATGATTTCATCTGCTTCTATTCCATTTTCTTTCAGACGGAGCAGAATATGTTCTATAGCTTCCGCTCTGCCTTTTGACCCGCGAAAAGATCCTATTATTATTTTTCCGCCCTCTGATGTCGTGCAGATATAGGTTCCCCTTCCTTTCTGGATGGCGGTTACCTCAAACGGATACTGTTCTAACAACTGGCTCGATAAATTATACACAAAAACCCCTCCATACGACGAATTCGCACAAATCTTTATGCGTCTTTCTATCATATGAAGAGGTTCTTTAAAGTATAACCTGTCAGATATTCTTTTGTATTCTTTTCCGGTTCTTCAATTACCACATCTAAAAGTTTTGCCAAAATGTTCCCTATCTGCGGACCGGGCTTCACACCAAGTTCTATTAAGTCCCGTCCGTTAAGTGCAAGGTCTTTTAGTGTCAGACAGTCTGCATCTTCGATTATTTTATCATAAATCTTATGATATCCGTCCAATGCTTCAAGCTTTTCTTTCCTCTGATAATCACTCTGGGCTAAAATATCTGCTTTCTTCAGTTCAAATATAACCGGGTAGCACTCTAATCCGGCTTTCTGTACCGCCTTTCGTACGGACTCCGGTGTCAGTACCGGGTTAATATCGTGAATTGCCACCAGCCGGCAGACCATATCAATGGTTGCATTGTCGAATTTTAATCTGCGTAAAATTGTCTTCGTCTTCTTTGCTCCCACCTGCGGATGCTCGTAGAAATGGTCAATTCCATCTTCATCTGTACTGCGGCAGTCGGGCTTTGCCACATCATGAAATAATGCTGCAAGCCGTAGCACCTTGTCTGCTTCCACACCTTTTAACACTTCAATGGTATGCTCTCCTACTGTATAACAGTGATGGGGATTATTCTGTGGTGTACGCATCATCACCGAAAATTCCGGCAGTACCACATCCGCAATTCCTGTGGCATATACGGTACGCATCTCCTCCGGATGGACTGAGGTAAGAAGCTTAACCAGTTCTACCTGAATACGCTCTGCACTGACCTTTTTTAACATCGGTGCAAGCTCCTGAATCGCTTCTGCTGTCTCTTCTTCTATATCAAAGCCCAGCTGTGCCGCAAAACGCACTGCCCGAAGCATCCTTAAAGCATCTTCCCCAAATCTCTCCTTTGGTTCTCCTACACAGCGGATGATGCCACGCTTTAAATCTCCTGCTCCGTCAAAAGCATCCACCAGTCCCCGCTGTTCATTATATGCCATGGCATTAATGGTAAAATCCCTGCGTTTTAAATCCTCTAAAAGATTATCTGTATAGGTTACTTCCTTCGGATGTCTGGCATCCTCATATTCGCCATCAATCCGGTAAGTTGTCACCTCATACCCTTTTTTATCCAGCATTACCGTTACCGTTCCATGCTCAATTCCGGTATCGATGGTGCGCCCAAAAATTTCTTTTACGTCTTCCGGATAAGCAGAAGTGGTAATATCCCAGTCCTGAGGCACACGTTGAAGGAGGGTGTCTCTGACACACCCTCCTACTGCATATCCTTCAAAGCCTGCTTCCTGCAGCTTCTCAATTATAAACTTAACATGCTCTGGAAGCTTCATTACCATACGTTTTCCCGTTTCCTTTGCTTTACTTCTGTTCCTGTTCTTCAAAGAACTTATACGTTCCTTTGGATTCTGCTTTTACTGCATACAGAAGATCATCTGCCACTTTAATCATTTCATCAATGTCTTCTGCCTTCTTTACCTGATTGGAAGAAATAATACCAATAGAGCAGGAAAGTAATTTCTTATCATCAATCTCAACCGGCTGTCCGATTTCTTTTGCAATCAGTTCCCTGAACCCATCCTGTTTCTTAATCTCTTTATAGATAGCCTTTGCGGTAGCCTCTAAGGTCTTTTTTTCTCCGGTGTAGAGGAAAATAATAAATTCATCACCACCGAAACGTGTCACAAAGCCCTTGTCCCTGCAGACCCTGCTGAAGATATTTGCCATGGACTTAAGCAGCAAATCTCCCACATCATGCCCAAAGGTGTCATTATATCCTTTGAAATTATCCAGATCGATAAACATAATACCAAAATCATGCTTCATGTGGCCCTTTTTAATCTTCCGGATAATTTCCCCGATGTTCTGATAGAATCCCTTCCTGTTGAGAATTCCTGTCAGCTGGTCGGTTACTGCAGATTTATACAATGCAGTATTCATTTCGTAGAGCTTCTCATATGCATAGAGACGATTCAGTGCATACTGCACTTCCCGGAACAAAAGCTCATAAATCCGCATATCACTCTCATCTAACATATAGCGGCTGATGGAGGAATGCCAGTTATCCTTCATCAGAATATATGCTATCATAATACTTGTTACTTTTCCATTGTCAAAGAATGGAATAGCAACAAGGGAGCATACATTATCTTCACCAAACAGTTTGACCACATTCAGATGTTCCGAATAGTTACTGCTGATTTTCGATACAACAAACCCTCTCTGTGTCTTTTCGAACACTTCCTTTAAATACTTCTGCTCCTTCATAGAAAGGCTGGCTTCTGTATTATCATAAAGTACCTTTGGTTTTCTTCCATGATACTGTATATATAATGCCCGGTCCAAATTAAAATGATACAGGAATGTCCGCATAACATTCTCTACCATTACTTCTGCCGAAACATCCGTCACATCAATTGTCTTCTGCCATGTCGACAGAAAATCCATCTGACGGCGTTCCTGCTTGTAAGCACGGTTTATGCTTTCCTGCTTCAGCTGCATTTCCATCTCCTGGGAAGATATCACATGAAGAGGTTCTTCTGATAAATACTGTTCTAATGGCTCTAATACCTTAATTTCTTCATCTGTGAGAGAATGGGTATTATCCTCAAGATATTGTTTTAAGATTGCCTCTTCATTGCTCTTAAGTTCCATTCTTCCTGTCTGCCCATAAAAGCGGATCCTGTCCTTACGGAACAGCTGATAACAGAAGAACTGGTTTCCCTCAGTCCGCACCAGATGTGTCTCTGCACAATTAAAATCTTCAAATGCAGACGAATCATTACCGGAATCCATTCCAAGTAATGCCCGTGTGAAATGATAAAGGAACATATCGTCATCACAACGTGCATAATCGTGGATGATTCCCACATCATTCTGAAGCTTTTCTTTTTCAATTATGTAATTCAAGAACTGTTTGCAGTTATTGAGGTACTGTTCACAGTTGAAGCGGTTGCCAAGTTTCTGGCTGCACAGTGCCAGAAGTCCATACAATTTACTTAAATTACAGACCCTCAGACTATTTAAATGCAGACGTTCAATGGTCTTCATACAGCGCATCAGATATTCATTGGCTTCCTTGAATTCTTCTGCTGCAATACAGTTAATTGCCATATTGTAATATACTTCCGCAATATCCTCCGGCAATTCCAGATTATATAAAATTTCTACTGCTTTCTGAAAATAACGCTTTGCAAGGTCGTTCTGTCTTAATGCCGTTAAGGTATAACCGATTCCCGAGAAAATACGTCCACTTTCCAAGGAGCGTTTATTATCCAGTGCTTCAAAAGTTCTTACCGAATACAGCAGCGCAATCGGATACATACCGTTGGTAGACGCCAGCATAATGTTCTTCTGATATGCATTGTAAATAAGCTGTGTATTGCCAATTTCTGTTGCCAGTCTGATTCCCTTACTGAAATAAATAAGCTGGGATTCGGAATAATATGCCTTTGCCACAATCTCCGGCTTATTGTCATAGGCATATACATAAATGTACGCCAGATGATTCCGGTAGTCATATTTCATTAATTTTTCAATCATGGCATCACTGACTTCCACATTCTGTGCACAGAAGAAAATATTATTCCAGCCTGCCATCTTCGCCTGTATTTCTACCAGCTCTGCTTCAAACTGACCGCGCTCCATGCCGCCTTCTATTGCAATACTTTTTGCAACACCTGCACATTCAGTGGCTTCCTGCAGTTTTGACTGATACATATAAATTACAGAGCGGAGATAATATGCATAAAAACGCATCCTGCGGTTCTTTTTCTTCTCTGCAAGCTGTAAGATACCCTCACTTATTTCCAGTGCTTTTGGCAAATCCCTCATATATACCGATACATATGCATAGAACTGCCAGAGTTCGTATTTCACTTCATCCGATACTGTAAAATTATCAAATCTGATTCTGCGGTCTACTTTTTCCAGATAAAACAACGCCTGTTCAAAATCCATGAAAAAGACAAGATTCTGCAATGTTCTGATATCATCTTCAATACTTTCTGCTGTAATAACCTCATCTCTTTGTTCCCGGGATTCTCCGGCATTTCCAATGCGGAATATTGCAACATTATTATCCAATTCCTCCGTTACGTTTTCCCAGCCCGGCAGCATATATTCCGGCAGACGCTGCTGCTCATTCATGCCGAGAACGATTCCGATATTCTCTGTATGCTCTGCTTTTAACAGTTCATAGACTATTTCTATGGTTCCATTTCCGGCAAACTGCATGCGGTTAATCCAAAGCATAAACGGCTGTATCTTAGAAACTTCAACAAGCATTGCCACAATAGCATCATGCATCCGCTCCCGCTCATAGTCAACTTCTGTATACAATAAACTCTCTTTCCGGATACATTTTCCACTCTCCCGGTATGCTGCAATAATCGGACGCTGCAGGGAATAGACATTACACTTGTCCAGGAATTCATCAAATGTCATCTCCTTCTGCTGGTCGAAAAGTTCCAAAATCAAATCCAGAAAAGGCTCATATGCTCCCGATAATTTCTCTGCCCGGAATTCGTAGGCTACAAAACGAACCTCTTTATTATTCGTTATCTGCTCTGATATTTCCAGCTGCTTTAATGAAAAATCATTGCTGTATTTTGCCAGAACAATGTTGTGTTCTTTCTTTCCAATCTGTGCAAAAACCTGTTCCAGAATACTGTTATAATATTTTTGAATCATCTGTTTCCCCCTTCAGAAATATTCAAAAAGGCTCTGAAAATATATGATAATTCCCTGTTATCATATACCTCCCTTTCTCTTTCTGTAATAACCTGTCTGGTATTTATAATTTATATATTAGTATAGTCCTCAAACCCACGGATTGTCAATGTTTGTTGCGACTTTTTGGGGGCTTTTTGAAGGGAGTTTGAATGAAGTCCTGAAGCAGGTTTTAATAGAAATCCCGTCCTTTCCCGATATCATTTATTTTCATTAAAATACTGCAGTTTTATAATGCATGTATTGGTAATTGCAGAAATTTTAATGCAGCTCTTGCTGCAATCTCCGTTGGGTCAACTATATTTTCTCTGATTCCTGCCAAGGAAAAAGCAATTGGTAATTCAGTACATCCCAGAATCACACTTTGCGCACCCTGTTTAATCAAGGATTTTAAAATATCGTCAAGTCCGTACTTTTCTACATCCTTTTTTCCAGCTTTAATACATTGATAGATTACTGCCATAATTTTCTGTTGCTGCTCTGCATCCGGATAAATCGTTTTGATTCCCTGTGTCCGAAGCTCTTTCTCATAAACCCCACTCTTTATCACGCCATCCGTAGCCAATACGGCTGCACATGATATATTCTGCTCTTTTAAAGCTTTTACTGTCTCGCGGGGCATATGCAATATCGGGATATCAGTAAATATTTTTAACCGATCATAAAAAAAATGTGCTGTGTTACAAGGTATCATCAATAAATCTGCTCCCATATTTTGCAGACTTACTGCACTTTTTACCATCTCTGGTATAGGATCCTCTCCCTTTTCAAGAATAGCTTTCGTTCTATCCGGAATATTCGTGTTACAATCAACACAAACATGCACATAGTTCTGATCGCAGTCTGCATCTGACACTTCAAAAATCTTTTTCATTAAATCGCAGGTAGCCATCGGTCCCATGCCACCAATAATACCTATTGTTTTTTTCAATTCCGTTCCTTCTTCCTCAGGTCATGTGTCAAAGCTCAGAAAGCCCGGAAATCATTATCATTTCCAGGCTTTCCTTGTAATGTACTTCAAATTTTCCATCAAAATCTGACATGCTGTATGTTTACATCATTTTTTAATACTCTACCTTCCACATATAGCGTCGTGTTGTCAGTGGATGCTGTCTCTCCTCAGCCAAAGCCTTATTATAAACCGGATATACATTTGTGAATAAGGAATGGTTAAAATAGTCTACGACTGATGCATCAATTGTAGACAGCCCTAAATCCTTTGCATCAATTACTTCAATCCGTTTTGCATAAGTCTTCAAAAACTTCAATGCACGTTCATCCAACGGTCGATTGGTTCCCTCAGAAACCTGAAGCACAAATGGTACTTCTTTATCTGTAATTTCGAAAGGTCCATGGAAAAATTCCCCACTGTGAATACTGGAAGAATGAATCCACTGCATTTCCATAAAAATACATATACTTTGCATATATGCTGCACCATAACCCGCTCCGCTTGCCATAGTATAAATAATTTTATCATCTTTATATTCCCTGGCAAACAGTTCAGCCCGTTTTTCCACATGCTTACATGCATGTTTCACAATACCATCAATACGTCCAACACCATCCATAAATTCTTCATAATGCTCATACCCTTCTGTCTGATTCAACAGTTCCACTGCCACCAGAAGTGCACAGATAATTTTTTCACCAGCAATATCCTTGTTATCTCCAAAAGTATAATTGATAATATAATCACCAAATGGGGTAATCTCTGATTCCTCTTTCCATGTCAGAATAATTACAGCTGCACCTTTTTCCTTTGCCAGCTTCGCTGCATTAATTGTTTCCGGTGTATTTCCCTTATGGCACGATAAACACACGATTACATTTTTTCCCAAATCCTTCGGAGTACTATATACAAATTCATTACTATTAATTAGTGCTGACTTAATATTTGCACATTCTCTTTCCATAAATGTTTTCGCTGGATAAAGTGCTCCATTAGAACCACCGCATCCCACAAAATATAATGCTTTAATACCACCTTCTTCTTTTCTGCTTTCTAAAATTTCTGTAATTACATTCTTGATTTCTGTTGGCTTCATTGATAATCCTCCCATAAATATTTTTAATAAATTGTTGTTATATTATTCTGCAAGCATTGGTCTCGCTAATTTCTGAATATATGAAATTTCTTCCTGGCTCAGTTTACAATACTCACTATTATCCATACTACATCCGGCATCCTGCACATACATCATTTTGGTATCCTTTTCTACAATGGTAAAAAACCAACGCTCTTTCGGTACATTGTACAATGTTCCTTTCTCCACCGGAGTTAATTCAATATTAAACTTTCCATCTTTTCTGTCCGCTGTAATAATAATACATTTCCCAGAAATCAAAATGAATTGTTCATCTGTCGTATGATGTATCTCTAAATGCTCTAACCCATCAATGTCATTATTCGGTTTCCAATTTTTGATACAAACAACCCATTTTTCATTCCGATATGCACATTCTATTCCTTCTCCATCATACCTGTAACTTGTCGGCTTTATATCCATATAGCGTTCCTCCTTAAACCTTTTAATTATTTCTATTATCAATTATTCTTCCTGCAATTGGCGTTCCATACCCAAACGCTCCTTCGACACCGCAAATCTTTGAAGCGAATTCTGCTCCAGCCTGCATGGCTTTCTTTAAAAGTTCTTTAACATTCCCATCATCTTTACTTTCTTCTTTAAAAAATTCCGGTTCTTTATACCGTAAAATATATGTCAAAAATGTCGCGAAATAAGAGTCTCCTGCACCCATAGTATCCATAATGCTTTCTGCCTTTACAGCTTTTTCATACATCATTTCACCATGGTATAAAATGTATGAGCCATCTTCTCCTATTGTTCCCAGAACAAGCGGAACTCCAAGCTCTTTTACTTTACTCATTTCCCTTTCGCGTTCTTTATCACTTAAATGTGCACAGGAAAGCATTGCCACTTTAATATGCGGACAAATTTTTTCAGATATTCGTCTGTCCATCGATTTGAAAAATCAAATGCAACTGGAAGACCCAAAGAAGCAATTTCTTCTATGTCATCATCTATATAGGCATTCAGATTTGTATAAATCAAATCAAACTTTCTTATATATGAAAAATCTTCCTGCGTAAAATCATAAGGATACTCTTTTGCCACACCTCCATGATTGGATCCGACAAATACGCGATCTCCCTGATTCAGTGTCACACATGCAAATCCATTTTCACCTTCATAATTCCTGCTATGTGAAAAGTCTACATTCATATTTTTCAGTGCTGCCTGAATGCATTCTGCTACTTCATCATTTCCAAATTTACCTAAAAATGCACTTTCTGCATTATTCATATGTGCATATGCACATGTGTTAACACACTGACCTCCTGGATACATTTTCCCCCTGGAAAGATATTTGTCACAAACTGCATCTCCAATTGCAATTATTCTAGGCTGTCTCATTTTTATTTCTTTCTCCTTTCTTTCAATTTTTCTTTCACCCAGACTCCCTCACCTCTTCTTTTTGCAACAAGCAATTATTTTTCCAGATTCGCTCTTTCATTTTTTCAGATAGCCATTATTAATATTTATGTATATCTGGCAATCCATCATGAGGTGGCAGTTCCCACAGCCTGTCAGAATAACACAGGCTGTGTGCTGTTATTGTTTTCTTTATTTTGCCACCACCGGTTTTTATCAGAAAACAAAATATCCTATTCCTGTTGCTACTAATACTGATACAATTGTACATACAAGTCCCGGCCGCATATAGCTGTGATTAAATATAAATTTTCCAATCTTCGTAGTACCTGCCGTGTCAAAAGCAAGACCTGCTATACACTGGCTGGAATCCGGGATAAAATAGTTGGATGAGCATGCCATCCATCCACCTACAATAATATAAGCCGGCAGATTCAATGCAATTGCAATTGGAATCATAATCATTGTCGTAGACGCTTGTGAACTTGTCAGTGCACCTACCAGAAATACTGCAATAATATAAATCCATGGATGTTCATTTGTTAAAGCTGACAAATTTTCTGTAATGAAGTTTGTCTGTGCACCAACAAAAGTATTTACCAGCCAGCAAAGTCCCGCTGCAAGAATAACAGCAAAGAATCCAGTCTTTAACAACGGTACTTCTAAAATGTCGTTACTATCAATTTTACTTACAATAACAATAATTGCGGCAGCTACATACATAATAATCTGGATTAAAGATGTCATTGCTAACTGTGTACCATCGCTAAATGTTGGACGGAGTGCCGGGAAAATACCGCATATTGCAATTACTACCATAGAAACCAGGAAGATAGCAACAGAAATCTTTGCTTTTTTGGTTACCTGTTTTTCTCCTTCTACTTTCTTTTTAAAATCCTTTACCAGTCCATCTGCAACCCTCTGCTGATATTCAGGATCATCCTCTAATTCCAGACCTTTCTTGTATACAGACAATGCTGCAACCAATACTCCTATCAGTGCTGCCGGAATTGCTACCAGCATAATTGTTGCCAGATTTACTTTTTCAAAAATAGTCATATAACCCACAATAGCTACTGTTGCAGCTGTTATTGGTGATCCGGTATTTGCCTGCTGGGATGAAATAATACTAACAGAAATCGGGCGCTCAGGCCGAATTCCATTTTCCAATGCTATTTCATTAATAACCGGAAGTAACGAATATACAATATGTCCGGTTCCACAACAGAATGTAAATAAATACGCTACAAAAGGTGCTACCAAAGTAATGTTTTTCGGATTTTTCCGTAATATTTTTTCTGCAAGCTGTACCATAAAATCCAATCCGCCAGTCGCCTGCATCGTACAGGCTGCGGTAATTACTGCCAACATAATCAGTATAACAGTAATCGGTGGATCTGATGGAGTCACTCTAAAGATATATACGAAAATCAACATTCCGATGCCGCCAGCCATTGCCAGGAAACTTCCACCTTTTCTGGTTCCCCACACAATAATCAGCATTAAAACAATAAATTCAATCCAAAACATGGACATCTACCTCCTCTTTTTTATTTATTCCAAAGCATGTGCACTACTTTAAAACCAAAATGTATTAATTTGTTTTTATTTGTATTGTTTTATTTTGTATCTATTTGTATTATATAGATTCCATACATTTGTGTCAATAAAGAAATACATTTTCGACATTATGCACAATTTTTTGTTTCACTTTTTGTACATCAATATCAATTTAATTGTGCATAGTAAAACCCGCCAGGAGCACTGGCGGGCATACAATTAAATACTTTTTATTCTTCTGTTTTCTCTTTCTTTCACTCAGGCAGTTAAACGTATGAAGAAATAACATAATCCGCCTGACTTACATCCTGATTCTCACCAGCTCCTGTATACGCAACTACCTCTATATTTGCAGCCTTTGCTGCCTGTATACCAATAAACGAGTCTTCTATTGCAATACATTCTTCCGGCTTTGCTTCTAAATATTGCATTGCTTTTCTATAGCATTCCGGATCCGGTTTTCTATTCCGGCACATGTCTCCGCATACCAGCACATCGAACAAACCCAGCATTTTCATCCGGTTCAATGCTACTACAATCAGCCGTGTAGAGGTTGAAGAAACCACTGCCAGCTTTTTCCCCTGTTTTTTCAAACCGGCAATAAACTCCAGTAATCCCTCCATCGGCTTAATGCAGCCATTTTCATATGTATTTCCTATTTCTTTTCTTTTTTGCAAAAGCTGTTCCATTGTTATTTTCTCCGGCGAGCGTTCCAGCAGTTCCAGCAGAATATGGGAATCATGTGAGCCAATTAGTCTATCCCTGTCTTTTTGTGTCAGTTCCACTCCAAACTCTTTTAATGCCAGACCCAGATAATTACCATTACTCTCTTCTGTATCTGCTATAACTCCATCAAAGTCAAACAATACATATTTTTTTTCACAGAATTTTTTCATTAATATTCTACCTTCCACATATAGCGGCGGGTTGTTAACGGATGTTCACGCTTTACTGCCAGTGCGTGGTTGTAAATCGGATATACATTATTAAACAGTGCATGGTTAAAGTAATCTACTACTGTTGCATCAATTGTGGATAAGCCAAGCTCTTTCGCATCAAGAACCTCAATACGTTTTGCATATGTTTTCAGGAATGTAAGTGCTCTCTCATCCAGTTCGCGGGTTGAGCCTTCTGATATCTGAATCATAAACGGACGGTTTGCATCTGTAACTTCAAATGGACCATGGAAAAATTCACCGGTATGAATACTGCTTGAATCAAGCCACTGCATCTCCATAAATATACAGATACTCTCCATATAGGCAGCTCCATATGCTGCACCACTTCCCATTGTATAAATCACTGAATCATTCTGATACTCTTCTGCAAATGCCTCTGCCCTGGCAGCCACATGTGTACGTGCATTTCTGATGATATTGCTAATCATGCCTAAAGCTTCATAGAATTTATCATAATTAGCATATCCCTCCGTCTGTGCAACTAATTCCACTGCCACAAGCAATGCACACTGCGTCTTTTCTCCTGCATAATCAATATCCCCTGCAAGATGATCAGGACTTGCATCAAATGTATAATGTATAATATAATCTCCAAATTCTATAATTTCTGATTCCTCCAGCCATGTCAGAATAATAACCGCCGCTCCTTTTTCTTTTCCTAATTTGGCAGCCTTAATCGTTTCCGGTGTATTTCCCTTGTGGCAGGCAAGACATATAATAGAATTTTCTCCAAAGTCCTTTGGTGTGCTATGCACAAACTCATTACTGTTTATCCAGGCTGATCTCAAAACCTGTGATTCTCTCTCCATAAATGTTTTTGCCGGATAAAGTGCGCCAAGTGATCCTCCGCATCCCACAAAATAAATATTTTTAATTCCACCGATGTCTTTTTTTTCTTCTAAAATTTCTTTCACAATGTTTTTAATGTCTTTACTTACGTATCCCATTTTTTCTCTCCTTTTTATAATGTATTTATTTGTTCTATGTGTTTACTATAATACAATATAATACATTCTGTCAATATATATCATACAATATAGGAAAATATATACATTTTTGCAACTTTGTTTTATAATATTTGTGAAAGTTATATTAGGAGAGAGGTATTTATATGGAACTGAACAACACCATTGCCACACCACTGTACAAACAATTGGAGGAAAAAATACGAAAAGAAATTGACGCCGGAGAACGGGCGGCCGGCAGTCGTCTGCCTACAGAAAATGAATTAAGTGAATCATACCATGTGAGCAGAGTTACTGTCCGAAAAGCATTAGCCGTTTTATCTGAATCCGGATATTTAGAAAGGAAATCAGGAAAAGGAACTTTTGTAGCGGAAAAAAAATTGCAGCGTAATATTACAGAAGTCATAAGTTTTTCTGATATGTGCCGGATGAAAAACGCAACACCTGGAGCTAAGACCATAAAAATTGCATTGGAAGATCCTTCTGAACGGGATTTAACTGAAATGTCACTACACGAAGGGGATAAAATACTCGTAGTGGAAAGAATCCGTTATATGGATAATGTCCCTGTCATCTTAGAGTTCAATAAATTTCCTGAATCCTTTTCTTTTTTATTTGGAGAAGATTTAAACGACTCATCTTTGTATGAAATACTAAGAAAACACAATATCATTCTGGATCATTCACGTAAAACACTTGATATTGTTTTCGCTAATGCCCAAGAGGCTAAGACTTTAAACATCAGTAAGGGGTATCCTCTGCTCCGGATATCAAGTACCATCCACGACGTTGACAACACTATCACGAATCTTTGCAAACAGCTATGTATCGGTGATAAGTTCCAGTTTATTTTTTAGTTACAATTTGTGCTGTTTCCAATGCGGCTCATCTAATAACAAATGCGATAAAGTCCCTTATTACAATTAACTTTATCGCATTTGTTATATCCTTAGAGAAGTCATTATTTCCCATTGTGCTACTATATTTTCTAAGGTTAAAAAGCTCCGGTTTCTGCCACCTGAAAATGCCGGAACAGAAAGGACAATTTCTTATGCATTTATCGAAAAATAAACTGGCGGTCTTTTTTCCGGGCATCGGTTATCACTGTGACAAACCACTGCTCTATTACAGCCGAAAGCTTGTTGCCGAAGCAGGTTATGAAACCGCTCTTACACTGGACTATTCCCTTGCCGGCAGCGATATCACTGGAAATATCCGGGGTAATAGGGAGAAAATGCAGCAGGCTTTTTCTTATCTTTATGAACAGGCTGTAAAACAGCTTTCTTCCGTAAACTGGCAGGATTATGATGAAATTATATTTATCTCAAAGAGCATCGGAACGGTTATTGCCTCTGCCTATGCAAGGAAGGAAAATATTTCCTGCCGCCAGATTCTCTATACCCCTTTACGGGAAACCTATGATTTCCACCCGCAGAATGCCATTGCTTTTCTCGGCACTTCCGATCCCTGGAGCGATATTGAAAAAGTGACTGGCATCAGCAGAGGGCAAAAGATTCCTCTTTTCCTCTATCCGGATGCCAATCACTCTTTAGAAACAAAGGATACACTTGATAATATCAAAACGCTTCGCAATGTCATGGAGGAAACGAAGCGGTTTCTTACTTCATAAATACTTTGTTGCAGCAAGTACCGGTTTATTCTTTTTGAATCAGGATTTTGCCATCCTGAACCTCAATCCGCACTTTATTGGAATCGATACCGGCTTCTTCTAACATTTCTTCTGTCAGCTGCAGCCGGTGGGCTTTATCTAAAACGGAATATTCTTCATGGGTAAATTCTGCTGCACTTGCAAGACGCTGCAGTTCTTCTAAAGATACTTTCCGAATCTTTTCGGTACTGATTTTGCCATCGGAAATCAGCACTGTCCGCTCCACTTTATCCGCCAATGCCATATCATGGGTCACTATGATTATTGTAATTTTAAATTCTTCATTCAGTTTGTGGAACAGCTCAAATATCTGATTTGCAGTCTTTGTATCTACTGCGCCGGTAGGTTCATCTGCCAGAAGAATCGACGGCTGATTGGAAAGTGCAACGGCAATGGCAATCCGCTGCTGCTCGCCACCGGATAGCTGGGAAGGGAACTTATCCGCATGTGCTTCCATACCGACTGCCTTTAATAAATCTCTGGCACGCTTCCGCTTCTCCCGGGCGGATGTTCCCGGATGAACCTGCATGGGTGCTTCAATATTTTCCAGCGCCGTAAGATAAGAGAAAAGATTTCTTGCACTCTTCTGCCAGACGAATCCCACTTTGTCACGGCGGTATAAAACCAGTTCTTTTTCCGTATAGGACGATAAGTCCTTTCCATCCACCATAAGGATTCCTGCTGTGGGTGATTCCAGTCCTCCGATGATATTAAGCAGCGTCGACTTTCCACTGCCGGATTTGCCGATAATTGCCATCATTTCCCCATCTTCTATCGTAAGATCCAGTCCTTCCAGTGCCATGACTTTATGCTGTTCCATCTCATATATCTTTACCAGGCTGTCACACTGAATCATTTTACCAGCCTCCCATCCTTTAATTCATAGACGAAATCACCAAGTTCCATCAGATTCGGGTCATGGGTGGTCATGACTACAGTGATATGCTCCTGCTCTACCAGTTCACGGAAAAGCTTCATGACTGCAAGCCCCGATGCCGTATCCAGTGCACCGGTTGGTTCGTCTGCAAAAATCACCTGTGGTCTGTGGGCAACTGCCCGGGCAATTGCCACCCGCTGCTGTTCACCGCCGGACAACTGATATGGCATATGATAAATCCGTTCTTTCAGTCCGACCCGCTCTAAGATTTCTATTACACGCTTCTTCTGTTCTCCCCTATTTTTCTGCTCTTCCTTATCCTTCTTCCGTTTCTCTTTATCACCGGATAACCGCAGGGCAAATTCCACATTTTCATAGGCATTCATCACAGGAATCAATGCCACAGACTGAAAAACAAATCCCATCCGGTAACGCCGCAAGTCCTCCCGCTCCCTGTCTTTTAAATATTCCAAATCTTTTCCGAAAAATTCCACTTTTCCTTCCGTCGGTACATCAAGAGCACTTAAAAGATTAAGAAGGGTTGTCTTGCCGGAGCCGGAACGTCCCTTTAAAATAGTAAGACTGTTGCTTGGTATCTCCATGGAAACGCCGTCCAAAGCCCGGACGATGCTGCCATCTCCCGACGAAAAATATCTTTTTATATTTTCTGTGCGTATTGCTATCGTCTGTTCCATCAGCTGTCCTCCCCTAACCGAAGTGCCTTTGCAATTTTCATGCTCCGCAGTATTTTCCGGATAATCAGATAACAGAATAACATCACTGCCAGAAGTACCGCTAAAAGCTTCAAAAGGTCTGTAGGATAAATGTATATTTCTATGGCTAGATTATGCTTTTGCGGCAGATAGACCACCATAAGCAGACGTACAAACAAAAGCGTTGTCACTGCTCCGATTCCTCCACCTGCCAGTACCGGTCCTGCCGAGGCAAAAAGCTGTTCCGTTAAAATCATCTTCCGGACTTCTCCCATCCGCATTCCCATTGCACGGTAGACTCCCAACAGCAATTCCCGTTTTTTCAGTGTCATGATCCAATACAGCAGAAATCCTACAGAACATATCACCAATGATAAAATAAAGCTTAATGTAAACATTCCATTTGTCACCTGTACCATGGCTGAATTCCGGTTGCCGGCAAGCTGTTCCTGCAATAAGGTAATATGTTGCGGCTGAACGCCTGCTGCCGCAAAACTTTTCGTAAACATAGTCTCTTTCACACCATCTGAAAGCTTCATCCACACCTGGTAAGGGGTCTGACCAAAAGCACTGATAACGGTGGCATAATTTGCTACCAGAAGATACTGTTCCTGTTCATTTAAATTGCCTTCTTCATCCTTTACATAAGCATATCTTTCATAACCAGGGAAGCAGTCTATGATTGCACAGACCTTTGCCTGCCTGCTGCCCATGGCATCTTCACCAATCTCTGCCGGCAGATACCTTGTATAACTTAAAGTATCTCCCACCTTTAACTTTAATTTGTCTGCCAGATTGGAAGAAATTATTACCCCATCCGGCTCCTCTGCCAGTGCATTCAGTGCATAAAACCAGTGTTCTTTGTTGACACCAGCTTTAAGCCGTGCAGTCTCCCCGAATCCTTTTGTGTGGATTGCCATAAGTTTTCCATCAAAAACTGTTCCGTTTTTCGCAGTAATATCCGTCTTTTCATCGATCAGTACCCTTGTGGCATTTTCACAGACATTTTCTTTGATTAATGTTTCATATCTTCCAAAATCAGGCTCCAGATATTTCCAGCTGGTTTCCTTTTCTTCCATTTTCGAAACCTGCAGCCGGAAGTTTTCTTCCACCACTGCATCTGCTCCGGTGACATATGCAATCTGCTCTTCCATATTCTGATTCATGGTCCGTGCCATATTCGCATCAAAGATTCCACTGGCTATGGTCATAACGAGAAACACTGCTAAAAATCCCGATTGATACCAGGTTCTTTTCAACTGTAAAAATGCCGCATATCCTGCCGGGTGGAATCTGTTCTTAAAAACTCTGTCCACTGCAAGAATCAGATTATAAAAGAGACGTATAAACAATAATCCTGCTGCCAGTATAAACACCGATGTATTCAAAAGGATTACCGGGTCCATTCCCTTTCCGGCAATCATTTCCATTGCAAGACTCTCCTTCTGCCGGTTGTAGTTATAAAGCAGATACCCGGATAAAAGTAATAGCAGAATATCCAGATAACATTTTTTCCAAAATGGATTTTTCACAACACCGTTTTTTGCCATACTTTCATTTACAATGGTGTATTTTGTCCGCCGCAGCGCCGGTATGGTCAGAAACAGAATTACAATAGCCGCCGCCACCAGAGCGTAGAGAATCATTCCGCCATTTAAGGTATACATGCTTACATCTTTTCCGGTAAATTTTAAAAATCCGTCGGTGGAAGCTGCTCCTTTGCACATTCCGTAACCCAGCAAAGGTCCAATCGCTGCGCCTGTCAGTGCCAGAAAGGATGCCTGCAACAGGTAAATCGCACCCACCTGCAATTTTGTTGCTCCACGGCTCCGGAGTACTGCAATCTCCCCTTCTTCCAGAGAAAGTATCTGGGAGGATACCATATAGATAAATAACAGCAGCAGTACAATGCATGGCAGTTCCAATGCCCACAACATCTGCTGTATCGTCCGCTGTTTTGTGAAAAAGGACGTCAGGGTATCTGCCATATTATCCCGATACTTTGTATCTGATGTCCGGAACTGCTGCATATAATCTGCATATTCTGCCGCATGCTTTGCATCTATCTGCCGGTAATCTAACATCAGATTTTCTTCGTAACTGATTTCATCCTGTCCAAAGGAATCTATCATGGCATCAAAAGTATTCTCTGATACAAACAGTGTATTTCCAAAATCACTGAGCGTGTGATACCAGTAACTATCATTGATATTCTTTTCTTTTATGATGCCTGTCACCTTAAAATCCACTTCATAAACTTCTGCTTCACCCTGGATTTTCATATGAAGCACTTCTCCTGTCACCAGTCCGTAGGCATCCATCGTCTCTTCACTGACAAGGCATGGATAACAGCCGTTTATTTTCACCTGATTTCCGCTGTCTAAACCCTCTCCGTATGTAATATCTGTGTTCTTCGATAATTCCGGCAGATATCCAACGGTAAAATATTCATTGGTTCCGCCCAGGCTGGTATCTGCTTTTCCACCGGAAAGGCTTAAATACTGCTCCGATGCCACGGTATCCACCGCCACATATTCGGTCCATTTTTTCTCATATGCCACAAGTTTCTCTAACACTTCCTTTGCAGAACTATAATCCTTCGAAGAATAGCTGCCACTACGATTCATCACTGCAGGAAATGTTTCCTGTTCCTTGGCATAAGTCTCAAATCCGGTTCTTAGCACCTGATTTCCAGCACCACGTTCAAACATCGGATGACAGACAAATAATGCGATAAATAATGTAATTCCAAGAAGCAGGCACAAATTCAGTCCTTTTTTATTCTTTATTTTACAAAAGACAAAACGTAACATTCCAAATCCTCCTACTCTCTTGCCAGTACATCGCCAGACTCTATTCCAAAGAGAACCACTTTCCCATTTCCGGTAAGTGTATCATCCAGTAAAACATACTGTTTCACCAGATGGTCCCCTTCTATCTTCCACACAAAATATGACACTTTATCCGGATGCATTGCATCCTTCTCTTCATAAATCATTCCTGCCGGAAGCACTATAACATCCTCCATGGAAATATAAGGGAAGTCCACGCTTTCTCCATTTCCCATATCATCTACGATTTCATCATTCATCCGTACATAAAATGCCGGTGTATCATACCCGGAGGTTGTCTGAAAGGTATAATGAGCACCATTTTCATCGATATAAAGACAGCCCTCATCCAGATTATTGCTGCCTGCTGCAAATCCCACACAGGTTCCGGTGTAAGTCGTATCCCCGGATGTAATACTTACCGGTTCTCCCGCCTCTGCAATATCATCCGTATACACCGTTACGGACTTACTGCTCACCATCTGCACCAGAAGTAAGTCTGATGCTTCTCCTTTCATCTTAAGAATTTCATCTCCGGCTTCCACCGTGTCTCCTTCCCAGACAGTTATTTTCGAAACCTGTCCATCTTCATCTGCATAAACGGATAATTTTCCGGTTCCGTCATTTCCGCGGCTTAACGTATCGTAAGCTGCCTGCAGTTGTTGCAGCGTATAGCTATGGTCTGCTTCTGCAACCTCTTTTTGAAGGGTTATCATCTGCCGGTCATAGTCACTGACAGAATCTGTGGCATTCTGCAATTCTATAAGCTGTGCATCATAGTCTGTCTGCTGTTTCTGATAAGCAGTATTCTCTGTCTCAATGGCATTGGCGGCTTCTGTAATGGCTGCCTTTCCTTCTCCGGTATTGATGATATAAAGAAGGTCACCTTTTTTCACTTCCGCATCCTTTTCTACCGCTATTTTTACAATCTCTCCTTCTTTTGCAGCAAGATAGACCCTGGCATTCTTATCTGCCCTGCTTAATTTTAATCCGTGATTTTCCACCTGAAAATCTGACCGCTCCACCGTATACTCGGTATAATCCGAAGGCATCCGCTCCGTAGTCTCATAATAGACTGCTTCTCCTTCCGCTAATCCATCCGTAATCTGGGTATTATGGTCATCTGCCGCCCCTGCTGTTACTTTACGCTTTTCTCTGGTATCATCCCCGGCTTTCACATAAACATAAGTTTCCCCATCTTCCTGATACAGGGAATCGTTTCCCACCAGAAGGACATGCTCCGCTTTTTTCTCTTCAAAATAAATGGGATATAGCTCTCCGGCTTTCAGCTCCACGCCCTCCGGCTTTTCTATCAAAACATTAGGATAATTATTATTTATCTTTGCAAGTACCAGCTCATCGGTGCTGTATTCCCGCTCAGTAACCGGCACTCTTTCGCCGGATTGCAGCATATATTTTTCGGAAACATCTTTATACTTATAATTCTGCACCGTTACATCCTTAAGCTCTATTGCAAGGTCTTCAGTATCTGCCACAATCGCAACATTTTCTCCCACGCCGGCTTTCCGGTTTACGGTCAGGCTCTTGGTATAAACCACTTCACCACTGTGATTTGCCTTTAACGTTCCATCTGCTATCAGAGCGTCCAATGCTGCAATCTCTTCATTCAGCTTCTGCACCCGGTACTCATGAAGCTTCGTATCGTAGCGGCTGTTTTCCTGCAGGACGGCTATCTGGGAGGTGATGTCCTCTGCCTCTGCCTCTGTCTCCTGCGTGTTATTCTCTGTTGCAGATTCCTGCATATCATCCTCTTCCTGAATGTT
The DNA here is from genome assembly GCF_003461185.1 of Roseburia sp. AF20-18LB. Lineage (NCBI taxonomy): Bacteria > Bacillati > Bacillota > Clostridia > Lachnospirales > Lachnospiraceae > Roseburia > Roseburia sp. AF20-18LB. Next base: position 985,270 of record NZ_QTWP01000001.1, read on the forward strand.
ATTCTCTGCGGCATCCTGAATGTTATTCTCTGCAGTATCCTGCTGCTTCTGCTGGTTTGCCAATTTATCCTGCTGCAATTGGTTGATTTTCTGGTTTAATTCGTATACGGTATTTTCATGCGACAGCTCCTGCTGCTTTGCTTTCCGGGACGCACTTGCCTCGTCTACATCTGCGTATGCCAGCACATCACCTTTTTCTACGGTATCGCCCGGTTCTACCAGAATCTTTGTCACCGTGACATTGGCTTCATATGCCTGTCCGTACTCCTTTGGCACTGCCGTTCCCAGCAGCACGTTGGTGGTTCCGATATTTCCATAGGTCACCTGCTGATAAGAAGCATTACTTGCCGCCGGCTCTTCCAGGTCTGGTATTGTTTCTGTTTTCTTACTTCCACAGCCGCCAATTAACATTACAAAAAACAGGCCTGTCAGGACTACTGGAATCACGCTTTGTGCGTTTCCTGCGTAACTTTTTTTCTTTCTCACAGAGTCACCTTCTCTCCACCGGAAAGTCCGGATGTAACAACCCAATGATTCCCTACTTTTTCTCCAACCGTTACCGGCACTACCTTTCGATATCCGCTATCATCCAGAAGATAGACAAAGTGTCCCTCTTCACCTTCCTTTACGGCAGAGGCTTTCACATAAATGACATTTTCCAGCGTGGGCTTCGTAATCACAAGACTCAGCACGTCTGCCTCTGAAAGTGATGTCATATCCGATACCGGTGAAAATATGATTTTATTTTCTTCCACACCGGCAACCTTTAATTCATAGGACAGTGCATCCAGTGTAGCTGTATAAGTATCTCCCATGTTAAATTCATAGCCTTCCGGCAGGTCTGCTTCATAGTTACCGGTTCCACACACTTCAGTAATCAGATTATTTCCCGGCACAAAGCCTCCTTTTTGCAGATAAGTGTCCATGGCTGTAATGGTTCCAGATTCTTTTGCTGTAATCTGATAGCGGGACAGCTTTTCTTCTGTCTCTTCCACATAAAGCTCTGCTACTTCAATATCCCGCTTTAAATTTGCAATATCTTCATTATAATCCAGGGATGCATCACAGCTCATGAGGTTTACATAATGTTCCACCAGAAGCTGTTTATCCGCAATCTCATCCTGATACTGTATCATTTTTGCTTCCAGACTGTCTGAACGGAAGGATACCAGCAACTCTCCCTTTTCCACTTTATCGCCTACTGCCACATATACTTTGTCTAATTTCAATTCCGTATTTGTTGCATCATAAGTAATCTTTTCCAAACCCTCTGCTTTTAATTTCAAGGTAATTTCCGGCGTCAGATTTCCTTTTTTCACTTCCGTGGTATCATAAGCCAGCTTCTCATATGGTGTCCGGGCAGTTGACGCAAGCTCTGGCTCTGCTTTTCCGCATCCCGTCAGCAAACTGCCTGCTGCCAGGCACAAAAGCAGTTTCCATTTTCCAGTTCTTTTCTTTCTATCTGCCATAGGCACACCTTACCTTTCATCCAAAGGATGAATCAGTGTACCATCCATGGCATTGACAAATACCGGATGCCGGTTCATATCATTTCCGGATGCCATATAAAGACACCACGCCGGCACATAACTGTAACAGCCTTCCTTCTGGTCATCTTTGATACGCGCATAACCAAGCTTTAACTTATTAAAACTCTTGCACTCATCCAGTTGGTAATCGTCTCCATTTTTTATAATCTCATCTTTGATTATATTTTGAATCGTTGATAACGGCAGCAGTTCCACTTCTTTTGAAATCTTTGTAATGCTTACCGGATAGTGCATAAATACTTCTGTAATTCCATTATCCGTAACCGCAAATTGTATCTCATCCTCTAATTCAAAATTTACATCACTGTTTTCCAGCGTAACCCAGGAAATATCAAAGTCGTTATAATCCAAAGAATCACTAAATGCCAGTCCATTGACACCGGTTCCATAGCCAAAGAGGTAGCCCCAGTCGATGACCTCCGCATAATCGGTATACTGTTCTCCATCCACTTCTATCTCATTTGCGCCATCCCAGGAATAATCCTGCTGCCCGTAAAGCACCTGATTATCACGTCCTGTTTCTTTTAAGAACTGCTCCACTAACTGCTTTGCATCTTCTTGGGAAATACTGCATCCATTTTCCTTTTCCGAATTGTCGATATATGCAGTTACTGTATCATTCCCATATACAGCATCATAATCCTTTAGAGACTGTGGGCCATAATACTGATTCACATAAATGTCCGTCTTGTTTTTCACTAATGGCGATGCCACAATGTAGGCAATTGCATTTTCGTTTGTTTCTTTTACTTCAAATCGCACATTACATAAAAGGTCTCCGCAATACCCTGCATATTCATTGCAGCTGTCATAATCCTCTGCTACAGTATAGGTATCTTTTGCAGTCTCTAATGCTTTTTCGTATTGTTTTTTCTGTTCTTCGGTTTCTTCCTTCCAGTCATTCAGCATTTCCTTATGTCTTTCTACATCCTGATGATGTGCATTATTCTCCAAATCATCGATTTGAGACTGGACAGTAACAATCGTTCCATCCATGCTGTCAACGGCAGTCTGCAATTCTTCTTTTGTCAGATGCTCAAAATCATGGTAATAAATTTCAGAATCTTTAAAATATGCTTTCAGGAACTTTTTCTTATAATCGACATCTATCTTTAATTCTTCTGCCGCTACCACAGACATGGCATCTGCTTCCGGCACATCAATAGTTGCATTGATTCTTACCTTCACATCTCCGTCAGAGGTTGTTACCGTAAAGCTGTCATCCCAGTTATCCGCTTCCCGGAATTCATCCAGTGTACCAACCACCCCTTTGGTTTCCTGTTCTGTTTCCATCTCATAATCTACTTTTTTCTCACCACATCCGGTAAGAAGTACCATCACCATACCTGCCAGAATCATTTTTCGTAAGATTGGATGTTTCATGCTGTCCCCTCCGTTTTCCATCTTTTATTTTCTGTTTACCTTTCCATTTTCCTCGTTTCTGGTGTTACTTTAACATGAAGATGTAAACTTTTTGTATCTTATCATTACAACTATGAGAAACACGCTCCGCGAGTTTCTCAAGTTATCGCGGCAGTCGCCAAGGTCTCGTACAAGCACGGACTTTGGCTCGTTGCTCGCGTAAATAAAACCGGCAATTCTATGGCTGTATTTCTTATCGCCACAAAACTGCCGGTCTTGATCATTCTATTTTTACTTTTATTTTTTGTCTTTTCTTATTTTTTCCAGCTGTTCGAAAGAAGTATCTCCAGTTCATCTGCTCCAACCGGTCTGGAATAATAGTATCCCTGAAACCATGTGGCTCCCACAGTCCGGAGATAATCTTCTAATGCCTTATTTTCCACGCCCTCCAGACAACTCTTGATATTGGCTGCATTGGCAAAATCCACCATGCTCTGGACAATCGCCTTATTCTTTTTATTTACAAGAATCTTCCGGATAAAGCTCATATCAATCTTAATCTCATCAATCAGCATCTCAAGTTCCATGGCAGAAGATGAACTTCCTGTTCCAAAATCATCCAGGGCAAATTTGATTCCATAGCCTCTTAATACTGCCATCCGCTCATTGATTACCGATACCGGAAGGCTTCTGCTGTAAAAAGCTTTTACTGTCCCACAAAGCCTGTTCCAGAACAAAATTTCCCAAATCATACATGGAAGGATCATTTTCGCAATAACTGCAGGTGACCATCTATGCCACTGAAAATACCTTGCCTTCTTTTTTATTTTACCATGTTACGCTTCGTTTGGCTATCTGATATTGTGCTGATTCCATAGATAAATCTTGTTTTATCAAAGAGTTCAAAGTACCGGTATGTGGCATCCTTTTCTTCCTGTATGTTATCGGATTTTATCCTCAGTCCGGCTACGTCCAACCCCGTGTAGGAAAGCTGTTCTGCCAGCTCTTTATCCACTGTTTTTTCTTCTTCATTGTCTTTAACGGATGAGGAAGCTTCCTCTGTAGCTGTAACATCCGATAAAATATCTTTTCCTTCTGCCTCCGCCAGCAAAACGGTGCCATCCTCTAACAGAAATACCGCATGCTTCTCTGTGCCATCATATTTTGTAAAAATAAGTTTCCAGTAGTAGGCACTGTAGGTATGAAATGTTGTATCCACCGCTTTCTCCGGAAATGCTTCCCAGGTATACCAGTTGGCATAAGAAGAAGCTAAATCAGAAGGATACTGCCCTTTCTGATAAATGGCTTCCATACTGTCTCTTGCCAGTGCCGCTGCCTCGTAATCCTTTAAAGTCATCTCATAGGAATAGGCTTCCTGTGTCTCACTCTCCCACTGCCCGGTAATCAGCTGGATGCGGTCATTAAGCTTAAGGCTTTCCGATGCCTCCTTTGCCAGCAGGGAATCGGAAGCAATATACTGTGCCGGAACCGCCTGCACTTCTCCCACTGCTTTACGTTCCTGCCCTTCAATCAGAATTCCCGGCAGAAAAATTCCTGTCAGCACCACCAGAAGTGTTCCTGCTATCATTCCACAGACACTTCCTTTTATCTTTAATTTTGTTCTTTTTCGTTTTCCTGTCCTTCTTTTCTGAAACATATCCGCATCTTCGTCCCCTTTTTTGGCTCACTTTCTACGATAAGTTCCGCCTGATGATGTTCTAAAATCAATGCCACTAATGACATTCCGATTCCGGCTCCGCCTTCCTGTCTTGCCCGGGATTTATCTGCCATATAGAATTCATCGCAAATCCGCTCTGTCTCTTCCTTGGTCATGCCGATTCCATAATCTTTTACGGAAAGTTCATAATAAAATGGATTTTCTTCTTCCTGTATTCTCTTTCCGCTAAATTCAATGACACCATGCTCTTTGGATGCTTTTCTTGCATTATCCAGTAAATTCACCAGTACAGTCACCAGAAGTTCTTTATTTCCGTACAGTACTGCCGGCTCGATATTTTCCTTTAACACAAGCCCTTTTGTCGCAAGGGACGGTGTCACCACCTTAAGTACTTCACTGCTTACATTTTCAACCTGAACTGCTTCCTTTTCCATTTCATGTTCCCTTAAATAAATCAAATCAAAGAGCTTTCCCGACATCCGCTCTAACCGTCTGCCTTCGGAAAAGATATAACTTAATGCCAGCAGCTGTTCTTCTCTTGGAAGCTCCATGGAACGCATGGTATCTGCATAACCGATAATGGAAGTCATCGGTGTCTTAATCTCATGGGTAAAGTCTGCTACAAACTGATCCCTTTTCCGTACCATTCCCTGAAGCTCTCCTATCTTTTCTGATACTGCTTCTGCCATCCGGTTAAAGTTTTCTGCCAGAAGTCCTACTTCATCCTGACTCTTTACTGTAATCCTCGTCTCATAAGAGCCATCGGTAATCTCCTCTGCCACCCGGTTCAACTGCTCCAATGGTCTGGTCAGATACCGGCTGATAACATAAATAAGCAGAGAGTCTATCATAAGGCAAATGAAAAGAATCAGCCGGAAATAACGGATTTCCCGGTCTCTTAATGCGTAGGCATCGGACACATCACTTCTGCTGATCATGCAGAGGTTCTCATCCCCTACCTTACTGGCTGCCGTCACATAAATATAATAATGACCGTCCTCTTCAAAGATGGCATAGTTCTTATTTCCATCCTCCTGCTGTGCTTCCCAGACTTTCTTTAAATTGGCATTTTCTTCTGTTTCGTTATAAACCAGCTTATCCCCATAATAAATAAAAAATGTCACATTTTCTGCCCGCATACCGCTGCTAACCTGTGCTCCAATGTCTGGAAGTGCGCCCTTTACCGACTCTTCCCGGTTCAACGCCTGAAGTACTTCATATTCCACCGAGGACTGCACCAGATTATTCTGAATGACTGCATTAGAAATCTGTGTTTCCTTCGCCAGTTCAAAATTCTTATGTATCATCAGATACCCCACCAGTCCCAGACTGACGGAAAGCAGGATTAAATTTGTAATTAATACTTTATATCGAAATTTCATGCTTTATCCTCTAACCGGTATCCTGCCTTAAATACTGTTTTAAGCTCCGCTCCAAGATTCAGTTTTTTCCGTAATCTCTGGATATGAAGGTCTAAGGTTCTTGACTCTACGGAATATTCCGTTCCCCAGATTTCTTCATAGATTCTTTCCCGGAACAGTGTAATATTCCGGTTGCGCATCAGAATTTCTAAGAGTTCAAATTCCTTTGGCGTAAGCTCCACTTCTTTTCCTGCCTTTGTCACCACCTGATTTTCACTGTCTAATTCAATATCCATAAAAGTAATCTTCTGCTCCATCTTATGATAGCGGCGCAGCACAATATTAACCCGTGCCAAAAGTTCTACCACTTCAAAAGGCTTTACCATATAATCCTCTGCCCCGGAGGTCAGCCCCTGCATCCGGTCTTTTAGGGAATCCTTTGCAGTCAGAAAAATCACCGGAATTCCCATTGGACGGATGTATTCCATCAATTCAAATCCATTTAATTCCGGCAGCATAACATCCAATATAATCAAATCAAAATTTTCTGTTTCCAACAGGTCTGCAGCTTTCATTCCATTGTATACACAGACACACTGATAGCCTGCCTTCATCAGATTCAGCCGGATTAAATCCGATATTGCCTTTTCATCCTCTACAACCAATATCCGTATCATGCTGCCCGCTCCTTTTACTACTCTTTGATGTTTATTTTAACATATATTTGTATCTAAAATGTATCTGAACATTAAAAAAGAATGTGCCTTGCACATTCCCGCGCCTGCGGCGGGCGCTTGCGACATCTACCTTATACGCCGCAGTGCGCATCCTCGTGGAGCGTTTTTTGCTTTACAGGAAAGCAATTTCCTGTAAAGCAAAAAAAGTTTCTTCTATTCCTTCTGATTGCTCATCGGAATAAAAGAAACTTTTTTTATTCTCATTTTCTCTGGTCTAGAAGAAACAATTATTTTTTCATGCTACGCCTGCACCAGTGTCATTTTTCCACTGCAATGCATCTTCCGGATGCCCTCCGGTATCGTAAGTCTGTCTCCGGTATCTACCCAGATGCTGCCAATTAAACCGCTGCCGGATGCCACATAAATGACATCTGTGCTGTCAGAAAGCAGCAGATCCATTTCCCTCTCTACCTTAAATCCTGCACCTGTTACTTCTGCAGCACCACGCTCTATCCGGATTTTTCTATCCGGCTGGTTGCAGGATAACGCTGCTCCATTGCTTTCCATGACTTTCTTATACCAGAATGCTGAATCCTTTACATAACGCTGCTGAGTTGCAAAGTCCACATAAATAATTCCGAACCGTTCGGAATAGCCCTCATGCCATTCGAAATTGTCCAAAAAAGTCCATAAGAAATAACCGGCAATCTCTGCTCCTTCATCCGTCGCCTTCTGCAGATTGCCAAGGTACTCATCTAAGAACTGGATACGGTTGGCATCATGTACACTGCCATCTGCTTCCACATTGTCATGACAGGACATTCCATTTTCCGTAATATAAATCGGAAGCTGATAACGTTCGTAGAGGAATTTTCCTGCCCAGTATAGGCATTCCGGTGTCACCGGCCATTCTGCGGCAGTCTTTGGGAATCCTGCCGGACGGTCTACAAATTCCGGCTCTCCATCTGCTCCTGCACGAACCAGATATCCGTTATAAATATTCTGACCGTAAAAATCAATGGGCTGGTGAATCAGTTCCATATCTTCTTTCGTGATTTCCGGCAGATACTCCTTGTATTTCTCAAGACCTTCCTTTGGATAATGTCCTAAAATAACCGGGTCGGAATACCAGGATACATTCCAGGTCCAGTTGTCGACATCATTATAAAAGCCAAAATATACCTTCTTTGCAGCTTCAATATCTTCCGGAGAATTACTTGCCGGATATGCCACCCCACTGGTTGGTGCATAGCCAATCTGTATCGGCTGCTTTGCATATTTCCGGAGAGTAATAACTGCTTTTCCATGTGCCCGCAATGCATTATGCGCAATCCGGAAGCTTTCCTCTGGTGTGACTTTCTTTCCCGGTGCATGAATACCACGGTAATATCCCAGTCCGATAAAGCACTGTGGCTCATTCAAAGTAAAAATCTTGTCGCAGATATCAGTAAAATTCTCTGCTACTACTTTTGCATATTCTGCAAACCAATCTATGATTTCTTCATTGAGCCAGCCGCCTTTATCCTCCAATGCCTGTGGAAGTTCCCAGTGATAAAGTGTCATATATGGCTCAATGCCGTTTTTCTTCATTTCAAGAATCATATCACGATAGAGTGCCACCGCTTTTTCATTGACTCTTCCGCTTCCCTCCGGCATCAGTCTCGCCCAGCTTACGGAAAAACGGTATGCCTTCACACCAAGTTCTCTCATCAGCGCATAGTCCTCTTTATAACGGTGCATGTCATCGGCACTGACATAGGCATTATGATGTTCGAAAGTTCTTCCCTCTTCGGTAAAGGTGTCCCAGATGCAGGTTCCTGCGCCATCGTTTTTGTCTCTTCCTTCTACCTGATAGGCACTGCTGGCAACGCCCCATACAAAATCTTTTCGAAACATTTGTTTTCCTCCTGATTCTATTTCTTGTGTTATTCTTCTGCTATTGTAAAAAATGACATTTATTTTTTTATGCAATATCTGCGCAGTTTACCGAGCACGGATGCCGCATAAGAACTGCAAGGGGCACTAAGAATTTTGCGAGACCTGTTCTTTCTTCCGGCAACCGGCACAAATTCACTTCCATGTTCATATGTGCCTCGCTGGCACTTCCCTGTGCCAGTGTTGCCAGATGTCGGACAAAATTCCAGGTGCCCCTAACAGCCCTTAAAATGCATTCGTACTTCGGCAAACCTCTCAGATATATTCTAATCATAAAAATATATCATTTTTCACAATTGCAGAAGGATTTCTCAATCGATTTCGTTATAAAAACACTCTACCACGAAACAACTGTTCCGGGATAGAGTGTTTTACCTTAAAAATGGTAGAAATCTATTTTATTAAAAAAAATCAGAATGTACGGATTCCATATGACATAACAGTTTGTTTTAAGTCATTTGACTTTTTGTTACTTTTGAATAGAATCGTAGTATTTTTTCACGATTTTCTCCGCTGGTTTTGCATATATTTCATAATCTTTTCTCTTTAGGGCAGCATTCTTCGTGTAGAGATGACTGTTCCAGGACCAGAATGCCATGCCCCTCACCCATTCTCTTTTTAAGCAGGCTTCAAACATTGCCTCATACCAGTCTGCCTGTCCCTTAGCATCTGCTTCTCCCTGCACCGTCCAGTCATTTGGCACTTTATTAGAATCCACGATAGACATACATCCTGCCTCTGCAAAGAAAAATGGTTTTTGAAATTTCTTTACCACCGCTTCAATCCGGTCAAGCTGGTTCTCCCAGTCCTCCAACGGATAATAGCCACTGGAAGAAATCACATCTACTGCATCCCACCATTTCACATTATGCTCCTGATATTTATCGGTATTATAGGAAACAAGTCCGTCAAATTCACTCCGGATATCAGCGATCAGCTTCCGCCACTCTGCTTCCCTGCGCTCTGCCATAACCATTTCGCAGCCTGCAATATGCATTTCCACACCCATTTCTTTTGCCAGCCTTGCATAATGAAGCTGAAATTCTGTATAGGATTCAAACCAGTTACACCACTTTGGTTCACAGACTACGTCTTCATCAAAGAAATTGACATGGGCACGCCAGGTTCCATTTTTGCAGTTTACCGTAGGCTTTAATGCCACACGCATGCCAAGCTCTTTCGCATAATCAATCATGCCCTTTAATTCATCATCTGACACCGTTGCTTCAGAAGTATAACCAATCTCTTCCGACTGTGCCGTATCCTGCAAGCCGTTTGGTGCTAAAATAACAAAATTGCTGTTGGTATTTTCTTTCATTTTCTTTAAGCTGTCAAAAGCACTCTTCTCCTGATAGCTCCCTTTTCTTGCAAATGGTGCATATGTCATGCCGCAGATATATTCCATGGTAAGTGTTTCCGTTCTCCTCTTTCAATGACTTTTTATGATGGAAACTATAGCATTCACCCTGGAATCTTGCTATAATGATTTATTATAAAAATAGTAAAAATCTCTTATAACAGGAATTCATTTATTTCAGATATATTGGGGGACGACTTTATGAATTCACTTTTTGAATACAGCGACCGGCTGAATGCTCCTTTTGAATGTTTCTTATTTAATACGAGAATCCATTCTTTTCCTATCCGGTCCCACTGGCATTATTTTGTTGAAATTCTGTATATGTTAGAGGGCACCGCCATCATCAACTGTGATGATGATACTTATGTACTAGAAGAAGGTGATATGACGTTATTTCTTCCGCAGGCAATCCATTCTATCTATACTGCCACAGAGCAGCCATTGGTTTATTATGTCATGAAATTTGACTTAAACCAGCTTGCACCATCCGGCAATGCATTAAGTACCACTTTTTCTGGGATTAATTTTGTATCACTTTTTAATCTGGCGAAGGGTGATTCCCATGCTCCGAAATATTTTTCCAAAGCGATGTTAACAGACTATCCCATTGCCGGAATCTTTTCCTCCTGTGAACACGAAATGCAGCAGCAGGAATACGGTTACCGGATTCTGGTACAGTCCCAGATTAATTCCCTTTTAACCTTTATCCTGCGTATCTGGCGGGCACAGGGTTTTAATACGGATAAATCTCTGGCTATTCCGCAAAATACAGAAGAAGCGTCCATACATTCCATTACGGAATATATCGACGCTCATGCCCAGGAGCCATTAAAGGTGGAAGACCTTGCCAGAATGTGTAATATGAGTTATTCCTATTTTGCCAAAAGCTTCCGGGAACTCTATGGCCAGTCCTGTAAAAAATATATTGAATTTATCCGCCTTTGTAAGGCTGAGGATCTGCTGCTCTTTACCAATCTTGACTTGAATTATATCAGTCAGGAAACCGGATTTTCCGATTGCAGCCATTTTATTAAGGCTTTCCGAAACAAGCACAAAATGACGCCAAAGCAATACCGGAAGGAGCATTCCTCTTAAAGGTACATTCTTAATGCTGCATTCTTAAAGGTGCATGTAGATATCTGCCTGCTGAATTGCCACATCTGCTCCTGCCATCAGCATGGCAAAGAAGGTTAATGTGATGGTAAGGAATACCGCCTTACCATCATAGACAAATTCCACATTCTTCTTCCGGTTGGCAAGAAGAATTTCTATTCCAAGCAGGATAAAGATACATGGCCAAATATGGAAAATGATTTCATAGGTCAATACCGGCACAAACAGATGCACCAGAAACAGGATTCCAAATAAAACCAGTGCACTGCCTAAGGTAATGCTGCCCACTCTGTGGGTGCGTACTTCTTTCACATTCTCATCCATTTTCCTTATGCCTCCTTTTTCTCTTCTTCCTCAAGGGATTTTTTCTTACCATGAACCAGATAAATTCCTGCTGCTATAATTGCAATTCCTGCCAGCAGTCTTGGAAGCCGGTAACTGATTTCCTGAAGTACCCAGACCGTTTCATCCGGAATTAAATTTGCAATCATCCAATAGAAACTGTTCCAGATTAACATAATACCAAGCAGAATCAGCACGACTGCAATAATGGTATGATAACGCTTTACAAAGGATTTATCTTTCCCGCCTTCTCCACTTAAATGGAATAAATACTCATCCTCCACGGCATAGAATTCTTCATCTGATAAGCCTGCTAAATTGTGTACATGGAAGAAGCTGTAAAACCATGCAATTACTGCAAGCACTGCCAGCGGTCCAAGTTCAAAAATGGATGCTGCTACAATAATGCCAAAGAACATCGACATCAGGCTTAAGCCCATTTTCATAAATCCCATATACATTTCCCCTGCTCCCGGTAAAAGGGAACAGCAAAATCTTAAAAATCCATTTCTCTTTTTCGTCATGTTATCTTTCCTCCTTTAAAAACCATCCATTTGTCGTCTCAGTAATAAAATTGCAAAATGCACTGGACGCATCATTTACGCTCTGCAAGAAATTCTGCTCTTCACTACGCTTTTTCGCTTTCTCTTTCTGTTCCTGTAAGTCCTTATTGACCTGCTCTTTTGCTTCTGCCACATAAGTTTCCATGTCCGGTCTACTCTGCTGCTCCACCGTAGGAACTACAATCAGAAATGCGATTGCCGCTGCCGCCGCAACCATTACTTTCATGCTATAAGTCAGGAGCTTCCGCTTCGCTGACACTTTTTCTTTGTATACAATAACCTTCTGCTGCTGCTCAATTTTATGTAGAATATTTTCTTCTAAATATTCCGGTGCTTTTATCATCGGTCCTTCTTCTGTTTCCCGGATCAGTGCTTCTAACGCTTCGTCACTTAAATACTCCTGTGTATCTTCTTTTCTCATATCAGCTCCGCTCCTTTCCATATAGTTTTCTAAGCATTGCCCGCGCCCGGTATATCTGTGTCTGCACGGTTTTCAAATTCTTCTGCTTTAACTCTGCTATCTCGCCGGCAGGATGTTCTTCACAGAAGTACAGCTTTGCGATTTCATCATAAGGTGGTTTCAACTGTCCGCATTTTTCCTGCAGTTCTTCCCGGACCACCTCTTCGATGCATTGCTCTTCCGGTCCCCCTGCTCTCGCCGGATGACTTCCTAAGACTTCGTCTTCGGTGGGTACCATCCGCCTTGCCGCCTGTCTGCTGTAATCAATACATTTATTCGAAGCAATCCTGCAAAGCCAGGCTTTCTCATTCTTACCGTCGAACTCTTCCTTGTGCTGGTAGGCAGATAAAAATGTTTCCTGCGTCAAATCTTCTGCTGCAAAGTAATCTCCGGTCATCTTAACGCAAATAGAAAATACCAGATTCTGGTATTTATGAACCATCTGCGTAAATGGTTCCTGACACATTTTTATCCACCTCCTTGTCTCTTAAGAACGTTCTCATAATATATAACGAGTATCTTTTTCTATTGTCTTCAATTTTTTCAAAAAATCAATCTTTTTTTATTTATTCTATCCAGAATCCATTCTATTGACTTTTCTTTTCCGTGAAACTATAATCACTGTGGTTATCATGAATGATAGAGCAATTGCGAAAGAAAAAGAAACAAAAGATTTATTTCTTAAAATATTTTAGAATCTTTTTCTTTCGCGATTGCCAATACATCTAATATACGAGGGATTTAAATGATGGAAAAGAAGAAAAACTCCATTGATATGACACATGGACCTTTATGGAATAAAATTTTGATTTTTGCGCTGCCGCTGGCTGCCAGCAGTATTTTACAGCAGCTTTTTAACTCTGTGGATACCGCTGTCGTCGGCAACTTTGCCAGCAGCCAGGCTTTAGCTGCCGTGGGAAGCAACAGTTCCCTGATTGCTTTGATGATTAACCTTTTTATCGGTATTTCACTGGGTTCGAATGTTATTATTTCCCGATATATCGGTCAGGGTGTCCATAAGAATATCAAAGCAGCCATTCACACTGCCATTGTTGTGGCTCTGGCTGGCGGCATTTTCCTGCTGGTTTTGGGACAGTTTATTGCAAGACCGGTTCTGGTACTGATGGGAACGCCGGATGATGTCATTGACCTTGCGGTCTTATACCTTCGGATTTACTTCCTTGGTATGCCATTCATTCTGTTATACGACTTCTGTTCCTCGATTCTCCGGAGTACTGGAGACAGCAGACGGCCGCTTTATGCACTGATTGCAGCCGGTGTTATCAATACCGGGCTGAATCTTATTCTGGTCATTGCCTTCCACCTTGGCGTATCCGGTGTTGCTATCGCTACCGTGGTTTCGAATATTGTAAGCTCCGGAATCCTGATTTACATCCTGCTGCATGAGGATGATCCGATTCGTTTAGAGCCAAAGGCACTTGCCATCTCCTGGCATGAATTAAAGAAGATTCTTGTCATCGGCGTTCCTGCCGGATTGCAGGGTATGGTCTTTTCCATTGCCAATGTCTGCATCCAGAGCACCATTAACAGCTTCGGCTCTGATGCTGTCGCTGGTTCTGCCGCATCGTTAAACTTTGAATATTTTTCCTATTTTGTGGTAAATGCTTTTGCCCAGACTACTGTTACTTTCACCAGCCAGAATTACGGTGCTGGTAAATATGACCGCTGCAAAAAGGTATTCCGTTTAAATATGATATTTTCCCTTATCTTCTGCGGACTCCTTTCCGGTGTCTTCATCTTAGGACGGGGCTTCTTCCTGCACCTTTACAGCAACGACCCGGAGGTACTTACCTTTGCCGTCCAGCGCCTGTTAATTGCAACAACCTTAGAGCTTTTGACTTCTACCTATGAAATCAGCGGAGGCGCCATGCGTGGACTGGGACATTCCCTGTCGCCTGCACTGATTACCGTTTTCGGTTCCTGTGTCCTACGGCTCATCTGGGTATCTACCGTCTGCCGGTATTTCCATGAGTTCTGGGTAGTTATGGTTATCTATCCGATTTCCTGGGTACTGACCGGAAGCATGATGCTTCTTGCCTATTACCTGCTGCGCAGGAAGTTATTCCGAAAAAGTGCAGTATAGAAAACCCCGGAAGCAGATGGTTCCTTCTTCCAAAGAATGAATCTTTCTGTTTCCGGGGTATTTTTATGGAGCCAGCTTTATGTACCGACCCCTAAAAGTTAGACCAAAAAATCTAACGAT
>NZ_QTWP01000010.1:0-50338 GCF_003461185.1 Roseburia sp. AF20-18LB
TTTTTGGGTGAATGGACTGGAATTTAATTTTCCAATTCACCTCTGTCTTTTCAACAAAATAGAGGTATGATATAATACTTGAAAATAAGCCAACATACTTGTATGTGTAAAATCCAGACAGTGTATACAGCAAAATATTCTCCTGCCTCTGCGCAGATATGTATTCCACGGCAAGGGGCACTAAGGCATTTTGATAGGAATAGAAAAATAACCGGCAACCGGCACAAATTCACATCCATGTTCATCTGTGCCTCGCTGGTGCGTCCATGCACCAGCGTTGCCTATGTTTCTACAAAATGCCAAGTGCCTCTAACCGTGTCATAAATATATCTGCCCGCAGAGTCAGGAAGATATTTTCTGCAGCTGCCTGCCATTTGATATTCACCGGCTACAAAATTTTATATATTACTTTACCTGCTATTTCATTTGTCATTTTTCAGCATTATATTTGCAGATAAATTCATTTTTTACATCAACTGTATTTTTCAGGAAACGAAAGGAGCCTCTATGGAAAAAGAATTAGACAACATTGACAAAAGCATCATCCGGATCTTACAGGAAAATGCCCGCACTCCGGTCAAGGATATTGCAAAGGAAGTCTTTTTATCTTCCCCGGCGGTTTCTGCCCGGATTGAGTGGTTGGAAAAACGAGGGATTTTAACCGGCTATCATGCCACTGTAAATCCCATGCTCTTTGGCTATCACATTAAGGCTTTCATTAATCTCGAGGTGGAACCGGCACAAAAAAAGGAATTCTACCCTTTCATCGATAGAATTCCCAATGTGATTGAATGTAATTGTGTCACCGGTGATTATGCCATGCTGGTGGAAGTCATGTTTCAGACTACCATCCAGCTTGACCACTTCATCAACGAACTGCAGCATTTCGGACGAACCAAAACACTAATTGTATTCTCTACTTCTGTGGAGCACCGCGATGTGCCCGTGAACTGATGAATTTTGCAATTCCTTCCACCCCGATTGTCAGGTAACGGAACAGTGACTCTGCAGCAAAAGCAAATACAATCATCAGAAGAATACTAATCTTAGACATCTGGCTCATGGCAAATAACTGGTTTAAGCAGATGCCGCAGAAAAGCAGCCCGGCGATATTAAAAATTAAAATTCCATATTTAAACTTATTCATCGGATGGCTGATTTTAATCAGAATCATAAATCCTACAACACATAAAAGCATGGTGGATGCAGTTGCCACATCGGAGGCAGGTATAGAAAATACTTCTCCGCAGACTACCAGCGAACCAACGATTAATACATCGGTCAGTCCTGCCGGAAATGCTTTTAATAATACTTTCCGTAAAAACCGTCCTTCAATACGGTTGCGGTTTGGCTCCAATGCCAGTAAGAATCCCGGTGCCCCAATGGTAAACATACTGATGAGGGAAATCTGTGCCGGCTCTAACGGATAAGTAATTGTCGATACCACTGCAAAGATTGCCATTAACAGAGAGAATATATTTTTTACCAGAAACAGGCTGGCAGAACGCTGCACATTGTTTACTACCTGCCGTCCTTCTGATACCACATCCGGCATATGGGCAAAATCGGAATCTAAAAGAACTACCTGTGCCGCCTGCGCTGCTGCTTCACTTCCGGACGCCATCGCCACGCTGCAATCTGCATCCTTCATTGCCAGAATATCGTTAACTCCATCGCCGGTCATTGCTACGGTATGTCCCGCATCCTGCAATGCATGTACCAGCTTCTGCTTCTGTTTCGGAGTTACCCGTCCAAATACAGTATAGCGGTCTGCCGCATCATAAATTTTCTCATCGGTATCCAGTGTGCCTGCATCCACATATTTCTCCGCATGCTCGATTCCGGCACATCGTGCCACTTCGGATACGGTCTCCGGGTTATCACCGGAAATTACTTTCACTGCTACACCCTGAGTCTTAAAATAACCAAAGGTCTTCTTCGCATTTTCACGAATTGGATTGGAAAGAATCACATAACCCAGCGGCTCCGGTTTTTCGGTCAGGGTTCCCTTGATATCACTGCCCGGATATTTTGCCAGCAAAAGCACACGATAACCTTTTTTCGTATATTCCCTAATCTCATCTGCAATTTCTTCAAAGGCATTTCCCATGACAAATTCCGGCGCACCCAGAAGATATTTTCCATCCTCAAATACAACGCCACTGTATTTTGTTGCAGAAGTAAACGGCATAACCTCCAGTGCTTTCCGCCGGGCAGCCATAAAGGTCTGTACTTCCGCTGTTTTATCTTTATTGCTGTCATTATCGGTATCGGTATCACTATCTCTATCCTTATCTTTGCCCTTCCGCTCCAGATAATCACGAATTGCTTCCATAGTAGCATTATTATCCGGCACTGCTGACGCATAATCCCGAAGCAGAGACTGAAGAAACGTATTTTCCGCATCCTTCGCCGGAACAATTTTTGCCACTTCCATACCGGCTTCCGTTATGGTTCCGGTTTTATCGACACAGAGCACATCAACTCTTGCCAGTGCTTCGATACTCTTCATGTCATGGAGCAGTACATGCCGCTTTGCCAGACGCATGGTTCCAAGTGCCAGAGCAATGGTCGTCAGAAGATATAATCCCTCCGGTATCATTCCAATAATTGCTGCCACCATGGAAACGATGCTCTTCTGGAAAGTCTCTCCATTTACGATATAGCCCTGCCAGAATAAAATGATTCCAATCGGAATAATCACAATACCAATCCATTTTACCAACTGGTTAATAGAGCGGATCATCTCGGACTGTTCTTCATTTCCCATCGCTTTTGCTTCTGCAGTCAGCCTGGAAATATAAGAATGCTTTCCTACCTTCTCCAGTCTCGCATAACATTCTCCGGATACCACAAAGCTTCCGGACATCAGCCTGCTTCCCGGTGTTTTCTCAATTTCATCGGCTTCTCCGGTCAGCAATGATTCATTTACCTGAATCGTGCCTTCCAGAACAACGGCGTCTGCACAAATCTGGGTTCCTGCAGCCAGTAAAATGACATCATCCTTCACCAGCTGCTCCGATAAAATTTTCTTCTGCTCTCCATCCCGGATAACAATGGCATGGGGTGCATTCAGAAGGCTCATCTTATCTAAGACTTTCTTCGCCCGCAATTCCTGAATAATTCCAATCAGCGTATTTCCGATGATGATTGGCAGGAAAGTCAGGTTCCGGAAAGAACCGACCACACAAAGCAGAATCGTAATGACTAAGAAAATAAAGTTAAAGTACGTAAATACATTGGACTTTACGATTTCCTTTGCACTCTTCTCCGTGCTGATGTCTGTTTTATTTACAAATCCTTCTATAAAGCGTTCTTCTACTTCTTCCTTTGATAATCCCCGCAGGATATGTTTTTCTTCCGGCATTCTGTTTTCACTCATAAACTGTTTCTTCATCCTTTTCACTCTGTTTGAAATTCATTATATAGCTTTCCCCTATGGTATGGTATAAATATTTTCTTAAATTATTATAAACTATGTAGAAACCTTTCTTAAAACATATCCCCCTTTTTCACTCTACCGGAAAACAATTTCCTGTAAAGGAAACAAAGAATGTGCCTCGGCACATTCTCGCGCCTGCGGCGGTCGCTTGCGACATCTACCTTATACGCCGCAGTGTGCATCCTCGCGGAGCGTTTTTTACTTTACAGGAAAGTAATTTCCTGTAAAGTAAAAAATACCCTCTCTGCCGATTTCTACGGTAAAGAGGGTACCTTCCTTACATCATTTTTTATCTTTTGTATACACCGTTTTTAATGTTTCACTTCAATTCGCACCAGCGCCTTACGCAATGCAAATTCCGCACGGAGCATATCTGTATCTGCAGCCTTAGCTGCAATACGGGCTTCGGCACGCTCTTTTGCTGCCTCGGCACGCTTCTCATCGATTTCATCCGGCCACTCGGCAATCTCTGCCAGCAGTGTTACCTTATCGCCCAAAATCTCCGCAAAGCCTGCATGAACCGCAGCTTCTTTTACATCTTCGCCATTGGTAATGGTCACAACACCGGGAGCAAGCACCGTTGTCAGCGGAATGTGGTCCGGATAGACACCGATTTCTCCTTCTGTTGTATTGAATTCTATCATGGTTGCTTCCCCGGTATAAAAGATTCGCTCCGGGGTAATGATTTCTACCTCAAATGCTTTCTTCTCGTCTGCCATGGCTTCACCCCTTACTTCATACGGGCACGTACTTCGTCAATACTTCCGGCATTCAGGAAATAGCTCTCCGGTACATCATCATGCTTTCCTTCTAAGATTTCACGGAAGCCGCGGATGGTCTCGGCTACCGGTACATATTTTCCATCAAGACCGGTAAACTGGGTTGCTACGAAGAATGGCTGTGACAAGAAACGCTGTACTTTTCTTGCACGGCTTACTACCAGCTTGTCCTCTTCTGACAGCTCATCCATACCAAGGATTGCGATAATATCCTGTAATTCTTTATATTTCTGAAGAATCTCCTGTACTCCACGGGCTACCTCAAAATGCTCCTGCCCTACAATACGAGGGTCAAGGATTCTGGATGTAGAACCAAGTGGGTCTACTGCCGGATAAATACCAAGCTCTACGATAGAACGATCCAGTACAGTAGTGGCATCCAGATGGGCAAATGTAGTTGCCGGAGCCGGATCAGTAAGGTCATCCGCCGGTACATAGACTGCCTGAACAGATGTAATGGAACCATTCTTGGTAGAAGTGATACGCTCCTGCAATGCACCCATCTCAGTCTGTAAGGTCGGCTGGTATCCTACTGCGGAAGGCATACGTCCTAACAGTGCGGACACCTCAGAACCTGCCTGTGTGAAACGGAAAATGTTATCAATGAATAACAGTACATCCTTTCCACCTTTATCACGGAAATACTCCGCCATGGTAAGTCCGGTAAGACCTACACGCATACGTGCTCCAGGCGGCTCGTTCATCTGACCGAATACCATGGTGGTCTTATCAATAACTCCGGATTCCTTCATTTCATAATAAAGGTCATTTCCCTCACGGGTACGCTCACCTACACCGGTAAATACGGAATATCCACCATGCTCGGTTGCAATATTATGAATCAATTCCTGAATCAATACGGTTTTTCCTACTCCTGCGCCACCAAAAAGTCCGATTTTTCCACCCTTCTGGTACGGGCAGAGAAGATCAACAACCTTGATTCCTGTCTCTAACATTTCTGTAGAAGTTGCCTGTTCATCAAAGCTTGGTGCTTTCCGGTGAATCGGCATATATTCCACATCCTGTGGTGGAGCCTCATTGTCAATTGGCTCGCCTAATACGTTAAACATTCTGCCTAAGGTATGCTCACCTACCGGTACGGAAATCGGTGCACCGGTTGCCTCTGCATCCATGCCACGGATTAATCCGTCGGTTGGTCCCATGGCAATACAACGTACGACATCATCTCCTAAATGCTGTGATACCTCTACTACCAGAACTTCACCATCTTTTCTGGTAATACGGATTGCTTCGTTGATTGCCGGAAGCTTTCCTTCGGTAAATTTAATATCCAATACAGCACCTATTATCTGAGTGATTTTTCCAATATTTGTTTCTGCCATCTTTTTCTATCACTCCTTATTCTCTATTCTTATGGATATGATTAAGAAATTGCCGATGCTCCGGCTATAATCTCTGTCAGCTCCTGTGTAATGGAACCCTGACGGGCACGATTGTACTTCAGTGACAGGTCACTGATCATATCCTCTGCATTGCTGGTTGCAGAATCCATTGCCTGCATTCTTGCACCATTTTCACTGGCTACTGCTTCTACCAGTGCTCCATAAAGAAGGCTCGTTACATACTTTGGTATGATTAAATTAAGCGCCTCCTCCTGGTTTGGTTCATAATTCATCAGCACATTATCTTCTTCCTGCTCCGGCATATCTTCGATATCCACCGGAAGAAGCTTGATTAATTTCGGCTCATGTACCACCGTATTCTTAAAATGTGTGTAAGCAAGGTAAATTTCGCCAACTTCACCTTTTTCATAGGCTGCCAGCACTTCCCTTGCCAATGCGGACGCCTCATCATAAGCCGGTGTCTCTATCAGCTCCGGAAGTTCCTTTACAATGGAATATCCCTTATGTTCTAAGGACTCTCTTCCCTTATTACCAACTGCATAAATAGAAAGCTTGTCCTTTGGAAGGTCACTCTCTGTAATCAGCTTTACGACATTCGCATTATAGCCTCCTGCCAGTCCACGGTTCGAGGTAATTACAATCACTGCCTTCTGCTCGGAATCTTTACCGGTAAGGTACGGATGATTGATGGAACCGCTCTTTGCCAGCATGGAAGTTACGGTCTGATACATATAATTAAAATACGGATTTGCCTGTTCTGCATGTCCCTTCGCCTTCTGCAGTTTTACGGTAGAAACAAGCTTCATGGCCTTTGTAATCTGCTGTGTGCTGGAAATACTGCTTTTGCGCCGCTTTATATCACGCATGGACGCCATAGTCTCTCACCGCCTTTTACCATATTACATGCCTATTTGAAATCTTTCTTACATGCTTCAATTGCTGTAATTAATTTCTGCTCTGTTTCTTCGTCTAACTGCTTTGTTTCACGAATGGATTCGAAAATCTCCGGATACTTGGTATCAATGAGCTCTAATAATGCTTTTTCAAATGCCAGAATTTCATCCACCGGAATATCCAGTAAATATTTCTTGGTTGCAGCATAGATAGTTGCTACCTGTTTTTCCACCGGCATCGGCTGATACTGTGGCTGTTTCAACATTTCACGGATTCTTTCACCCTGTGCTAATTTCTCTTTGGTATCAGCATCCAGTTCGGAACCAAACTGTGCAAATGCTGCCAGCTCACGATACTGTGCCAGCTCTACTCGGATTGGTGCTGCAATTTTCTTGATTGCCTTAATCTGTGCAGCTCCACCAACCCGGGATACGGAAAGTCCTGCATTGATTGCCGGACGGAAACCTGCATTAAACATATCTGTTTCCAGATAAATCTGACCGTCTGTAATGGAAATTACGTTGGTCGGAATGTATGCGGATACATCTCCTGCCTGTGTCTCGATAATCGGCAGTGCGGTCAGAGAACCTCCACCCAAAGCATCGGAAAGTCTTGCTGCACGCTCTAATAATCTGGAATGCAGATAGAATACGTCTCCTGGATAAGCCTCACGTCCTGGTGGTCTCTTAAGCAGTAAGGAAAGGGTACGGTATGCAGCGGCATGCTTGCTCAAATCGTCATAAACGATTAATACATCTTCTCCGTTCTCCATCCACTCTTCACCTATTGCACAGCCTGCATACGGTGCAATATACTGTAATGGTGCCAGCTCACTTGCTGTTGATACAACAACTGTGGTATAGCTTAATGCACCGAATTCTTCTAATGTTTTTACCAGGGATGCTACGGTAGATGCTTTCTGACCGATGGCAACGTAAATACATTTTACGCCCTGTCCCTTCTGGTTAATGATGGTATCAATCGCAATTGCTGTTTTACCGGTCTGCTTATCTCCAATGATAAGCTCACGCTGTCCACGTCCAATCGGCACCATGGAATCAATTGCCTTAATACCGGTCTGTAATGGTGTATCTACGGATTTTCTGGAAATAACACCGGATGCCACACGTTCAATCTGGCGGTATTTCTCCGTCTCAATCGGTCCTTTTCCATCAATCGGCTGACCCAGCGCATTTACTACTCGTCCCAGTAATGCATCTCCGACCGGAACCTCTACTACACGTCCGGTGGTCTTTACGGTATCACCTTCGTTGATGGAACGCTTATCTCCTAAAAGAACCGCACCTACATTATCTTCCTCTAAGTTCAGCACCATTCCATATACTTCGCCTGGGAATTCCAAAAGTTCTCCCTGCATTGCATTTTCAAGGCCGTGAATTCGTGCAATTCCATCTGCCACCTGAATGACAGTTCCTACGTCTGCCACTTCCAACTGGGATGCATACCGCTCGATCTGCTCTTTGATAACGGAACTGATTTCTTCTGGTTTCAATTTCATGAAGCGGTTTCACCTACTTTCAACTGTATTTTGGATAATTCACTGGTTAGCTTCTGCAGCCTGGTTTTGATACTGCTGTCCACTACCCTGTCTTTTATGCGGATGACCATGCCTCCTATGAGTGATGCATCCACCTCATAATTCATTTCAATTTCTACATAATGTGTGGTTTCTAATAGTTTCTTTACGATTTCATCTTTCTGCTGCATTGACAGCTCCATCGCAGAAATGACATATGCCGTTCCGATATTTTTATATTCTTTTACGGAATCCACAAAGCATGCAAATACGCTTTCCATATCTTTAAAGTGGTCTTTCTCTATCAGCTGGCACATCAATCCCACGATTTCGTCCGCGGTCTTTCCCTTGAATATGTTTTCAATGATCTGAATCTTCTCTTCTTTTACAATCTGCGGATGATTCATCAATTTTGCCAGTTCCTCATTCTCATGGAGAATCTCAAGAAGTGCTTTCGCATCTTCTAACCAGGCATCTTCACATCCCTTTTCCACGGCGAGTTCAAACAATGCATCTGCGTATGTTTTGGAAACTAATTTTGCCATGTTGTATCACCCATCTCTTTCAAGGTTTCTTCCACGAGGGCATCCTGTATTGTTGTATCAATGGATGCGGCTACCACTTTGCCTGCCATCATAGATGCAATTTCTATCATTTCCTGTTTCATCTCATCCATCACGCGTTTCTTCTCCAGCTCTGCCTCTTCATTGGCACGCCGGATAATCCGCGCAGCCTCTTCCTTCGCCTCTCCAATGATTCGATTCTCATTGCGCAGGGCTTTGGTTCTGGCTTCACTTAAGATAACCTCCGCCTCTTTATCGACGTTCTTAAGCTTCTCTTCATACTGCTGTCTTAATTCTGCTGCTTCTGCCTGGTCGCTTGCCGCAGACTCCAGTTCCGTCTTTATCTTCTCCTGACGTCCCTTTAACATCTTACGAACCGGCTCGAAAAGGTTATAAGACATTACGGTAAACAATACGAAAACGGATATCGCCATAAGGATGGTATCATGCAATAACTGAAAATCAAGATTAAATAATCTGGTCATTTTCTTCCTGCTGTGCCTCCTTTCTTTTCGTAATCATTCCTTCGCACTTTATACCAGTGGTTTTACGAAAAGCAGAAGCATTGCAATCAACAGACCATAAAGACCGGTAGTCTCTGCTACTGCCTGTCCAAGAAGCATGGTTGACATAATATCTCCCTTTGCTCCCGGGTTACGACCTACAGCTGCTGCTGCGTGTCCTGCTGCAATACCCTGTCCAATACCAGGTCCGATACCTGCGATAACTGCAAGTCCTGCACCAATTGCTGAGCATGCTAAAATTAAATCCTGTCCTGTAATGTTCATAATTATAAATCCTCCTTATACTGTTCTATTCTGTTTCCATCTGCTGGTTCACATATGTCATAGTCAACATACAGAATACATACGTCTGAATTGCTCCTGAGAACAAATCAAAGTACACATGAAGCGCTGCCGGCCATACAATTGCAATCTTGGACAACAGTCCATAGACCAATGCCATCATTACGGTTCCTGACAATACGTTTGCAAACAAACGAAGTGACAGGGAAATCGGCACAGCAATCTCGCTGATGATATTGATTGGCAGCCACAATGGCAGCCATGGTGGTAACGGTGAACACATATCTTCCCAGATTTTCTTTGGTTTCTGGTACTTTATCTGACAGATATGGATCAGCGAAAAGGTGATAAGTCCCAACGCCAGTGTCGTTCCATAATCTGCGGTAGGCGGTCTTAGCCCGAATAATCCAGATATATTACTCATGAGAATAAAGATAAAAATGGTGCTGATGTAATTCACCAGCTTCGGTGCATTTTTCCCCATGACACCGTCAACCACGCCATCTAATTTTTCCACCATAAGTTCTACTACATTCTGGAATCCGCCCGGTACCTCCGTTGCCGCTTTCATCTTATGCTTTACAATAAACGAAAAGGCAATCAGTATCAGCATGATTATCAGAATACATACATGAGAAGTAGTAATCCATACCTCATGTCCGAAAATCTTATAGGAAAACAGTCCATGAATCATAAAATCTATATCCTGGGCACCCGCTGCTAAAATTCCGTTATCCACGCTTTCACCTCCTTATATTATATTTTTCTTCACCCTAAGAAGATTCATCACCTCTCCCTAAAAGTTTTAAAATTACTTTATGTGTAAAGGGTTGAACGTAAGCTCCAACCTTCAATCCCATTACTCCCACAAATGCTACAATCACATTGCCTATTTCAAAGTATGCCGTAGCAAAAAAGACTGCTACAACTACGAGATACCGCAGCACATACTGCAATGCGATCCGTCTTGTCCTTCCGGATTCTGCCATATCCATACTGTCCCGCAGAACCACTGCCATATGGATTGCCATTCCGATTGCGGTTGCTGCTCCAATCAGAAGGCCGTTGGAATATCCCAATTTGTCCTTTACAAACCAGATACCGGTAAATTCCACCACAATTTCGTATATAAGGATTCCCAGAATTAATTCCGGTAATGCATCATTTATCCTTTTTAACATCTGATTTAACCTTTCCCGTGCCTTTTTTCTGCCAAAGCCTCTGTGCCATCCGGTAGCAATTCTGGAATCCCGCTGCCGCCCCAAGGAAAAACAGCAGAATCACCAGCCACGGATGCCCGTATCTTCGGTAAATAAAAACCCCGAGTCCAACACATAAAAAAATAGGAACTATCATGTTGATACCGAACTGCATGATTAAAATCAAGGAATCATACACTTTATTTCTGTTCTTCATGAATAGCTCCTTCCCTTACATTTTCGTGAAACGCTCTGCAAATACTAAGCTTTTATTTTAGAAACTTTTTTGATATAGAAAGGACTTTTCTTCTGCCCTGAAATACCGCAGTTCTAAGATATATGTTTTGCTTTCTGATATTAAAACAGTCTTTCCAATGTTTGACAGTCTGCGCCGGTCAAAGCAGCGGAAAGACAGTTCACAATCAAGCAAAACACATATCTAAGAACCGCTGGCATTTCAACGCATATCAGACAAATGCCCTTTCTAATCAAAAAGTTTCAAAACAAATCGCTTTCCATTTGCACTCGCTTATGCTCATTATATTGTGAGCAGATACAGCTCACAATCAACATTCGCCGTTCGTCAAACGTGTCAGCACGATGACTCGCTTACGCTCATTATATCATTTTTGAGGAAATTGTCTATAAATATTTTATGAAAAATGTCTATAAATTAGCTTTATGATTTTACAATTTTACATAATTTTAACAAATATTACCAGTGGGTTTTTCCTGCACCTTCGTCATTTGTTCAATTGGTTGTAAACCTCTGCCATTGTTCGTTATTTCTCCAGTCGTTACAAGGTAATATTTATTTCCCGGTTGGTGTGGGTGTACTGATAGTAGCGCACGCCTGCCGCATCTAACATCCGTTTGGAAGCAATAACTGCCGGTGTATTCTGATACTTGTCACTGTCATATACGATAGTCTTGATTCCAGCCTGAATGATTGCCTTGGCGCACTCATTACAAGGGAACAGGGACACATACATTTTCGCTCCCTCTAAGGAACCACCCCGGTAATTTAAGATGGCATTCAGTTCGCTGTGTGTCGTATAAAAGTATTTATTCTCAAGCGGTGCACCTTCTCTTACCCATGGAAATTCATCATCGGAGCAGCCCTTCGGCAGTCCGTTGTATCCCATGGAAAGGATCTTGTTATCCTCACTGACAATGCAGGCTCCCACCTGTGTATTCGGGTCCTTGGAGCGCATTCCGGATAACATTGCCACGCCCATAAAATATTCATCCCAACTAATATAGTCTTCCCGTTTCTGGCTCATTTTATTTCCTCCTTGCTGCGGTTTTTTACATTTTCTTTTATTTCACTTTTCATTATTTCTGCTTCGCATTTTATTATCATTACGCTGCTATTTTTCTGTTGCTATTTTACCATATTTTTTTATGGTTTTATACGGTTTCTGTGAGATTTTCATGGAAATGACACAGTTCTTAAATTCAAAGAAGCGATGGACTCGTTTTTCGATAAGCAGATAAACAGTAAGCTTGTCAGGAAGCCTGATGAGTTTCTTAACGGTGCATTTGGCTCAATAGAATATTTGATTGCCACTTGATGGGCGAAGCCCGCTTCCTTCACTTGGGATACATGATAAAGGCTGTTAGGGGCACTTGGAATTTCGTCTGTTTCTAGGCAACACCGGCACAGGGATGTGCCGGTGAGGTGCAGATGAACATGGATGTGAATTTGCACCGGTTGCCGGAATAGACTGTATCTTTTTCGAAATTCTTAGTGTCCCTTGCAGGCTTTATGCCGTATTCAAAGTGAAGGATGTGGACTGCGCCAGACAGTAATGTAAAAAAGGTTCTCAAGCCTTTCAACTTAAGAACCCTTCACATTTCATATATCTTCGAACTTATTTTGTTCCGAATATTCTGTCTCCTGCATCACCAAGTCCTGGTACGATATAGCAGTGCTCATTCAATTTCTTATCTAATGCTCCGATATAAATGTCTACGTCCGGATGTGCTTCCTGCATTGCCTTTACACCTTCTGGTGCTGCAATGATACACATAAAGCGGATGTTCTTTACACCTCTGTCTTTTAACATCTGGATGGCTGCTATAGAAGAACCACCGGTTGCCAGCATCGGGTCTACAACAAATACTTCACGCTCATCGCAATCCTCTGGAAGCTTGCAGTAATATTCTACCGGTTTTAATGTCTGTGGGTCACGGTAAAGTCCGATGTGTCCGACTTTTGCTGCAGGAATCATTGCAAGCATTCCGTCTACCATTCCAAGACCTGCACGCAAGATTGGTACTACTGCCAATTTCTTTCCTTTTAACTCTTTTACAGTTGTCTTGCAGATTGGAGTCTCGATTTCGATATCGGTAAGTTTCAAATCCCTGGTTGCCTCGTAGCACATTAACATAGCGATTTCGCTGATTAATGTACGGAACTCCTTAGAACCCGTTTCTTTTCTTCTTATCCAGCCGATTTTATGCTGAATCAGTGGATGATCCATTACAAATACTTTTGACATATCATTCTCCTTCGTTTAATAATTTCACTAATTTTTTTATACTCTTATTCATGGTCTCAAAGCAAAGCCCGTATGACTGAAGTGTGCCGCCGTAAGGATCTAAGATTTCCAGTTCATCCCCTACTAACTCCGTCAGTACCTGGACATTTTCTTCCTTCGCCTCCGGAAACATTTCCAATAATTTCTGTCTCTGCTGTGCTTCCATTGTAAGCACCAATGTATCTTCGCCAAAATCCCCTGCTGTAATCTGGCTTGACATAAAACCTTCCATGTTAATGCCATTGCTTATCATAACAGCTTCTGCCTTCTGATTCAGTGGTTCCGGGAATAATACCACAAGACCTCTCACCAGCACTTCTACCGGATGATTCAGGGAATATTCCCGAAAAATACCGGCCGCCATGGGTGCCCTGCATGTTCCGCTTTCTGCCACGAATACAATGCGATTGTATGGCTTCATAAAAACCTCCTCTAAACTGTAATCACCTGATGTCCTGCAGCCTTCAGCAGACGATTCATAATTGCCTGCCCAATACGCGGAGTTGCAAAACTCTCAGAGTAAATAATATCTACTTCTTTCTCATCAAAGTCCCGCAACAGTTTATACAAATGCTTTGCAATTGCATCCTCATCACTGCGTGCACCAATACTTACCACTTCGCCTTCCGGATAACGGTCTATCGTTTCGTCTGTTCCGATGATTCCTACCTTCTTCCCCAGTAGAACCGCTTCCTTTGTCAAAGCATTAATCTTTGCTACTACCTTCTCTTCTTCTCCGTCTACCAGAATCAAATCTGCTTTCGGTGCATAATGCTTATATTTCATTCCCGGTGCTTTCGGCTTCTGCAGCGAATCCGAAGCAATAATTCCAGGATCCATTTTCACTTCCCCGATTACCTTTTCTAACATTTTCGGTGTAATATAGCCCGGTCTTAAAATCATTGGTATGTCTTCTGTCAGATCAACAATCGTGGATTCAATTCCAATTCCCACAGGACCCCCATCCAGTATCATCGGAATTCTGCCATCCATATCAAATGCTACATGCTCTGCCAGAGTCGGACTCGGTTTACCGGATGTATTGGCACTCGGTGCCGCAATATATCCACCGCTTCTCCTGATCAGTTCCAGTGCAACCGGGTGATTTGGCATGCGGACTGCCACCGTATCCATCCCCCCTGTAGTTTCATATGGAACCTTATCATTCTTGCGCACAATCATGGTCAGCGGGCCCGGCCAGAATGCATCTGCAAGTTTCTTTGCTTCTTCCGGCATCTCCTGTGCGATTTTCTCCATGTCTGAAAATTCTGCCACATGGACAATCAAAGGATTATCAGATGGTCTTCCCTTTGCCGCATAAATTTTCTTCGATGCCTCTGCACTCAGTGCATCTGCGCCCAGTCCATATACCGTCTCAGTTGGAAATGCCACCAGCCCTCCATCCCGGATAATTGCGGCTGCACGTTCCAGTGCTTCTGTATCCATATTATTCTGATCTATTTTTATCACTTCTGTTTTCATAACGCTTATTATATCACGTTCCCTTTATGTGTTCAAGAACTGGAATTGTTTTCAAAATCCATTTCCATCGAAAATCGAAAACACCCGAAAACCGCACTTCCTACTTGCTATGTAGCCCTAAGTGTGGCATAATCAGTATGTTCACTAGAATATTATGGAAAGGAGTTTCCAGATGAAAATTACAAAAAGCGAATTTGGCATGACCAAAGATAATAAGCCGATTTCCCTTTATACTATTGAAAATGCATCCGGTGCTTCCGTTACACTTTCGGATTATGGATGTCGTATTATTAAGATTATGGTTCCGAATAAAGAGGGAAAACTGACCGATGTAATTTTAGGCTTAATGAATGCCGATGAGTATCTTGCTGATGATGCCAGCCTGGGAGCTGTTGTCGGTCGATGCGCCAACCGTATCGCCAAAGGGCACTTTACCTTAAATGATAAAGAATACAATCTTGCCATTAATAATGGGCCAAACCACCTGCATGGTGGTCCTACGGGATTTGGTCAGCGTGTATGGACCGGAAAAATTACAGATGATAAAGTTACTTTTACCCGCATTTCTCCGGATGGAGAAGAAGGTTATCCGGGTAACCTTACAGTTTCCGTTACCTACGGATGGTCTGAAGACAATGAATTATCTATTGTTTACGATGCAGCCTGTGATCAGGATACTGTATTTTCTGTTACCAGCCATGGTTATTTCAATCTGAATGGGGAAGGAAACGGTACCGTATTAGATCAGGAATTACGCATTGATGCAGATGCGATTACAGAACTGGATGACACACAGTGTCCTACCGGTGCATTTCTCTCTGTGGAGGGAAGCCCATTTGATTTCCGTGAGATGAAGAAAATCGGTGACGGCATTCACTGTGACAATGCCCAGTTAAAATTAGGCGGTACTTACGACCATAACTTTGTAATCAACGGGGATGGCTTAAGAGAGGCGGCTGTTTTACAGTCTAAGGAAAGCGGCATACGGATGACCTGCTTTACCGACCAGCCGGGTGTACAGCTCTATGTCCCTTGTTATACCCTTCATCAGAAAGGAATTGATGGCAAAGATTATCCGCCATATTCCGCAGTATGTTTAGAGACACAGCATTATCCAAATGCAATTAATATCGAACATTTCCCTTCTGTTGTTTTAAAAGCAGGCGAGAATTTCCGTTCCAAGACACTCTATCATTTTTCTGTGATGGGCTAAACCCGAAAAAAATATAAGAAAGCAAAAGATTCCAGACCATTATGGCTGGAATCTTTTTTGTAATCTTTCTTTATTTCTGATGCATTTCAATGCTGTTTCACTTTCTGTTTTTCTGTA
Organism: Roseburia sp. AF20-18LB; assembly: GCF_003461185.1. Taxonomy (NCBI): domain Bacteria; kingdom Bacillati; phylum Bacillota; class Clostridia; order Lachnospirales; family Lachnospiraceae; genus Roseburia; species Roseburia sp. AF20-18LB. The sequence goes on from NZ_QTWP01000010.1 coordinate 15,940, forward strand.
TCTGCAGTCTCATTACTCATGCCGGCTTCTTCTGTATCTGCTGTTTCATTGCCCAGACAGTCTAGAATTCCATCTGCAATAGCTTCTGCCACTGCCTCCTGATATTCCCCGGTAGATAATTTCGCGGCCTCCTCAGAATTACTTAAGAAGCCGCATTCTACGATTACCGTAGGATATGCCGTTTTTTTCAGGAGATAATAACTCTCATTGGCTTTTGCTTCCCGCTTATTTTCCGTATCCAGATGCGACCGCAGGCTTTCCTGCATAATCCCGGCAATTTTTCTGCCCTCCTCGGACTGTCCAAAATAGAAGCACTGGGCTCCGCTTATGGACTCTTCCGTATAACTGTTCTGATGGACACTTATGGTAAATAACGGCTTCGCCTCATCAATCAGCCGGCAGCGGTTACGCATATCTGCCACCTTTTTGCTGCCGCTCTCCCCTTTATCAAGACTTTCGTCTGTCTCCCGGGTCAGAATCACTGTTATATTTTCTTTTTCCAGACGGGCTTTTACCTTCTTTGCAATGGCAAGGTTAATGTCCTTTTCCAGTTCGCCGTGAATCCCGATTTTGCCCGGGTCATCACCGCCATGGCCTGCGTCCACAACGATACATGGCTTTTCTTCTGCTGCCCGCATGCTGCTTACCAGCACTGCTCCTTCTTTTGATAACAGGCATACTGCCACCAGTAGAAGAACCGCCATATATAATTCCATTCTTTTTTTCAAACCACACTTCCTAATTTTTTTCTTTATAATAAATATGAAAGTGCCGGCTCAATTATCATGTTTTATCTGTTAATCTACTTTAAACTTCGCAATTTCTTCGGTAATCTCTACTACAATCCGTTTCAGTTCCTGTCTGGCTTCCACTACTTTGTCGCCATCCCTGGAGAATTCTTCGGAAATATCCATAACAACTTTTTCACGGGCCTCTCCTTTGCGGTTTTACACTTTAGTTATTTGTATATTTTATAATGGTATCCCAGATGCTGTCTGTCTCAAAGCCAAGCTTCCAGAAAGATATTCCCGCAAGTTTATTTGACTTCATGACTTCTAACTTCTTCTCAAGAGAAGTTGCGTCTTCTATCCAGACTTTATAGGTAACCCCATCATTTACATATTCTGCGTAATTCTGCCCATCTTCTTCCGACCAGGTCGGCGTTGCTCCATTTAATTCCAGACGTTTCTGTACCGTATCCATACCAACAGCTTCGCTGGTCAAATCATATGGTACATAATCCTCTGCTGCTGCAGCTGTTGTATCTTCTTCATCATCTGCTTTTGGTGTCTCTGACCATATTCTTGTATAGAATGGACATCCCAGAATGATCTGGTCTGCAGGTACTTCCTTTAAGGTATCGGCTACTCCGTTGGTTACAAATCCAATGGATGCAACAGATCCTTCATCTGAGCCGGCATAATGCTCATCATATCCCATAATCACTACATAATCCGCAAAATTTGCCTGCTCTTCCCGGTCATAAAATGCAGTATAAGCACTCGGCACATAGTTGTCCACGGACAATACCACGCCGTTGTTTGCACATTTTAAGGAAAGTTCGCGGATAAACTGGATATAGCTGTCTCCCACTGCTTCACTGTTTAAGGATTCAAAATCCAGATTGATTCCATCCAAATCGTACTGGATTGCTGCTGAAATAATCTGATTGACCAGATACTGTCTGGTAGAGGTATGGGTCAGAACAGCAGCTGTGTCCACTTCTTTATTTTCAAGATTGCTTACCAGTCCCCAGACCTCAATATTATTCTGATGGCAGTAGTTTACATAATCCAACGATGCAAGGTTTGCAATGTTGCCGTTATTATCATTTAAGTAGAACCAGGTCGGTGCGATTACATTGATTCCCTTGGTATTCTGTAATACCGTTGCAATGGTGCTGTTGGCATCCTTTGTTGTCACCTGATGCCATGCCATTTCTATGGTAAAGTCCTTGGAAATATGGGTAAATTCCGGCTCTGTAAAATCATTGTTCAAGGTTTCAGTGGTTACTTTTCCTACGAACTTATTCTTAAGGTATCCGATAACACCATCTTCTGTCATGGCTTTGGTCCAGCTGTCACCTGCATCCAAAATTGTCAGGGTCTCACCTTTTTCTAAGTCTTTCACGATTGGACTCTTGATACCGCCCTTTAAACGAAGCTGTGTTGCCTTCTTCGCCGGTGCTGTATCCACATCCCCCCACACAGTATTGATTACGGTACGATTCGGGTCTTCATATACTTCGTGGGTAATATTGGTATACTGCTCTACGAAATCAAGTGCAAGATACATAGTATTGCTGTCATTCCGGACAATTGTATAATCTGCACTCTGGTTTTCCTTGCCTACCTGATAAGTATTACTGCCTGCTGCCACGGTAACGAGATTATCCGGCAGTGTATAAAGCAATACATTTTCATTGGCATCCCAGTAAAAACGGTCATTGAAGCGGTCATGTACCGTTTCATAATCCACATATACTTCGCCGTCAATATATTTGCCTGGTATCTCTAACACTTCATGATCCACCACCAGCGAAATATCATCATCCGCCTGTAAATGATAATATTCTGTCATATCCTGATGCTCTTTACTCGGAATATATTTCTGAATAATTTTCGTTCCTACGGCAATCAGCAGCACCAGTAATATCAATACGATTACCACAATAACCGGTGCTAATTTCGTGTTTTTTCTGTTCCGTCTGCGGTTCCTGTTTCTATTTCTATTTCTATTTCCATTTGTCGGTCTGTTCGTTCGCTGCGTTCTCTCCAAGCCTGCGTCCTCCTGTACTTTACTGTTCTATTTTCTTATGGTTTTCCATTTTTGTTTTCTTTGCCATAAGCATACGTCATTGGTGGGAAAATTTCAAGTAAAAACCACCTGGAAACACGCTTTGCGAATTTCCCGCGTAAAAAGAGGCACAGACTATCATTTTTGTCTGTGCCTCTTACCTTTCTTTTTCTTTACATTGTGCTGCATTCTGCAGCGGTGTGAGTAAGCATTCAGGGTAACCTTCTCACATCAAAAGCATATATTTCTATTTATTCATCTTTTTTTGTTTTTGGTTTCTGTTAAATTTACATGCCTGCTTTCTACTTTCCTTTTCCAAAAGGATAAGCGTTCGTGATATGTTAAACTAAAGTTTTTAAAAACAGGCGCTCTGCTTCTTTTAAATGAAGCGGGTCCTCCATAAAAGGAAGGGTATGGATTGGTATGCGGTATTGTTTCTGAAAATCTTTTTTATCTTTTTTCATCCCAAACTGTGCCAGAAACGTCACGTTATCCAAATACTTTTCCTCTTCCCATATGACGGACATAAAATACTCTAATTCCTTTCGTTTCCATGGACTTAAGGAAACCAGAATCAGCTTCCGGTCACAGCGCAAGAATTCCCGACGAATCCTGTAAAACTCACTTCCGCCGTCTATGATGTAATATTCATAGCCCTGTCGGATATATTCCGGCATATTATCACTTCCCGCATTTGCAAAATAGTGTTTTCTGTCCGGCCGCCCCCATTTACCCTGCTGCTGTTTCTGCAGTTCTTCCAATTCGTGATTTCCACTTAATTCCACCAATGCCGTGTGACTTTTCAGGCAGTCCGCACAGTAATGGGTCAGCGCAGTGCACAGATGCGTCACACCCACGCCCTGCTGCACACCAAATATTCCGATACTTTTTCTTTCTTCCATGGTTTGTTATCTTCTCCCTTCTTTCGAAAGCATTTGTGTGAAGAATGCTTCCTTTTCTCTGCCACCATCAAATGGCATTGTGTCCCTCGGATAACAGTACACTTCTCTTCCGATGAAAGCTGCAAATTCTCTCGCCTCCATGGGGCTGCTGTGATTACAGATAATTTTAAGATTTGGTACACAACGTAACGTTTGCCAGGCTTTCATGGAAGCCTCCCGCTTCCACAAAGACAGATTCACTACGAGTACTGTAATCTCAGCCTCTTCCATGCAGGCTTCTTCCACTGCAGCTCCATAATCGAAAATAAGTGTGTCTTCCCCGCTGCCGATTGACTCACTTCCCCGGAAATTCCGGCAGATGACGATATCTTCTTCGCACTCTGCCTCACGGCTCCGCCCAATTTGTTCCACCACATTACTTATCTTTTCCCTCTTTTCGGACTGAATTTCCCGATACAGGGCATTTGCGCCCCCCGCATTAAAAAATGAAGTCAGTGCAATGGCTATATGGGTGGTTCCGACTCCGGATTCTGCCCCCACAACAGATATGCTTTTTAAGAGATGCTCTTTCCGATTCCCCTTCTGCTTTAACGCACGGGTCAGTGCCTGTTGTAATTCCCCGGCGCTTTTGTAACGCTTGTTTGGATTTTTTCTTGTGGCTTTTTGTGCGATATGCCGGAATGCCGGGCTGCTTTTGTGGGAATGCTTCTTAATATAAAGTGAAAAAATAGCCCCGATTGCATAAATATCGCTTGCCGTATGCAGTTCATATTCCCCGTACTGCTCCGGTGCCGCAAAACCTTTTGTTCCATAGTTCTGATAATTTTTTCCACGACTGGTAATATATGATGCAATTCCAAAATCGATTAATTTTACCTGATTCCCACATACTATAATGTGTGACGGTTTTAAATCCTGATGTAATACCGGAAATGGTTTCTGGCTGTGCAGGAATGAAACGATTCCGCAAAGCTGTATGCCAATCTGTATCATATACTCCTGGGAAACTGACGTATTCCAAAGCAACTTCTCTAACGATTCCCCTTCAACATATTCCTCAATGATATAATAAAAGGCTTCATCTTCCTCTATATCATATACAATTGGAATTCCGGGATGTCGTAACTTAGCGAGAATGTTCGCTTCAGAAAGAATTGAAGACGGCATAGAACGTGTCTTTGAAATACACTTTATTGCACGATATGTCTCCAACTTCAGATGTCTGGCAAGATACACCTTTCCTGCTGCGCCGCTTCCTAACTCCGACAACAGCTCGTATCTGTCAAACAAAATTTGTGTTTCTATATGTTCCGCCCCTTCCTTCTTTCAAAGGAACCGGAACGCATCTCTTGGAATAGTTTATAGCACAAGGCAATTATGCTTTGCAATAGAAAATCTGTTTTTTTAGACTTTTTAGAAAACTTTAATATTTTTTACCGGTTTACAAGTATTTTTCATTCCATTATAATATAGGCGTAAACTTCATACAATTTTCTATAGATAAGGAAGTGATTTTTATGAAAATTGAAAAAGTGAATGACAACCAGATTCGCTGCACACTTACCAGAGCAGACTTAGATGACCGCCATCTGAAGCTGAGTGAGTTGGCATATGGCACGGAGAAAGCAAAGTCCCTGTTTCGTGACATGATGCAGCAGGCGAATTATGAATTTGGATTTGAAGCCGAGGATATGCCTCTTATGATAGAAGCCGTTCCCCTGACACAAGATACAGTATTGCTTATTATTACCAAGGTAGAATACCCGGAAGAGTTAGACACCCGGTTTTCCAAATTTTCAGAGCCGGATGAAAATGAATATCCGGATTTTGCAGATGCAAAGAGCACTCCTGCCGCCGGAGCCGATGATATTTTAGGCTTCTTCAAACAGCTTCAGGAGAAGCAGAAGAGCGAACTTGCCAAGTCAGTGAAGGCTGCTGCCCCGGCAGAAGCTCCTGTCAAGAAGGCTGCCACTCCTGCTCCGAAGCCTGTCGTAGAACCGGTGGTAGATATTACCCGGCTGTTCGTCTTCGACAGCTTAGAGAAAATCAGCAATCTTGCCCGTATTTTAAATGGCTTTTATAACGACCGGAATTTCCTTTACAAGAATCCGAATAAGAGTGCCTTTTATCTGGTACTGCACAAGGGACACCATTCTCCGGAAGATTTCAATAAGGTCTGCAACATCTTATCGGAATACGCTTCCACTGAAAAATACAGCCGTGCTTCGCAGGCTTACTTCGATGAGCATTTCCTGCCTCTGATTAAAGAGCAGGCACTGCAGGTACTGGCGGAAATTTAAAAACGATAAAAAGGAATTGCTTTGAGTTTCACTCAATGGCAATTCTTTTTTTGTTTATCTTTCTAATTTATGTAACCGACCATGCTCCATCTCATATACTTCATCACATAATAATTCTATATCCTCTCGATTGTGACTGGCCAGTAGTAAAGTTTTTCCCTCTTCTTTAAAAGAAAGAAACAATTTTCTCATTTGTTCAACCCCATCTTTATCTAATCCATTCATCGGTTCATCTAAAATGAGAATATCCTGATTTTCCATCGTTGCCTGTGCAATTGCAAGACGCTGCTTCATACCCAGAGAATATTTTCCTACCGGTTTCTTTAGCTCCGGATCAAGTCCGACTTTTCTCATACTTTCTTTTACATATTCCCGATTTTTCTTATGATTAATCATATATAACAGTTCAAGATTTTTAAGTCCGCTGTACTGCTTTATAAATGCCGGTTCTTCAATAATTGTTCCCAGATTTTGAACCACATCCATATCTTTTCCAACCATTTTCCCACGAACTGTTATTGTTCCTTTTTCTACAAGATAGAATCCACTAATGCACTTAAAAAGTACTGATTTTCCTGAACCATTATACCCTACAATTCCATATATTTTTCCACTTTCACAAGTCAATGATACATCCTTTAATACTTTATGCTTTTTAAAAGATTTCTCAATATGTTCTACTTTAATAACCTCTGCCATAGCTATTCCTCCCTGCTTATCCAGTCTATTCTCTGAATCTGTCTCTGACCTGCAACCACCAGCAGAAACAGAATCAGAAAATAACCTACATAGATATATACAAAATTTGGTTTACTCAAATCATATCCATATCTCCAATTTCCCACATTTTCCCATGAAAATGGTGAAAAATATATAAGTCCTAATTTTGCACCGGCATCCAGATAGTTTACCATTGTAGAAAAGAAAATAAGCAGAATAGTGACTATATATGCACCTACTCTTCTAACATAAAGACTTAATGTATATAATAGCATTCCAATTACTGCAAATGCTAATATATCCATTAAAATTACATGCCCCATCATCTGGTAGGGTGTAAATGCTGACATTACTTTTGTATCCACAATCAGCGGAATCTGATATTTTTCCATACCATAAACAGAAACCGTCCTGTACAGACTTCCCCATGAATTGCTAAAATCAACTGCCGGAAAGTTCAATAAAATGCTTAATAATACCAGTATTACAGCTAATAAAATACTGCTTCCGAAAATATAAAAAATATTTCGACTTCCCCACCGCTTTTTTCCTATACGCTGTACAAAATATAATTCATTTCTCTCCATAAATGGAGCATTCGAATAAAAACATAACACACTTAAAAGTACAACCTTCATAAAGAAATCATCATTTTGAATAAAAGGTAATATTGCAAAACTGTCTTTTACGCTCAATTCCATTGCAAGATTCCGGTAGAGTCTTAACATATCATCTACCATAAATCCCCAAATGATAAGTAATGTCAAAAAACGCATGGACTTCATTCTACAATAAAGATTCTGTATTTTTGACTGCAAATTCACATACTTTCCCCCCTTATCTCTTTTGTTACTCTGGCTGCAATTAAATTACCCAATACGATAACACAAAGTATTGTCATTAAGAATATGTATCCAAGACTTATCCATGCATTTCCAAATACATCTGTAGAAAACATAAACAGAGAATTCCAATCCCAAATACCACCTTGTGGAAATAATACGCCAAGATATGTAACGATAAAATAATAACCAGCCATAGGAATGCAGATTGCAAACATCTGATTCTTAGCCAATAGAGACAGCAGCATGGATACCAGACACAGAATGCCTCCTAACAATCCAAATATAATTGCAGAAAAAACCAAATATAATATTGGCATTCCATGCATTGCAAACCATCCAAAACAATTTCCACGCAAATCGACACCATTTGCTGTAAAAAATTCATCCTCTAACATCAGCAGGGGATGCCAAAAACTATCCTGCTGAAAAAAGAGTAACTGTCCTGCGAAAACAGTAATATCTGCTGCCAGAAATCCGCTTAATACTTTTGACCATATATAACTCTTTAAATCTCCACGCAAAATTTCATTCTGCCAAAAATGATGTTCCTGATCTTCTCTTAATGCATTTCCATATGCAAAGCTGCTAAATGCAAATATTGCAATTGTAACACTCTGAAATTTCATAACTTTATATCTGCTAATAACATCTATTGCCGGTTGTCCAACCTTCGCCATTAGATTCATCGTAATATATACACCTATCACTCCAAGCCAAAATGGTGCTGAAGTAAATACCCTGTATAAATCCATTTTTAAATATTTTTTCAGCATATTACTACTCTACCTCCAGTTCAACCATCTCTTCTCCTGTGACAGCATTAATTGGTATATAATTATATGATTCATTCCGTCCTTCTCCCTGATATTTCCCAATCTGACATATCCATACCGGCACCATATCATATACCCCGTTCTTCTTTTGTAATGGATACATTACAAGCTGACATTTCCGAACAGTTATTGGTTCTTCCGTAATAACACTTCCATAGTTCTTTTCTAAAACCTCTGCAATTTTATCAAAAGAAACCAGTGATAACTTCTTTTTTTCTAATTTGCAGGAATATAAAACAGGAATCTGAAGTTCCCCTAATCCATCTTTCATTACATACACCTGCATATCACCATACATTCCCGGATAATCCCTGATATTTTCATACCGGAAAATTTCGATTCCCTGTAAAGTCTGAGAAAAATAGAATAGATAACCCTCTTCCTCTTCTGACCATTCTTCTTTTGCATCTTCTTCGGATAAACTGCCATCCTTTTGTAATATTTGCGTCTGCTCTTTTAAATCTTCTGCGTGCATACAATAGCTTTCATCATATTGCAGACTGCTTTTTTCTATTCCAAGCATGCTCATTTGTTCACATGCATTTTCCCATGCTTCTTCTCTGCTAAAACCAGTCAAATCATCTGCGTCCCGAAACACACGCTCATTATCCATTGGATCCTCTGCCCCATATTCACCATTCATATGCAGTACCTGCACTAAATATCTCATTAACGGTTCTTTCCAGTAAAGTCCCTGTTCGGCATCTAAACGTAAAAATCCCTCTAATTCATTATCGTAAACTTCAGCATTCAACCTGTCCCCATTTCGGCTTTCTGTTTCAAAACAGCTTTCTTCATAGTTTAAATTATCCTTTAAGAACATTGTTTTCCACTTATCCGCATCCGGATAAACAATGCTTGCTGTTGATGCATATAAATTTTCATAATCAATATTTTCCCCTGTAATTATCTTTGCATCAAACGCAAAACTATCGTTCACTGTTTTTTTATATTCTTCCGGAAAAGATACTGAACTCTGTTTCTTTTCTGTGTCATTTTCCGCTATCTTCTGATATTCTGTTCGTTCATATGGCAGATGAGCCTGCTGCCATAAAATTGCTATGCATATTATTACTACTGTATAAAAGGCAATTGTTTTAATAACTTTTTTGCAGTTATTTATTTTCATATCTACTCCTTTTACAGGTGGGGCTAACCCCACCTGCAATATATATAAGTTCTTTCCATTCTTTAAGATGTGTACCTTCCAGATATTGTTATGGTATGAGAATGTGCTGCGCGCCTGTGATTCATTTTTTACAGAAACAGCAAACGGACTTGCATCATTTGTCAATTTCCAATATTTTGGAAATAAATTTAAATATCACAAAATAGAATTCTCTTTTCTTTACTTAAAGAACCGGAATCCTCTGCTTACATTTCTCTATATGATTTTATTCTGGAAAATTTGATATCCAAGACTTTGAATATCAAATATAGCGATAACCGCAACTAAGAATTTTCTTGTCATCATAACTCCCTCTCCTCTTGTTTTCAATAACTATTAAAAGCTTAGTATTTTTCATTTTTTCTGTCAATATCAATTATTATCAAAACGAATTATAAATATTTGTATATTTTATACAATCTTACCTGTATATTTTATAATAAAACTCACTTTTTCTATCACACTATTTCTGTATCATTATAATCTGCAGAACCTGTCACTGACAGCTTCTTACGGATGCACGACTACAAAAAAAAGACCAGAACGCACGATATCTTCAAGCCTTACGGCATTCGATTATCGGACTGTTCTGGTCTTTTATTTGTCTCTATTTCTTACTTGCCGTCTTTTGCAAGGAAATCATTGATTTCATCAACTAAAGACTGTGGCTCGATTCCATGAACCATTGCTGCCTGTTCAATTGTCTCCATCTGTGAAGATGGGCATCCTAAACAATGCATTCCTATGTTTAAAAGAATCGGTGCAATATTCTCATCGATCTGAAGTAATTCACCAATCATGGTATCCTTATTAACCTGTGCCATATTCTTTTCCTCCTTCTTGTTGTCAATGGTGTTATTATAATCCCTCCCGATAAAATATGCAATTAGTTTTCCCTTTTGTCCGTAATTATATACACGATTGCTTTTTCTTTAGTACATGCGGAAGAGGTATTGTAAATCATAATTTTTTGTATTAAAATAATTGCAAGCTAGAATTCTAGCCTATACATTGTTTATTATTTTTAAAGGAGGACGATAAAATGGCATATGTAATTTCTGATTCATGTGTAAGCTGCGGTACTTGCGAAGGTGAATGCCCAGTTGGAGCTATCTCTGCAGGAGATGGAAAATACGAAATCGCTGCTGATACTTGCATCGAGTGTGGAACTTGTGCAGGTGCTTGCCCTACAGGAGCTATCAGCCAGGAATAATTTTCGTACTTAATTCAAAAGAAGCTGTTGGTTTCGCCACACAGCTTCTTTTTTTATGCGAGAAACTCGCAAAGCGTGTTTCTCGTAGTTATGCCCTCATTTGTGAGGCTATGCTTCATTCGGTTTCCATTCCTGTTTCTTATGAAACAGCTTCTTCTCTTTCTTTCCCTTTGCCTTCAGGCTCTGACGAATCAGCTCGTCCAGTTTCTTATAGCGTTCTTCCTCCGCTTCATCCTGTTCCCTCATCAGATAATTCATTTCTTTTAATACATAATCCCGCACCAGTTCGCTGACTTCTTTTCCCAATGCATGATTATTTTCGGCAATCGCGCCTTTTACAATCTGTGCCATCATATGCTGGAACTGCTCCATCCGCCTTGTGTTGTCCTCTACCTCCGTGGAAAGAGTCTGCTTTGCCGGATCCGATGCTGCTGTTGCCGCTAATAGCTCCGGTGCATCTTCCCTGCCGCCATTATGTATTAAAAGCTTGATTGCCTTTAACTGATAACCCTGCTCTTTCCATTCTTTTATCTTCATGAATTGTTCAATGTTTTCTTTTGTATAATAACGGTGTCCCATTTCGTTGCGGGGTACCGTAAGTTCTAACTCTTCTTCCCAGTATCTAAGTACATGGGATTCTACATTTACAAGTGCTGCAGCATCTGAAATCATATACCGTTGCTTGTCCATAATTGCTCCTCCTTTGCCACTGCTTCTTCTTTAAAATTATAACGCTGCGGCTTTTGTCAGTGCAATTATTTTCCATCGTATTATTCCGACATATTGTGCGTATTGAATGGCTTCTCCTACGCCGTTATGGTCATTATCTGCAGTTACAAGTTTATATCATTCTTTTATCTCTTCACCGGCATTCTGCTAAATGATTAAGCTCGATTGCCTCTTCTTTCATATTTTATCTTCTTTTTACGCTACACTGATGGCAGATTTTTTAAATTCCTTAAATGAAAAACTCATTGCAAAATCGGAAGGTTTTCCAATACATTAATCATTGTATTTTCAGTTTTCGCAGTATTTTATGTGATATAATACGATTAAAACTGTTGAAAAAGTGATTGTAGCAATGGATTTGTTTGGTCAACCAGCTGATCATATAGAATTAAGAAATATAGCTAATCCATATGGAATGAAGATATTAGAAGATGGCGCACAAGGATTACGTTCATTAAGTGTACATTGAAAAGGAAATATGATAATATAAGAATTGGTGTAAATTCAAGATTAGATACTATTCAAACAGCAATATTATTAATTAAATTAGAGGCTTTTAAAAAGTATGAGATGTGTTACAAGAAGTTTTAAAGCAGAATGAAAATGAATATAATAGAGATGTTTGCGGATGCAGAAAGGAGTTTTGGACATTAAAAATAAAAAGGGGAGAACATATAGGACAAGCACATCCGGATCATAATTTGGAAATGTCATTTAAAGAAAAGCAAGAGTGGGCTTTACGTTTTAGTGAATTCTTTGTTTAGGCACCCTCTAGTAAGATTTAGAAAAGATATAGGGAGAAGATGTCTTGCCTATTCTGATTATATGGAAATTAAGCGTTTGATAAATTTGAAAAAAAGACATTTTTTTATGAAGAAGAAAAAACATAGTAAAAAGGCAGGTGGCTATTCTAAATAAGAAGTTGGGTACAGATTTAACTGACGCAGAGGTTATAGATTGTATTAATAGAAGTCTAACGGGCTATTTTACATATTATAATGAATATACAGTATAATATTCCCCAAAAAGATAATTTTATTCCTGATGAAGTGCTTACATTTGAAGAATATGGGAACCAGACAACTTGTTATCCGGGGAAAATGGTGGCGATAGGAAATCCACATCTTGAAGAATTTGTTACTACAATGAAAGCAATAGAGGATTTTCCAACTATTTTAATTCTTTCTCAAGTCCCAGTAGGAGAAGCATTGCTTAAATTGGCAATAGAATTAAAAAATTTAGTTAGAAAAAAAGGAATTCCTACAAGAATTATTTATAAACTACATCCAAATGAATATATACGTTGGAAAAAATATATCCAGAGTTAGTTAATTCAGAAATAGAAGTCATTGATAATAATGAAAAAGATCTGTATTACTATTTCTCTATATCCACGCATCAAATAGGGGTCTTTAGCACAGCTATTTATGAAGGAATGCATTTGGTGTAAAAACAATTATCTATAAGGCTTATCGGTACGAAACAATGAAAGACATTATTGAAGCTGGTTATGCCAAACTTGCTGATGATGGAAATTCTGTTCTAAATGAAATCATGAACAAGAAAGAACAAAAATTCCCAACGGAGATGATATGAAAGTTTAATGCATTGAGTAATCTGAAGAAGGAACTGATGGGGTAATATATCAAAATATTGGATTGGAAAGAGAGGAAGGATAATGATCTTAGCAGTAATACCGGCTCGTGGCGGCTCAAAAGGAATACCACGGAAAAATGTCCGTTTGATGAACGGAAAACCACTTATTTATTATGCAATTCACAATGCAAAAAATTGTCCGAGCATTGATGATGTTGTAGTTTCATCGGATGATGAAGAGATTTTGAAAATAGCTTCTTCTTATGGCGTTGAGACCATGACCAGAGACAGTGAGCTGGCAAAAGATGCAGTGACATTAGATCCGGTTATCTATGATGCAGTATGCACCATGGAACAGAAGAAGGGCATACATTATGATGTGGTAATTACCTTACAGGTAACATCACCGTTACTTTCTTCTGATACCTTGGACAAGGCTTTGGAAAGCTTTTTAGCTTCTTCCGATGACACTTATATCAGTGTGGTAAATAAGCCGCATTTATCCTGGACGAAGAAGGATGGCTGCTATGTACCAAATTATGAGAAACGTCTGAACCGTCAGCAGCTGCCGCCGAACTATCTTGAGACAGGTGCATTTCTGATTACAAGAAGAGGCTGTATGAAGGAAAACAGCCGGATTGGTAAGAAAGTATCTGTCTATGAGATGCCGGAACGTGAAGCGGTGGATATTGATGCTGCTTCCGACTGGGTATTATGTGAACATGAACTGAAGAAGAAACGGATTATTCTCCGGGCAGACGGATACAAAGAGCTTGGAATGGGACATATTTATCACTGTCTGACATTGGCATATAATCTGACCGGACAGGAGATTCTCTTTGTGACAAAAGAGCAGTATGAACCGGGACTGAAAAAACTGCAGGAAGCAAATATGCCGGTACATACGATTACAAGTGATGAAGAATTCATGGAATTTGTGCAGGAATGGAAGCCGGATGTCGTAGTCAATGACTGCCTGAATACCAAAGCGAATTATATCAGAGAATTAAAAAAATATGTGAAACGTGTCGTAACCATAGAAGATCTCGGCGATGGAGCTGATTATGCAGATGCAGTGATTAATGCGCTGTATGAAGACCATACCAGAGGTGATAATTATTACTGGGGGGCCAATTATGTATGTCTTCGGGATGAATTTTTCTGTGCCACACCATCCGTATTTCGCGAGCAGGTGCAGAATATAGTGGTTATTTTCGGAGGAACAGACCCAGCGAACTTTACGAAGAGAATCTATGAGATGGCAAAGCGGATTCATAAGGATTATCCGGAGATTAAATTCCATTTTGCACTGGGCGTAGGGTATGACCAGAAAGCAAATCAGATTAAGACAGATGAGACAGCAGGCATCTATGTAGAGCAGAATTTAAAACATATCAGCGACTTGTTTGGCAAAGCCGATCTGGCATTTACTTCTCAGGGCAGAACTGTTTATGAACTTGCCACCATGGGCGTACCTGCAGTAGTAATGGCTCAGAATGAGCGTGAGATGAAGCATACCTTTGCACAGATGAACAATGGATTCTTAAATCTGGGGTTGGGAAAAAATGTAGCGGATGAAACTATAGAGACCACCTTCCGCTGGCTGGTTGAGACACCGCAGATTCGGAATGAAATGCGAAGTCTGATGATGCAGCATGACTTGAAATCCGGCGTTAAGCGGGTAATCGGATTGATTTTAGAAGATGAGGAGATAAATTTATGAGCAAAATTATCGAACGTGCTCTGACACATAAAGCAGTACTGATTGCAGAGATTGGTGTAAATTATTATGACATTGCAAAGAAAATGAACATTTCCAATATGGAAGCTGCAAAGTTAATGATGAAGGAAGCAAAAGATGCCGGAATTCATGCAGTGAAATTTCAGACATATAAGGCTGATACATTAGCAGCGAAAGATTCACCATCCTACTGGGATACAACAGAGGAACCTACAACATCACAGCATGAACTTTTTCAGAAATTTGACCAGTTTGGTGAAGAAGAATATCAGGAACTGAAAGATTATAGCGATGAGATTGGAATTGAATTCTTATCCACAGCATTCGATATCGAATCCGCAGATTATCTTGATAAGATGATGGATGTTTATAAAGTATCTTCATCCGATATGAACAACCTTCCGTTTGTGGAATATCAGGCAAAAAAGAATAAGCCAATGCTTATTTCGGTAGGTGCAGCCAATGAAGATGAGATTGACCGTATGATAGCAACAATCCGTAAGGTAAATAACCAGCCACTCTGTATTCTGCATTGTGTACTGGAATATCCAACACCATATGAGCATGCCAATCTGAATAAGATAGCAAGTCTGAAAGAGAAGTATCAGGATTTGATGATCGGATATTCAGACCATACGAAGCCGGATGTTTGTGCAGATGTGATTAAGACAGCATATAATCTGGGGGCAGTAGTGATAGAGAAGCATTTTACGCTGGACAAGACTTTAAAAGGAAATGACCATTATCATGCCATGGACCCGGATGATGCAAGAAAGATTCTTGCTGGACTTGAATTTATTGATACCATCCGTGGTAAAGGTGATTTATGCTGCTTAGAGACAGAACAGATTGCCAGAAAGAATGCAAGACGTTCTCTGGTAACGACCTGTGATATCGCAAAAGGAACTGTGATCACAAGAGAAATGCTGACCTTCAAGAGACCGGGAACTGGAATTTCACCGGAACGGATGGAAGAAATTATCGGACGCACACTGACGGTGGATGTGGCAGAGGATACGATTTTACAATGGAGTATGATGAAAAACGACTAGAAATAGAAAGGGATAACTATTATTTTACCTTCTTTTTACGCTACCCTGATGCTAGATTTTTCTTAACTTTAATATTGTAATTGCATCAATTCATTATTCAAAGAAGTGTTTTTATGAGAAATCCGAATCTTTGCAGATATATCATGCTCATTTTTATTATGCTGGGTTTAATACTTTCAGGAATTTCCGGACTGATATTCGGAATAGAGACCCTGCATCCCCTTTTTATTATCGGTATTCTTATTTCTTTTGTATCTCTTATTTTTGGTATTCTTAGCATCCGCTGTCCCATCTGCCATCGGCAGTTACATTTAACGGGTATTACGCCGGATGATTTCTGTCCATTCTGTGGGGAAAAGCTGTAAATTAATTTCTATATGTACTTGTTTTTTGCCGATGAAAACAAAAAACTACGAGAAACATGCCTTGTGTGTTTCCCGCTACTCGTATAAAAACCCCGGATGCTGCTTTTTCAGGCAACACCCGGGGATGTTTATTTCTCCATATTGGCGAATCTCGTGTACTGAGGCAGCCATACCAGGTTGACAGTTCCGATAGGACCGTTTCTTTGCTTGGCTACGATGATTTCGGAGATTCCTTTCATTTCGCTGTCTTTGTTGTAATAATCATCACGATAGATGAACATTACAACGTCGGCATCCTGCTCGATAGCTCCGGACTCTCGAAGGTCGGATAACATTGGTCGATGGTCAGGACGCTGTTCTACGGCTCGGCTCAACTGGGACAGTGCCACTACCGGCACATTCAGCTCACGGGCCAGCGCTTTTAAGGAACGGGAAATATCTGAGATTTCCTGCTGACGGGATTCGGAATGTCTGCCGGAGCCGGACATCAACTGTAAGTAGTCGATGATGATTAATTTCAAATCGTGCTCTAATTTATATTTACGGCATTTACTTCTAAGCTCGGATATGGAAATACCCGGCGTATCATCAATGATTAATTTGGAACGGCCTACGTTGCCTGCTCCTTCAATCAGCATTTCCCAGTCTGCATCTGTCAAATTACCGGAACGCAGCTTCTGGGCATCTACTCTTGATTCCAGAGAAAACATACGGTTTACCAACTGTTCCTTACTCATTTCCAGAGAGAATATTGCTGTTGTCTGCTGGGAATGAATGGCTACATACTGTGCGATATTTAATACAAACGCCGTTTTACCCATGGAAGGACGGGCTGCAATCAGAATCAAATCGGAAGGCTGCAGACCTGCCATCTGATAATCCAGATCCACGAAGCCGGTAGCAATTCCGGTTACGGAGCCTTTTTGCTTGGATGCTTTTTCAATCTTATCCAGCGCATTGATTACGACCTGCTTGATTGGGACATAATCTCCGCCGCCACGATTCTGCACCAGATTAAAAATGCTCTTCTCGGTATCTGCCAGAATGTCTTCGACACTTTCTTTTCCAAGATAACATTCATCTTCAATGGACTGGGTGGTCTTAATGAGCTTACGCAGAACTGCCTTCTCTTTGACGATATTGGCATAATATTTTACATTGGCGGATGTCGGTACCGATGTTACCAAGTCCCTTACAAATTCCAGGCTGCTGATTTCCGCCGGCACATCCTTTTCTTTTAACTTATTCTGCAATGTAATCAGGTCAACCGGTTCTCCTGCATTAAACAAATCCAGCATGGATTCAAACAAAATTCCATACTGCTTGTGATAGAAATCCTCTTCGATGAGAATCTCTCCGGCTGTCATAATTGCTTCTTTATCCATAATCATGGAACCGATAACTGACTGCTCGGCTTCCAGACTGTTTGGCATAATCCGCTTTACCAGTGCCTCTTCCATGGAGGTTCCTCCTAATCTACTCTTCCGTTACTTTTACACGTAATGTTGCAGTTACCTTTGGATGAACCTTAACCGGCACTTCATATACACCAAATGATTTGATGGCTTCTTTTAACTGCATTTTCTTCTTGTCTAACTCAAGACCCAGCTGATCATGCGTTGCCTGGGAAATCTCTTTGGTGGACACAGAACCAAAGGTTCTTCCGCCTTCTCCGGCTTTCATTTTCACTTCTACGGTCTTATCCTTTATCTCATCTGCCAGCTTTAATGCTGCCTGATAATTCTCTTCTGCAACCTTATCTGCATGTTTGTTCTGCAGCTTTAAGTCATTTAAGGTCTTGCTGTTTGCTTCAACTCCCAATTTCTTCGGAATTAACTGATTTCTTGCGTATGCATCGCTTACATTCACTACCTCACCTTTTTTTCCAAGGGATTTTACATCTGCTAATAAAATTACTTTCATTCTTCTATATCTCCTTCCTCAAGCATTTCGTCGATGGTGTCTTCTATGATGCGTTGTGCCTGGGACACGGTACAGTCACGAAGCTGGCAGCCTGCCATATTCAGATGTCCGCCGCCCCCAAGACGTTCCATGATTTTCTGCACATTGATTTCATCAATGGAACGGGAACTTACATATATTTTGCCCTGATATTCGGTTAATACAAAGGACGCTTTGATTCCGACAATATTTAACAGCTCATCTGCCGCCTGGGCTCCTACGATGGTAGGGCTTTCAATCTTATCTGCCGGACAGATGGAAATGGCAAATGCACCGCGGTATACTTCCGCATGGCGGACCACTTCTGCTCTGGCTTTGTAGGCATCCATATCATTTCGAAGCATTTTTCTTACACGGGTTACTTCCGCTCCGCAACGTTTCAGATAAGCGGCTGCTTCAAAGGTACGGACACCGGTCTTGGTCATAAAGTTGCTGGTATCGATTAAGATTCCCGCATAAATACAGTCTGCTTCGTGGGGTGCCAGCTTGATATTTTCTGTAAAATACTGCAGCACCTCTGCTACCATTTCACAGGTAGAAGATGCATACGGCTCAATATAGGAAAGTACCGGATTGGAAATGACCTCACTGCTCTGGCGGTGATGGTCAAATACTACGATACTGTCGGTCCGCTTCAAAAGGCCCGGACACTCCGTATGGCTCGGACGGTTTACATCCACCACCATAACCAGTGTATTATAATCCGTCAGCTCCAGCGCACGTTCACTGGAAACAAACATATCCGGCGGATAACCCTTCTCTGTGGTAAAACCTTCCTTCAATGGACGAAGGGATGAAGTTACCTGGTCTAAAACAATCTGCGCTTTCTTTCCTAATACTCTTGCGGCGCAGTAGATTCCGATTGCCGCACCAAAAGCATCTGTATCGGAAATGGAATGTCCCATAATCATAACATGCTCACGGCTCTCGATAATCTCCCTCAGTGCATGGGCTTTGACTCTTGCTTTTACACGGGTGTTCTTCTCTACCTGCTTGCTGTTACCGCCATAGTAGACAACGTTTTCACCCTCTTTGACTACCACCTGGTCGCCGCCCCGGCCCAGTGCCAGGTCGATTGCCATACGAGAATATTCATAATTCTGATTATAAGTATCACCGCCGACACCGATTCCGATACTTAAAGTCACCGCCATTTCATTTCCGACTTTGACAGTCTTAACATCTTCAATCAGACTGAACCGGTCGCTCTGCAGCTCCGCAAGATATTTATGCTGGAATACCACAAAGTATTTATCCTTCTCAATCTTACGCACCAGTGCATCCATTTTCGTAAAATACTGGTTTACCTTCCGGTCAATCAATGCCACTAAAAGTGAACGTTTTACGTCTTCAATACTGTCTAACGCCTCGTCATAGTTGTCTATGTATACAAGACCTGCCACCAGCTTCTGTTCTTCATTTTCACGGATGTAATTATAAAGCTCTGTCTCATCAAAAAGGTACAGCGCTGTCAGATACTGTTCATCCTCTTCAATAGATACAATGCTGCTGTTTTCCGCCATTTCCTCAAAATAAATCTTGCTCATTTCAATACGGAAATTATGCTCCTGCCAGACCATATTTACATCTTCCACGAACTGCTCCTGCTGAATCAGCTCTCTGGTAATGCCCGGGAAAATGCTGGTGATGGATTTATGGAAATTCTTGGTCTTTCCGGTAATCTCCGTAAATTTCTCATTGACCCAGAGAACCTTTCCGTTATAGTCCAAAAGTGCATACGGTATTTCGAATTCATTGAGCAGCTTCTTCTGCACCGTTCCGTACTGAGTGGCAAAATTAATCAGCTCATTCACCAGCACCGGTTTATTAACATTATAAGATATCACCACAACAATGAGATAAATCCCAAGGAAAATGGATACCAGTAACGCTGCCCCTTCATTTACAAAATACATCGGCACGTTCATGCATGCCAGTAAAATAGTAAGCATCAGCGGCCAGTACATATAATTTTTCAGATGACCCTTCAGCTTGATTTTTTTCTTCATAAATTTCTCCTATATAAATGCGGATATTTTTACACAATTGTTACGACCACATACATATACAGAGTGTATTATAGCATTGTTTTATCTGTTTTACAATTCGCTTCCGGCATGAATCTTCTTTTCGTAAGATAAAAGCAGGTTTTCTATCTGTAATGCAACGCTTTCCGGGAAAGTTCCGGCATACTTCAGTGGTATTTTTATCCAGAAATCAAGATTCTGATAACGTTTCTGTCCTCTGGTATTCGCCCTGTCCTGTTTTGCTGCCACCCGGATTTTCACCTGCGCCCGTTTCTGCTCCAGCAGCGGCACCAGAATATAATAAAGCCGGTCATCTTTTAATGAAAGATAACCGGCTGCCTCGCTGGACTGCTTCTTTATTTCTTATTGGCTTACTTCTTCTTTGCCATCAAAATAATCTTTTACCATCTTCACTACGACACCGGACAATAAGAATACGGCAATCAGGTTCGGGATTACCATAAGTCCGTTAAAGGTCTCTGCTATACTCCACATCAGTCCCAGATTCATAGTTGCACCCACGATGGCAACCAGTGAATAAAGGAGCATAAATGGCTTATTGGCTCTGCTTCCAAACAGGAATTCTATACAGCGGGTTCCGTAAAGTCCCCAGCCGATAATCGTTGAAAATGCAAAACAGCACATGGCAACTGCAGTAAAAATAGACACCCAGCCGCCATATACAGAAGTAAATCCACTGATGGTAAGTTCTGCGCCTGCTGCCGCACCATATCCAACCGGAACTCCACTGCAAAGAATGACAAGTGCAGTTAAAGTACAGATTACAATGGTATCTACAAATACTTCAAAAATTCCAAAGAAGCCCTGTTTTACCGGTTTTCTGGTGTCTGCACAGGCATGTGCAATAGAGCCGGTACCAAGTCCTGCTTCATTGGAAAAGATTCCACGGGATACTCCTTTTTTCATACTCATAAAGAAACTTCCCACTGCACCGCCTGTTACGGCTGCCGGGTCAAATGCGCCCCGTATAATAGAAGAAAATACGGTCGGAATGCTTCCTATATGTACTACTACGACACCTACTGCCAGCAGAATATACATAATTGCCATAAATGGCACCAGTTTCTCTGTCACCTGTCCGATTCTCTTGATTCCGCCCAGGAGAATCAGTGCAATCAGAACCGCCAGTACGATTCCGATAACAAGATTTAAGGTTGCTGCTCCATCTTCTGAGAGTAGATTATAATTATATAATGCAGAATCAATTGCTGTTGTAATGGTATTGACCTGTGTGGCATTACCGGTTCCGAATACCGTCAGCACACCAAATGCAGAAAACAGATATGCCAGCCAGTGCCAGTGTTTCTTTAATCCATTTTTGATGTAATACATTGGTCCGCCAACGTAATCGCCCTCTTTATTTCTTTCCCGGAAATGCACCGCAAGGGTTACTTCCGAGAATTTGGTACACATTCCCAGCAATGCGGATATCCACATCCAGAATACAGCTCCCGGTCCACCAATGGCTATCGCACCTGCCACGCCGGCTACATTTCCGGTTCCTACTGTTGCCGCCAGTGCCGTACAGACTGCCTGGAATGGAGTCAGTGCTCCGTCAGAGGCTTCTCTTTTCTTGAGCATCCGCCCTAATGTAATTTTCATCGCATATGGGAATTTACGAATCTGTAGAAAGTTGGTCCGGATACTCAAATAAAGTCCGACCCCGATAATGCAGATCATGGCTGGAACGCCCCAGATGAAATTATTCACTGCACTGTTGATGGATTCAATCATTGCTAACATTATGTGTTCCCCTTTTATCTTATTTTCCGGTGGGATGGAGGGGGAAAAACATATCCGGAGAGAAGATTATGAAAATCAGGTTTTCGGATGTCTCCTTTCCACCCTTCATCCCACCTGTAAAGTCAGTGTAACGCATGAATTATAGCATAATTTTTCTCAATTTACCATGACTTTAAACAGAATATAAGCCCGGGTGAATGCAGATTTTCTCTCCGTTGCGGAGAAGATAAATATCCTGTCCGCTTCCGTTAAATAATATTTTTTCATCCACGCTGGTATATACGCTTTTTACTGCCATAAGATAATGGCAGACCTCTGCATTGGTAGCATACCAGATATCTTCCCTGCCGCCTGTCATTTTGCAGAATTCTTCTATCACATCCCAGTTCTTATCCCGGTCAAATTCATAGCTGTGTCCCCAGACATAGAAAAGATACTGGAACTGTGGCAGATCAAAGGCAAGAAATTCTTTCGCATGTTCGAGCAGTCTGTTGTTATGGTGACAGGTAGGATTCCATTCATAGAAATCCTGCGGATGCGTGTATTTTCCGCTGTCCGTTGCTGTTCTGGCATAATGGATGCCAAGGGAGGGAAGAAGTGTTTTTATTTCATGGCTGTAGGAACCATTCGGATAAGCATGACCGCAGACGATTTTTCCGGTCAGTTCTTCCAATGCCTCGCGGTCGTTTAATATTTCTTTTACTACATCTGTCATAGGACAGCGGGCTATGGTCAGATGTTCCACGCCATGGGTTGCAACTTCATGTCCCTTATAAAGCTCTGCTATCCTGTCTTTTCCAATTCTTCTCTCTTCCTGCATACAGCCGGAATTCAGGTTGAAGGTTCCCCGGATTCCATAACGGTTGCATATTTCCAGTAAATGCACATCTGACCATAAGCCATCATCATAGCTTATGGTCAGTGCTTTATTCCGGAAACCCGGATATGTATAATAAATCACAATGCAATTTCCTTAAGATCAGCAAATGTTGTCATCGGATAATCCGTTTTCTCATAGAAAGCGGCATCTCCGATTCCGGCAGCCTTCATTCCACCGCATTTTGCTGCTTCAATTCCGGCAACTGCATCCTCAACTACCAGACACTCTTCTGGTGGAAGTCCGATATACTCTGCCGCTTTTAAGAATACTTCCGGGTCAGGTTTGGATTTTGTAATATTGGTGCCGTCAGAAACTGCATCAAATACATCATCCAGTCCTACCTGTTTTAAAATAAATTTGGTATTCTTGCTGGAAGAACCAATCGCAACTTTTATGCCTGCTGCCTTTAATGCAGCTAAGGTCTCCCGGACTTCACCTGTTACATCATCCGGTGTCATGCTCTTTAATTCTTCTTTATAGTAATTATTTTTTTCTTCTGCCAGTGCTTCCTTTTCTTTCTGGGAAAGTGCCGGTCCATGGTAGTTTCTTAAAATAATTTCAAGGCTTTCCATTCTGCTTACACCCCGCAGCAGATTGTTAATCTCTTCATTAAAGAGAATGCCGCATTCATCAGCTATTTTCTTCCATGCACGATAATGGAGCTTATCGGTATGAACCAGTACTCCATCCAGGTCAAATAAAATTCCTTTAAATTTCATCTTATCCCTCCAAATCTGCCACCCATTTTCCAGCTAATTTTATCCAGTCCTGACAACGTTTCTGAATACCGAATCCTGTCTCCGTAATCTGCGTTTCTTCATTGGCAAGCGAAAGTCCATGCAGTCCTTCCGGGAAAATGTGAGCTTCCACGGAAACCTGATTCTTTACCAGTGCTTCCGTAAACATCAGTGTATTCTGGATTGGCACCGACTGGTCCGTTAAGGTATGCCAGATAAACACCGGCGGCACCTGCTTTCCTACCTGATGCTCCAGACTTAAAAGCTCTTCTAATTCTTTGCTCTTTTTCGTTCCCATCAGGTTTTCAATGCTGCCGTGATGTGCATATGTTCCAGATGTAATTACCGGATAAGAAAGCAGTAATCCATTTGGTCGCATCTGCTCTGCGGTAAGTCCTGTTTCTTTTGCAAGCCAGTCTTTGTCCCAGAACACACCAAGGCTTGCTGCCAGATGACCGCCTGCTGAGAAACCGGCTACGATAATCTTATCTTCTTTGATGCCATATTCCCCGGCATGTTCTCTTAAATATGCAACGCTCCATGCCAGTTCGCATAAGGACTGTGGAAATTCTGCCGGTGCCACGCTGTAACGCAGGACACAGGCATGAAATCCTCTGGCAATATACTGCACCGCAACTGCCTCGGCTTCACGGTCAGAAGTAAATTCATAGCCGCCGCCCGGGCAGATAAGTACCAGCGGGCGGGTACGATTGCTGTCAATCTCTTCAAAATTATCTAAAATATAAGTATACAATTTTGCATCGGTCGCCTTTGGCGTCTGAACCGGTATTACGTTATATTTCATAACTTCACCTTCTTTTTTCTATTCTTTACTAATTCTCCTGATAAGATAATTCTGCCTTCCGGCTGCCTGCATCCATCGTATACTCCTGTCCATAGATGCAAAGTGAAACCGCTTCGCCTTCTAACAGTTCTACACTGCAGGTTTCTTTATTTACGCATATCTCTAACAGGCTTCCATGATAACGGACACGGAAATGATATCCCTGCCACTTTTCCGGTATAGATGGTGCTAAGAAAAGTGTCTCTTCTTCTGCCCGTAATCCGGCAAATCCATTGACAATTGCCATATAGCTTCCACCCATATTTGCTGCATGTATTCCATCCTTGCTGTTCTTGTGGGTATTCAAAAGGTCCATCTTGGCAGAGTCGCCAAAGTAATAGTATGCCTTATCCTTTAAGCCCAGTCGGGATGCCATGATACTGAATACACAGGTGGAAAGGGATGAATCATGGGTTGTAATTTTCTCATAATAGCGGAAAGAGTTCTCTTCTGTTTCTTTGTCCTGATAATCCGGAAAAAGATAATGTGCTAACACTGTATCTGCCTGTTTACATACCTGATAACGGTATAAATGTAACGGATGATAATGCAGTAACAGAGGGAATTCTTCCTGTGGTGTGTGCTCTAAATCCCAGATTGGTTTCTGCAAGAAGGAGTCATCCTGCGGATTGATGCCAAGGGTTTCATCATATGGAAGATACATTTTCTCCTGCGCTTCTTCCATTGCCTCGATTTCCTGCTCTGTCAGGTCATTTTCTTTACAAAATTCCTGATAAGCTTCTTTTTCTTCTGCCAGCCGTTTTGCAAATTTCAAAAACCACTGCATGCTGTATTTTGCGCTGGCATTGGTATAATAATTGTTGTTTACAATACAGGTATATTCATCCGGTCCGGTTACATCATTGATTACAAAGCGGTCTTTATAGTAGTTTCCTACATCAAGCCACAGCCGGTTGGTCTCTAAGAGAATCTTTAAACCCATTTCCTTGATGAATTCCCAGTCACCGCTGGTCTTATAATATAAAATAACTGCGTATGCAATATCTCCATCAATATGATACTGGGCTGTTCCGGATGGGAAATAACCGGAACATTCTTTGCCGGTAATGGTACGCCATGGATAGAGTGCACCTTTTTTATGTCCTAATAAAGCCGCATTTTCTTTGGCTTTTCCCAATGTCTTATAGCGGTATTCCAAAAGCTTTCTAGCGATTGCCGGATTGGTCATGGCAAAATACGGTACCATAAACATTTCCGTATCCCAGAAATAATGTCCTTCGTAGCCTTCACCACTTAAGCCTTTCGCCGCAATGCTGGAATATCCGTCGTAACCGGCTGACTGCAGAAGCTGATACATATTAAAGCAGAGGGATTCATTTAAGTCTCTGTCTCCCACGATTTCCATGGAAGAGTTGTTCCAGAACTCTTTTAAATATTCCTGCTGTTTTTTATAATAAGAAGCAATTCCCTGCTCCACTACTTTGGAAAGCTTCTCGTCTGCGGCTTTTCTGCAATCCTCTTCCCGGATAGAATCTGTAAAAATACTGTATTTTATGATTCTTACTTCATCTCCCGGCCGTATATCAAAGCGGTAGCTTACGTCCATTGCATGTGCGGTCTCATCATAGGTTACTACTTCTGATGGCTGGCGCTTCTGGTTAACAGTGACTATATTTGCCACTGCACTTGCCACCTTAAGATGGCTCTCTACGGTAGAACTTACGAGACATGCACCGGATTCACATATGTGAACATCTTCTTTTTTCAAATGATTGTGGCTTTCCCCTGCCAGTCTTGGGTCCTTTGGATTAAAATAATTTCTGACCAGTCCGAAATGTCTGGAATGTATTTCTACCGTTCCGGAAAAATCAATGGACTGGAAGCAGTAATCAATGGTAAAAAGGGAACGTTCTTCAAAGGAAGCCATTCTTGTAATATTAAAATGAAGCTGCTTTCCTTCCTTGTTGCTCCAGTCTACTTCACGTCTGGTAATTCCTTTTTCCATATCCAGTGTTCTTACATAACGGCAGTCTGCGTCATCCGCCATGGAAAATTTCTGCCCGTCAAAGGACACCTCTATGGTCTGGGTATCTGCCACATTCAGCATGCTCTCTTTATCTTCCACGAGATTGCACAGTTTTTCCGCCTGCTTCATAGGTGCAATATCATAAAAGCCATTAATATATATGCCCCGCATGGTGTCGAAATCTGCCGGAACGCCTTCTTCCAGAGTGCCGCGTACTCCGATATAGCCATTGGCATTATGAAAAATGGTTTCCTGCAGCTGCAGGTTCTTCTCATTTAATCCAATTCCTGTTACCTGATAAACTTTATTCATAAGTGCTCCCTTTCCTTAACCCTTTACTGCACCGGCTGCTACACCTTTGATAATATGCTTTTGGCAAAGCAGATAGAAAATGATAACCGGAATAATGGTAAATGTCAGTGCCGCCATTGCCATATTCCACTCGATGGTATACTGTCCGAAGAACAGTGACATTGCCAGCGGAATGGTCTTATTTTTGATACTGGTCAGTGTCAGTGATGGTAATAAGTAGTCGTTCCAGATCCAGATAACATCCAGAATAATTACGGTTACGGTAATGGATTTTAAAATCGGGAATACAATTCTCCAGAATAGCTGCCAGGTATTACATCCATCAATAATTGCGGCTTCTTCTAAGGATACCGGAACGGAGGATTTGATAAATCCATGAAATAAGAACACACCCATGCCGGCACCAAAGCCTACATACATAAAGATTAATCCACCTAAGGAATCTTTAAACGGAATTCCGAAGAATTTGCCGAACTGGTTCATTTCCTGCATCAATGGCATCATGATGGTCTGGAAAGGAATCAGCATGGTAAGAATCAGTACGCCATATAAGAATTTGCTCAATTTATTATTAGAGCGGACAAACATCCATGCTGTCATGGCACTCAGTAATACGATAATTCCTACTGCAATTACAGTTACAATAATGGAATTTTTAAATGCCATTAAAAAATCCATTTTCTTTAAAGCGCCCTGAAAATATTCCAGTGTAAAATGCTTTGGAAATGCAAAGATATTTTCATATAATTCTGCACGGCTCTTGAAGGCATTTACGATTACCATATATACCGGAACCAGCCATACGCAGCACAACAATATTACCAGAACATTTACGATTACTTTTCCAACTGGTCTTTTCTTCATTATGCTGACACCTCCTTATCTCCGGTAATCTTAACCTGAATTAATGTAATCAATGCAATGATGACAAAGAATACGATTGCTTTTGCCTGCCCATATCCGAAATGGCTCTTGGTAAAGATTTCATTAAAAATATTCATGGATACCATTTCTGTTGAGTTGTTTGGTCCACCGCCTGTCAGGGAAACGTTTACATCATAAATCTTGAAACAGTTGGATAATGTTAAGAACAGACATATTGTAATGGATGACATAATCAGCGGAAGCTTAATGTTGATTAAAGTTCTCCAGAAGCCTGCCCCGTCAACCTCTGCAGCTTCGATTACATCATCGGAAATTGCTTCTAATCCTGCGATATATACAATCATCATATATCCTGCCATCTGCCATGTAGATACTACAATCATGGCACAGAAAGCCATTTTCTTATTTACAAGCCAGTTAAAAAATATGTTTGTTAATCCGGTCATATTTCCGATCGTACTCATGGCGTCTCCAAGAACGTACTGCCAGATATAACCTAAAATCAATCCACCAATCAGGTATGGTAAGAATAACATGGTTCTTGCCACATTACGCACCTTCAGTTTGGTTGTTACCAGTACTGCAAATGCCAGTGCCAGTACATTGACAATTACTACGGTAATTAATGTAAATGCTGTTGTTCTTACTAATGATGTCAGAAATTGTTTATCCGAAAAAATCTTTGCATAGTTTGATAATCCTACAAACACCTTTTCACTTTTTGCCAGTCCATCCCAGGATACAAGGGAATAACCCATTCCCGTAAAAAACGGAATGATTACTATAATGCAAAACATAATCATCAATGGAGCGGTAAATAATGCATACCAGCCTTTTTTTATCTTCATCTTTGTCCCTCATTCCTTTTCTAATGTGAACAGGTGCTGCCAGAGACAGCACCTGCAATTAATGTTTACTCATTTGCTGCTGTTACGAATGAATCATTTAATGCTTTTAAAAATTCATCCGTTGTCATATCCGAGGAGAAATATTCCTCTGCGTTCTGTACCAGGTAAGTTGTAATGATACCTGCAGGCCACTCTTCGTTGAATGTCCAAGGAATGATGTTGCCTTCAGCGATTGCATCAGATACTGCCTGTGATAATGGGTCTAAGTTATCAGCTTCCATACCATCTACTACCGGAATAAATCCGAATTTGTTTGTAAGGTAATCAGCTCCTGTTTCACTTGTGTATAACCAGTTTAAGAAATCTTTTGCCAGCTGTTTGTCACTGTCGCTTGCATCTGTATTTACACACCATACAGAAGGAACACCGACTGCGATGGATTTGTTGCCTGCAATTGGTAATGGAGCAATTCCCATATCAAAATCTACATCATAGGATGAGAATAAGGAGTAGCACCAGTTACCCTGATGGATCATCTCTGTCTTGCCGGTTGCGAAGTCACCACAGTTGTCATCATAAGATACTTCCAGCGGATTCTTCTGGTTCTCTTTGATTGCTTCAAAAATCTTTCCAAGTTCCTGGAACTCTTCTACATCAGCGATATTTACTTTTCCATCGTATACATCCTGGCAGAACTGTGCCGGATCATCCTGTAATGCGAATGGAGTATTTAAAATCTGTCCGATTAAGAAGTAAGCTTCCTGTGAAAGTCCAAGTCCTGTCTCACCATCTGCTGTTGCATCTTTGATAGTCTGAACCAATGCATCGGTTGTATTAATCTGGTCTTCACTGATTAAGTTTTTGTTATAAACCAGTCCGAAGCCTTCTGCTGTCATCGGAACTCCGACTGTCTTATCATCGCTCTTTGCAATGAGGTCATCATTAATCTTGTCTAAGAAGCTTAAATCACTTAAGTCCTCTAAGTAAGCTGACATCTCAGCAATCTCTGTACTGGATGAAAGTGAGAATACGGTAGGACCGGATTCACTGGACATATATGTCTTTAAGTTCTGGTAATAATCATCTCCGGAAATCTGCCATACTTCAACTTCAACACCGGTTTCTTTTTCGTAGTCAACTGCCAGTTCTTTTAACTGATCATAAATCTCTGTCTTCTGCTGGAAGATTGTAATCTTTCCGCTGCTCTTTCCACTTGCGCCCTCTGTATTGGAAGCATCGGATCCTCCGTTAGAACCACATCCTCCTAATACCATGGAAGCACTTAATACAGTTGCCAATACTAATGATACGATTTTTCTCTTTTTCATTTTGTACCCTCCTTGTATTGCTTTGTTTTTGATAACTATACTTTACATAAATTTTACTAATTCGTCAATCCTCTTCGTTATTTTTCTACCTTTTTCACTGTTTTTGTATGGCTTTGTTGTGTAAAACGACTGTTTTTAGACTTGCATTTAGTAAATTTAGTAAATATTTACCTTTTCTTTAGTAAAACAAATAATATTATTATAGTAAATTTTCGGTACTCGCACAAACTACACGAAACACGCTTTGCGAATTTCTCGCTACTCGCGAAAAAAGAAGAACCCTCTGTACCAGAAGATTCCTCCATGTCCTGTTTTTTATCTTATTTTCTATCGTGTGGTCTTTCTCCAGTGAACCTTTGCGGCAATCTTAAAGGTATCAAAGCTGCAGCTTCCCGCAATGTTCTGAAGCAGGAACTGGGCTGCCAGATAGCCTCTCTCATAATCCGGGATATCTACAGTGGTAAGTCCCATCAGTTCTGACATCTCGGTTCCATCGAATCCGGTTACTGCTATATCATCCGGAATCTTAAGGCCTTCCTGCCGCAGTGCCTTCATTGCTCCGATTGCCATATTGTCGTTGGCACAGACCAGCACTTCCGGAATATTATCCGATAACAGCATCAGTCTGGCTGACTGATAGCCACTCTTCTCATAATAATCACCCAGAAAGTAATTTTCCCTGCTGAATGAAATTCCATTTTTCTGCAGCACATCCTTTAATGCCTGATAACGCTCCTGGTTATCCAGTGTATCTATTCCTGCAATATATCCAAAGCGGCGATAACCTTTATCTACCAGCCCCTGCACCAGTTCTGACATTGGTGCATAATTATTGACTACCACGCTCTTAATATTCGGCACATCCATAATCCGGTCCAGCGCCACAATGGGATAACCTTCATTAGCTTTCTGAATTAAAGTAGAATTCTTACATTTCATATCCAGCATAATGGTTCCACAAGTCAATGCCGGGTCCATAAATTTTTCACAGGATTTATTGGTACATATCATTAAATCATATCCTCTGGAATACACATAGTCACTGATTCCATGAATGATTTTCAGATAAAAGTTACGCTCATAATCACTGAAATTAAAAAGAATGGTGTTTGTATCTTCTGCCGGCTTCCTATTTTTCCCCTTGTTAATATCATAGCCATTTTCCTTGCAAATCTCTAAGATCCGCTGCCTTGTCTCTTCCCCAACATTATTCCGGTGATTCAGTACATTGGATACGGTTGCCGGCGATACATTCGCCAGCTTTGCAATTTCTTTTACTGTCATACGCTTCCTCACTTTACTTTCTGCTCCCAAAGTAAATAATTACCTTTGTTTAATACCTCTTTAGTAAACGTATCACAATTTTTATATAAATTCAACTGAATGTTATAACAAAAAATGTGCCTTGGCACATTCCCGCGCCTGCGGCGGTCGCCTGCGACATCTACCTTATACGCCGCAGTGCGCATCCTCGCAGAGCGTTTTTTACTTTACAGGAAAGCAATTTCCTGTAAAATAAAAACGGGAAGCCCGCTAAGCGTACTTCCCTCAATATGACTATTTATCTCAACGAGACCAGGCGGTTCTCTTTTGCTACCCGTACTGCCTGTCTTCTCGTCCTGACCCGGAGCTTCGCAAATATATTTTTTCTGTGAAACTTTACGGTATTGATGCTGATTCCCATGAAATCTGCAATTTCCTGATTAGAACGCTCATCTGCTATCAGCCGGTCAAATCGTCTTTCTTTTACAATCGGAAGCAGCTCATCTATAAGCTGAAATGCATCCTCTTTCCGGTCACTTAAGAAATAGCTGACTGCACATAAAAGATTCATTTCACATAAATCCATGACACGGTCACCCTTTCGCAGCGGCTCCCTCAAATACTCTGCCAGCGAAAGCATTGCCAGGTATTTTTCTTCCAGAATATATGCCCGCATCTTTATCATATATTTATAGGTATCCAGCATATTCAGTTCTCCAAATTCGCTGGGCGCCTCATTTTCCATCCATTCCGTTACTGTATCCACATCACCATCATACAACAGTCCCCAGGCTTTCATTGCTCCGAAATTCTCTAAAAGCCATCTGCTCTGTTCCTTATGAAGTCTCTGATATATCTCTTCCAGGATCGGATATACCACCGCTATCTGTTCGGTTGCTATCATAATCCGCATCTGAAGGCTCAAAGCAATAAACAGAACAGCAATTTCGCCTTCTTTTTCTATAAATGGAATAATTCCAACTAATGTAGTAATTGCTTCAAAACATTCATCTCTCTGATAGCATACTTCTGCATAAGTTATTTCTGCAATTCCAAGGGAACTGTCTCCATAGAAGCATTTTACCCAGTCCTTTAGCTGTTCCTTCCGGTCATGCACATAATTTCCATACATGGTCATATCCCGGAATCCGTTTATCATGGTAATTCTGCCTGCTGCCAGAGGAAGATTCGGCAAAATGCCATAATTATTATATATTTCAGCCAGCTTAAGCAATGCAGCTCTTGCCCTCTCCCGGTCAGTTCCCGGAATAATTACATCAAGATGCAGCTTCATCAGACGTTCATCCCCTACATATGAAGCATATTTCTCCGCCTTTTCCAGATTCCCGTAAATAGCCTGAATAACAGCTTCTGCTGCCGCAAGTGTTGGTGTTTTCCTGATTTCCTCTTTTGAAAACTCCCTTTTTACAAAAGTGTGTCTGATGCATACTAACTCATAATTATACGAAACACCACTCTTTTATTCATTTTTCTATTCACTTCTTACTAATGGGTATTCATTTTTACTTTAAGTTGTCGTGCAATTTATTAGAATGGAATTTTTGAAAGAGCCAGCACCTTGAATGGGCTGACTCTTTCAATGTCACTTGTAATTGACAAACTGAAATTTGTCTATTTAATACAAAATATTAGTAATTTCATTATATTCCTCATCGGTTAATACTTTGACCCATAAGCAGGGCTGAACATCTACAAATCCTGCTTTAAGCATTGTTTCTTGATCTGGACTATCAATATAATATAATGCAGGTTTATCTTCTCCCATAACACGATATGTGGCGAGATTACATAAAACTCCTTTGTAATGTACTTTCATAGAAAATTACCTCTTACCTCAGCCTTGTTCCTCTACGCAAAATTCAAAGCTTCGCGAGCTTTGTACTTTCTTTAATTTTTTCAGTATTACTGAAAGTTTCAAGTGGAAATTATCAAATCAATTTTTTCGCATTATCTGCATTCAATTCAACATATCCACATTTTGGACATACATAACATGAAACAGTACTATTCTTTTCATTCTCAAAGATACCGTTTTTCTTATTAGTTAAATAAACAACCGTACCTACTGCATCTCCTTTTAATTTTGCTTTAATCATTTCCTCTTTACATCTTAAACAATCCATCTTTATTCCTCCATAAACTTCAAATCTTCACGTGACTACAGACTCAACAGAAGCCTGTAATTTGTCGCTTTAATACCCGTGGTCAACATGTTCCCAATTCCCACTGTCATTCCTAATTAGAATCCATTTCCAATCATCATATGTTGAATCCGGATTAAGCGAACCATCCCCGCCTGATGAGTCTACATCGAAAGATGATAATATTACGATTGCTTCATCCGCGTCATATTGTTCAGCCCATTCATCAAATTCATCGGCGTATGTATCTCCGGGATAGGACAGTTTTGTCAGTGTGCAGCCGTCAAATTCGTTGCCGAAATAGTCTTTTACTGTTTGGAAAGCCGCCTCAATATCACTGTCTGAATATATTTCCGATGGTTTCCAATCAGGAATTTGAACATTGTCAATATTCCCACCACTATTCTTTCCACTACAGCCGGCAAGAACAAAAATCATTATCAAAGCTGTCAGAAAACAGAATAAAGTTTTCCTATTCATTTTTCGATACCTCCTACGAATTCAAATTTGTATAACAGTAGTCTAACACACGTTGTTTAAAAATACTACAGCCAAGCCAATGTCTGTAATTTGCCCTAAAATTTCATTTTATGGAATTTGGACTACTTGATTTTCTAATTGCTTACGCAATTCGTGAAATGTATAATTATACTGTTGATACATCAGACACACAAATGTAAATAGGGACTTTGAAAAAACTTCGAGATATTTTCTACATGCTTAAATCCATTCAGACAGCACGGACAGGCAAAAATCCTGCTCATCTTATCCCGAAGAGTTTCATAATCTCTCTTTTCTACCAGTTCATCCAGTTCTTCTTCTCTGAAAAATTCATTATCCCGGTTTTTCATGCATTCCCCTCCGACACGATTCGACACTTTTTATCTGTTTTTATAATAATTACGAATAACCTGCCTGTAAACTACCCGAAAGTGTAGGTTTTTCATTTACCCGGGAATTTTTTAAAACAGGGAATTTAAAACACTTGACCGGAAGATAAGTTCAAGTGCAAGAATTGCACTGCACAGTAAAACAGCAAGAGTCAGCTATTGCAAACTCTTGCTGTTTGAATATACCTTAAAAAAAGGGACTATTAATAGGGTTATAGGACAAAACGTGTTGATGGCTAATCCCATTCTG
>NZ_QTWP01000011.1:0-48924 GCF_003461185.1 Roseburia sp. AF20-18LB
CAATAAAACTGCTACGCTTAAAAGTCTAACTTTTTGGGGTCGGTACAGAACTGCTTCCCTCTTTTTACGCGGATAACCCACAAAATATTTTCCCGCGTTTATACGATTTTCCTACACCTGTATTCGGTCTGCAATTTCATTTCCCATTGCAAATCTGCTGTCTTTTGCCCCAATAATTACACAGTCACGCATTTTCTGGATGAGCTGTATGCGTTCCCCCTCATCTACAGAGTGGCTATGCAAGAAATCAAGCACTTCCGGCTGACCAAACATCCACTGAATGGTATAGGTTTCACCTGGTGTTGCTTTTGACAATGCCTGCATAGAAATTCCTCCTTTTCTCCTATTGTAGTTTTCACCTGCCCTGTTAGTCAATTGCTATCTTAGTTGCAATCTTCCAACAAATAGTATACGTATATAACAGGAGTAAGATACGGATTTTCTCTTTTATCTTTTTAAAATATCTTCCAAATCCAGACCATAACGTTTGGCAATATCTCTTGCATAACTTAAGCCATCCGGTGTCGTCCGGATGACCCGGTAACTCCGGGTACCCTCTTCTTTACTTTCCATCATTGCCACCAGATTATCGATTTTGCCTTTATTCTCCGGATGCTCATTATATGTATCCAGCTGTTGTGTCAAATCATGAATATGGGTCACATAAAGGCCACAGCAGCCGATAATTCCGATTCCGGTCAGCACCTCTGATGCTATGTAGCCTGCCTCAAGTCCACTGGTACTGGAAAAAGATTCATCCATCAACAGCATATCCGTATCTGACAGTTGTTTCATGATTTCACTCAGTCTTACACACTCACTTTCCAGTCTGCCCATTCCATAATTATTCTCATCAGAGGATGGAAAATGTGTAAATATTCCAGACACCGGACTCATTACCGCCTCTTCTGCCGGAACAAACAGCCCCAGTTGGAATAACGCCTGCGCCATTCCGATGGAATAGGCAAAAATAGATTTCCCTCCGTGATTTGGGCCGGTTAT
Organism: Roseburia sp. AF20-18LB; assembly: GCF_003461185.1. Lineage (NCBI taxonomy): Bacteria > Bacillati > Bacillota > Clostridia > Lachnospirales > Lachnospiraceae > Roseburia > Roseburia sp. AF20-18LB. Next base: position 1,003 of record NZ_QTWP01000011.1, read on the forward strand.
CAGATAGAATCTTCCTTTTTCATCCAGCTCAAAGGAATTAGACACAATTGTTTCCTCTACGGAATTCACTGCCAGCATGGGATTGTATACATGCTTTAACTCACAGCGTTTCTCCTGCATGGATGCAATCTTCGGTCTGCACATGGCAAATCCCTTTTCTTTCATGGAACGGATAAATTTTACTCCGGCAGTCAGAAAACGGATATCATCCAATAAAGCAATAAACATATTTGTATTAATGTGATAATAATTCTGCACCAGCGGTTCAAACTCCCTCAGCGACTTTGCAAAAATAGTCTGCAAAGCTGCATTCATGGAATAGTCTATAGCATCCTGTTCATCATTGTGCAGCACCCGGCTCAGTGGATAGAGTGCCGACATCAGATGCCATTTATCTTTTTTCCCTTTTTTCAAAAGCCGGTCCATGATAGTTCCTGGATGGAACTGCTCCTCATTGACAGAAATCAGTCCGGCTTCTTTCGGTCTTAAATTGCCATCAAGATTAATACCTACGGTTACGCTTTTGATATGCCCGAAGTTCAGTTCCATTTTCGGAAGTTCCTCATTCAGGCTCTGGTACTCGCTGCTTGCTACGATTGAGTGAATTTCTTTTTTGAAATTCTGCATACCTTCCGAATGAATCTCTGCTTTTTCCAATGCATCCGCAAACAGATTTACAATTTCCTGATACATTTCAAGATATCGCACCGAACGCAGGGCTGAATCCGTCGTAAAATCACTGTTTAATACTCTTCGCATATCATTGATATTATAAATAATGGATACCGCCTTGCAAAATGCCTCGTAAAGTGATGGATTTTCCACCAGATCTTCTACTACGCCCAGACGATACTCTAATACCCGCTCATCTGTAGAGAAGAAATTTTCCAGTGAAAGGTCTGCCACTCCCCGGTAACTTTCCTTAATCAGTATTACCATAGCATCAATTTTTAATGCGTGGATAAATTTATAATCCTTCATGGGAACGGCTTTGTTCCGGTCATAATCCGGTGGATATAATAAATGAAAATCTGTCTGCATTCCACTTACGCTCCTTTTCTCTATTGTGTCCTTCTCTGTCATGCATCTGAGCGTGAATATGCATTTTTCATCTGGCTGCTTAATTCAAACAGTACTTTATCCAAAGTATCCTGTGTCTCTTTCTTAAGCATTTCTGCTATCGCATTATTTGCCTGCTGCATCAGTTTCTGTCTATCTGCTGCGTCCGTTTCTTCTGCCAGAAGTGCATCATAGGTATGCAGCAGTTCCCGTCCTTTTGCCATCACATGCATCTGGTAGCGTTCGATGTGAAAAAGGGATCTGTGATAAGAGGCATCTGCCATAGCTGCAATCATACGGCTTGCCCAGTAGAAATTATCTGTAGAAACTTCTCCGGTGGTATTGGATACATATTCCGGCGTTGTCTCCACTTCACCATAAAACGGAACCAGCACATTAAATACATTGGATGCAAATGCTACCCACTGTATGATGCTTCCTGTATTTTCGGTAATGTCCGCCTGCTCCGGCCGCATTTCAATCACAGAAAGAAAATCATTCCGGTTGACTCCAATGGAACGGAATGCGCCTTTCATGGATTTTTCCCCATAAGAACCATACGGGTCATAAGGTGTTCCCTGAAAATGTGCGGATAATACATATTTTACATCTTCGATCGTTACCTTTTTCTCCGGCTTCAAGCACCATGGAATATCATCGGATACCGGCGTATAATCAGCCTGCTCCCCATCCCATTTATAGGTATGTGGGTTGAGATAACGCTCCATAAACCAGGCTCTTGGTGTATTGTATACATGATCGGAATCATCATGGGAACCAAATGCATCTCTTGGATTTAAGCTGCCATCCAAAGAAAGATTCAGATGATTTTCTTCAATAAATTCCCGCAAATCCTTTGAGCACATATAGTCCTTCTGTGTAGTAAGGGCATCCTCTAAATCAAAGGTATCAAGTCCCAGCTGGTTTGGCATTACCACATAGACATCATCCGGCACTCTTCCTGCCATCCAGTGATGTCCGCCAATGGTCTCAAGCCACCAGATTTCATCCTTATCCTGAAATGCAATTCCATTCATCTCATAGGTTCCATACTGCTCCAACAAACTGCCCAGGCGAATGACACCCTCTCTTGCACTGTGAATGTACGGAAGCACAATGTATACAATATCCTCTTCTCCAATGCCGCCGATAATCTCTTCCCTGCCATTTTCTGCCGGATGGTAGGTCACCAGAGGATCTGCTCCTAAGACGCGGGGATTGGAAGTTATGGTCTCTGTTGCAGTCATGGCAACCTTCGCCTCATTGACTCCACAGGCAGCCCAGACACCTTCCCCGTCTACCGCATTCGGCATTGCCGTGTAACGCATCGGATGCTCCGGCAATTCTATTTTCACATGAGATAATACAGACTGATAGATTGTCGGCTGTTCTTCCGGATGAATTACCACATATTTCTTAGGTGTAAAATGTCCGGCACCGGAATCATCATTTCGTGCAATTATGGTTGCTCCATTATAAGAAGCTTTTTTCCCTACTAAAATGGTTGTACATGGCATATCTGTTCTACCCCTTTTCCTGTTTCATTGAATGTTATTTCTAACGATAGCCCATCTTCGTCTCATAGTTCACGATGGTATCCTCATTGGTTCTCTCTATTTCCGATAACATATCTTCTTTGAAATCGTCCGGTTCAATGGTTCCGTTGTACCAGGATTTTCCATTGAAATATTCCTGCAGTCCTTCATCTAAGAATTTTCTTCCATGTCTTGCATAGATTTCATTTCTGGCAATCCGGAGGTCCTCCTGGGTCAGATTCTCCAAATCAGCTTCCGTTAATAATCGGCTGGCACTCTCCGGAAGAATATATTCTGCTTCCTCTTCTCCAACTGCTCCGTCTGTTCCCATGTCCTCATTTCCAGTTGTATCTTCTTTATTTATTACTTCGGAAGTTTTCTCAGATGCTTCCTGCTGTCCGCTTACATCTTTCCTATCTGTCTGCTCTGTAGACATTTCCGTCTCTGTGGTCTGCTCCGTTGTAACCACCGGCTTATCGGTAATATCATCCTGCTTTGCCGGCTGATTGCCCTTGATAAATAACAATACAATAATTGCAATCAGAATAATAATAATGACTGCTGCACCGATTAATAAATATACCATGGCACCGGAGCCGGATTTCTTCTCAGTTTCATTCTTATTTTTATTTGATATTTTTTCACTGTTCTTTGTTTTTGTTACTTTCTCATTCTTTTTTTGTTGTGGCTGTGGTGCCGGACTTGCCTGTCTTACCGGGGTCTGCTGCTGTGTCGGTGCCTGTTGCGGTACTGAGTTTCTCTGTGGTACCGGAGTCGGTTGATTTACCGGTGCTTTCTGCGGTGTCGGATTTGGCTGGATTGCTCCCGGCTGAAAAGCTTCTACTTTCGTTCCGCATTTGGTACAGAATTTTGCATTTACCGGTAATTCATTTCCACATTTTGTACAAAACATTTTTTTCCTCTTTTCTGCTATTTTATGTTTCTTTTGTTTCAAATTTTCAAATTATTTTTATTATAGATTCTATTGTACAAAAATGCGGGACACCAATTCCGTATCCCGCATTATCTTTTTTATTTTTTAAATTTCTTCCCGTCCTGTTCTGGAACGAATTACGAATAATACGCCAATTAATACCACGATACAAACCGGAAGTGCCAGCCATGAAATTCCTGCCAGTCCTGCTGCCTGCAGGATACCAATCAGGAAATAGCCCAGTAAGCAGACTGCTGCAACTGTCAATGCATACGGAAGCTGGGTTGCTACATGGTTAACATGCTCACAGTGGCCACCGGCAGATGCCATAATTGTGGTATCTGAAATCGGTGAGCAATGGTCTCCACAAACTGCTCCTGCCAGACAGGACGCAATGGAGATTACCATCATCTGTCCGCTTGGGAATACACCAAGGACAATCGGAATCAGAATACTGAAGGTTCCCCAGGAGGTTCCGGTTGCAAATGCTAAGAACGCTGCTACCAGGAAGATAATCATTGGCAGGAAGCCCTGCATTGCATTTGCTGAATTTGCTACCAGATCAGCCACGAATACTTTTGCTCCTAAGAGATTGGTCATTCCGGATAAGGTCCATGCCATAGTCAGAATCAGAATCGGAGCAATCATCGCCTTAAATCCTTCCGGAATACATTCGGTAAATTCCTTAAAGGATAAAACATCACGCAACATGTAATAGATAAAAGTAAATACCAGTGTTACTGCGCCGCCAAGAACCAGTCCGACGGAAGCATCACAGCCAGAGAATGCCTCTACAAAGGAAGTTCCGCTGAAGAAGCCACCGGTATAAATCATGGCTACGATACAGCTTACAATCAACACAGCTACCGGAAGAATCAAATCCAGTACGTGAGAGTTTTCTTTTACAACTTCCTCTTCATTATCTTCATACGGTCTTCCCGGTGTGGTAAACAAATCACCTTTGATTGCATTCATTTCATGGGTTTTCATCGGTCCGAAATCCACGCGCAAAAGAGTAATTCCAATTAACATTACCAATGTCAGCAATGCATATAAGTTATATGGAATTGTCTGGATAAATACCGCAAATCCATTGATTCCGGAATCTGCCGGAACAGAAGAAGTAACTGCTGCTGCCCAGGAACTGATTGGTGCGATGATACATACCGGTGCTGCCGTTGCATCAATAATATAAGATAATTTTGCACGGGACACCTTGTGCCGGTCTGTAACCGGACGCATTACACTTCCTACGGTCAGACAGTTAAAATAATCATCCACGAAAATCAATACACCAAGAATCATAACGGAAATCTGCGCTCCGATTCTGGTTTTAATATGCCGGGATGCCCACTTTCCAAATGCGGCAGAACCACCTGCACGGTTAAGAAGGGATACCAAAATGCCAAGCATGACAAGGAATACTAAAATTCCCACATTTCCTGCATCTGACAGTTTGTATATCATACCACCTTCTTCCTGGAATAAAATGGTATTTAACATTAATTCAAGGTTAAAATTGGAATACAGTAAACCACCTACAATAATTCCTGCCAGAAGTGAGGTATAAACCTCTTTGGTAATCAATGCCAGTCCGATTGCAATAACCGGCGGAAGCAAAGATAAAATCGTTGCATAGACTTTACACTGATAGCTGTCAGCATCAGCAATTGTTCCTGGTGTCTGGCTTGTTACGACCATAAGTATCACAATAATCGCAATAAATACCAGCATACCAATCTGTTTTCTTTTCATTTTCACTGTTTTCGTCTCCATCTCATTGTATTTTCAAAATAACCTACTCTGCCTTAATTGCCCAGCGCATCTTAGTAGAACGTGCCCGTCCGTTCTGCGCACACTCCTGTGCAGATGGGCGGATTACATCTTTGGCATAATCGGCATAAATGCCTGCCCGATAGCCTTCTTTTAATGCTTTCTTTACTAACTTGTCTTCGCCGGAATGGAAAGTTAAAATTGCGGCTCTTCCGCCCGGTTTCAATGCATCCGGCAGTTTCTCCATGAATTCATACAGCACTTCAAATTCACGGTTCACATCAATACGAAGTGCCTGGAAGGTTCGTTGGCAGGTCTTTTTTATCGTATCCTTTTTCTCTTTTTCCGGTAGAAAATCAAGCGTCTTTTCAATGATATTCCTTAACTTTGTGGTGGTATCAATCCGGTTGCCTTTTCGAATCTCATCGGTAATCGCTTTTGCCAGTTCTTCACAGTATGGCTCATCCGAATTTTCATAAAGCATTCCCGCCAGTTCATCCTTTGTAATGGCAGCCAGGCGTTCTGCTGCACTGATTCCGGCTTCCTGGTTCAGCCGTAAATCCAGTGGGCCATCCACTTTAAAAGAAAATCCACGCTTCGGATTATCAATCTGCATGGAAGATACACCCAGGTCCGCAAGAATAAAATCAAATCCGCCGGCTTCTTTTGCAATTTCATCTATCGTACAGAAATTCTGTAATCGTATTGTCAGAATATCTTCTCCAAAACCGGCCTCTTCTAACCGCTTTCTTGTCCTGGCTGATTCCTCCGGGTCTACATCCGTTGCATAGATGTGTCCCTGCCCTTTTAAGCACTGCAGCATTGCTTTCGTATGACCGCCATATCCCAAGGTCGCATCAAAGCCTGTTTCTCCCGGTTGGATTTTTAAGAAATCCAGAATTTCATTTACCATTATGGAAATATGCATTCCGGCAGGTGTGTTTCCTTTTTTTATTACATGCTCAATCGTATCTTTATATTTTTCCGGCTGAAGTTCTTTATATTTTTCTTCAAATTTCTTCGGATATTTTCCACTGTAACGCACCCTGCGTTTGTGGGTTGTCTGGTTTTCCTCTGCCATAATTAAAGAGCCTTCTTGATTGCTTCCATTAACTCATCATAAGTCTCAAATGCAGGCAGTTCCGGATGGTCTTTCTTAATCTGCTCGGTGCTGCGGAATAAGAATCCTGCTTTACTTGCCTCAATCATTCCAAGGTCATTGTGGCTGTCTCCGCTGGCAATCGTCTCATAACCAATGGACTGTAATGCTTTTACTGTAGTCAGCTTGGAATTTTCAATTCTCATCTTAAATCCGGTAATCTCACCGTCCTCTGCCACCTCCAGAGAATTACAGAAAATGGTAGGCCAGCCTAATTTCTTCATCAGAGGTCCTGCAAACTGGGTAAAGGTATCACTGATGATGATAACCTGTGTCATGGAACGAAGTTCATCTAAGAACTCTTTTGCTCCCGGCATCGGGTCAATTTTTGCGATGGTTTCCTGAATTTCTTTTAATCCAAGTCCATGTTCTTTTAAGATGCCAAGTCTCCATTTCATCAATTTATTGTAATCCGGTTCGTCTCTTGTAGTTCTCTTTAATTCAGGGATTCCGCTTGTTTCTGCAAATGCAATCCAGATCTCCGGTACCAATACTCCTTCCAGATCAAGGCATACAATGTTCATGTCCATAATTAATCCTCCATACAAACATATTTAATTCAACAAATTACTTCCCTAAAGTATACCTTATTATGAATAAAAGTACAAGAAAGAACCTCATTTTTCAGAAAGCTAAAGCTTTTCTCATAGCCAATATGTGACAAGCTATGTTAATCTTACCAGAGGTATCGGTACACCATACAATTACCTCTGTTGGAAATGTAAGCTTCAGTCTTGCGCTGATTTTCCTGGGTGCAGCTCTTTCTTATATTTCCTTAAAGAATCTCGACTTTATTTATGATTATTTCTTTCTGGTAATTGTCAAAATGATTCTGATTCCGGTTGGTGTTGCAGCCGTGGTATCACATTTCCTTACTCCGACCGAAACAACCATTCTTACCCTGATGGCATGTATGCCAGCCATGTCCGCCATTCCGATGATGGCAGAAAACTACCATTCCGATGCGGAATTTGCTTCAAAGACCTGCTTTGTCATGACACTTTGCTCCGTCTTTACGATTCCGCTGGTCTTCTTCCTCTTAGAGCTTCTCGGCATCCACATCGGCTGATGATTTATCTTCTTTCTGAAATATGCTATAATGAGCACTGCGTACTAACTTAATAGTGACTTATCAAATGCTTATTTTAACTTTAAGAAACCCTTCAGAAAGGAGTCTCCATGAGTATCTTATCCAACCTATCCAGTAAAAAACGTACCTTTGAAGTAGCAGAACCAGACCGGAAATATCTGGCACAGAGCATCTTCTTCATTGCCCTGGGAACCATTCTTATTTCCAGCATTACCGTTACAGAGCTTAATCTGATGCCTCGTTATCTGCTGCTTGCTGCCGGTATTATCCTTGGTATCTTCGGCTGTTTTCGATTATTGAAATTCCATAAAGACGCCAAAGCTTTCCGGGACTACGAACCCGCCTGGGACAAAGGCCGAGGCATGTATGACCGGTTTGCCAAAGAATATAACCAGTGGAACGAAGATGAAACTCCTCCGGTAAGCTGTGATGGTGATATTACTTATTTTCTGAAATTACAGCAGGAACGTCTTAAGGAAAAGGGACTTCATATGGAAAACCGTGTCATTCCGGGAAAGGGAAATACTTTTGGTACTGCCTGTCTCACCCACAAGAGTGCCTGGTATACCTCGGATACAACTTATGAAGAAATCCGCCATAAGTTCTCTTTTTCCAATACTTCCGGCGAACTCTATTCCCGTGATACCGAGCAGGTTATGTATGAAACAATTGTACACAGCCCTAACGAACAGCAGCTTCCCTTTATTACCGCAACCTGTCCAAGCTGTGGTGCCGTTAATCTGGTTTCCAATCTGACGGAAGGCTGTCCTTACTGCGGTACAAAATTTCGCATAACGGATTTATTTCCCCGTGTCATGAATTTATCCTTTGTAATAAATCCATCCTCCAACCGGAATATGCAGGTATTTCACAATACCATTTTACTTACCATGCTGGCATTTTTTGCTGGATTCTTCCCATTCTTTCTCATTGGAAAACAGGAAATTCTTCCTCTGGCACTGTCCTCTGCTTATCTTGCCGCACTGATTGGTGGCGGATTCTTAGGCTTGCTGTTAGGAGATTTGCTGCTTCTTATGGGGCTTGGCAACCGGGATGGCATGAAACATATTTCGGCTTTTGGCTTTCTGCGTACAAAACGGAAGTTAAAGGATATGATGCTTCGTTATGATCCGAATTTCTCTTATGAAAAGTTTGAAGGCCAGATGATTTCTCTTGTACGCATGGCGGTATTTTCCAATGACCCATCCACGCTTTCTTCCTATCGTGGTGGTACATTAGACGAGCGTTTCAAAGATATCATTGAAATGACTTATACCAGTGGCATGACACTGAGAAATCTGTCCGTGGAAAACAATCAGCTGCATATGACCTTACGAACCTGGTGGATAAATTACAGCGAAAAAAATGGAAATATTTCCAAAACCGGTGACTGTATTGATGTCACTCTTTTGCGAAATATTTCCACTCCGGAACCACCTGGATTCTCCATCAGTTCCGTTATCTGTAATAGCTGCGGTGCCAGCTTTGATGCAGTACGACAGCGGTATTGTCCATTCTGTCACAGCGAATATCATATGGAAGATAAGACTTTTATTATCGAAGATATGAAATTAATCCGATGAACTATTCTTTTTCTTCAAAACCATGCTGCAGGAATTCATTCCATGCAGCATTGGTTTTTTCTAATTCTTTTTTCTGCATAATCGCATTCCGGTCACTTAAAATGGCAAGCATTTCATCTACAATTTCACCCTCCGGCAGATATTCATAGTGTGATAAATACCATAACATCCTCTGTGCCGTAAAATCCGTATTCAGATTCCGGGTAATGACATCACAGAATTCTTCCGGATACCCCCGCTCTGTCATGATATGATAAAGCTCTATACTCTTTTCCGACTTCGGTTTCATTTTCCATTCCTGCCCTTCGTCTCTTAGAATTCATATTTTAATATGGCACAGTTCTTCACGCCAAATGCAGCATATTCTTCATTGGTCATTTCATAAAAATAGGACTGCACAACTCTTGATATGCCATTGTGTGCCACCAGAATATAAGTCTTATCGGAAGCTGTTACTTCATCCAGAAGATTGTAAATTCTCTGTGCCAGATGCAGCATAGATTCTCCGCCGTCATAGCGGGTGATAAACTGTCCCTTTGCAATCTTAAATTCTGCTCCATCCCGCGGTGTGGATTCAAATCTGCCAAAGTTCTGCTCTTTTAAACGAAGCTCTTCCCTTGCCGGAATTCCGGTAATTTCCGAAATATGCAATGCAGTATCTTTTGCCCGGATTAATGGGGAATATAATATTTCATCCGCCTTTATGCCTTCTTCTAATATTTTCTTTCCGGTCTCAATTGCCTGCTTATGTCCAAGCTCAGTCAGTGCAATATCTGTTGCACCACATATCCTATTTTCTACATTCCATATGGTCTGTCCGTGCCGGACAAAATATACATATCCCATACTGTTTTCTCCCTTAATGCCTTATTTATGTTCTTCGTCATTTTAGCGGTTCACCGGAAAAATGTCAATTTTCATATGTTTAAACAAATTTGAGGAATAATCAGTTTCCAAGTCACTTATTGTCTGAATAATTTTGACATATTTCCCATAAAGTAGTAAAATTATGATAAATATTTAGATTTTCGCTTTTACTTTTACTGTTGCATAACGCAATTGGTGCCATAGTGCCATTGTATATAACAAAGGAGGAACGTTATGTTTGAGAATCTTAAAATTAGAAACCGTCTGGGGAAGGCATTCCGTATTATCGTGACCACCTGCTCCATCGCAGCCACCCTTGGTGTGGTTATGCTGATTGTAACCATGACTCTGTATAAGAGTGCCCTGAACAATTATGGTTTTTCACAGGGTGACATCGGCAAAGCAATGGTTGCCTTTACCGATACCAGATCTGCCACCCGTGCTATTGTCGGATATGATGATGACAGTCTGATTAGTCAGATGTCCGATACCCATGACGAAAGAAAGGCCACTTTTGAACAGTATTGGGAAATTGTAGATGAAGTTACTACCACCAGCAAAGAGCAGGAAATCTATGATTCCATTGATGCCAAGCTGGAAGATTACTGGACTACTGAGCAGAAAGCAATTGATACCGGCAAAACAACCGACCCGGGTCAGAGTGCAAAAGCCCAGAATATAATGATTGATGAAGTAGCCCCATTATATGACGAAATCTATTCCGGAATGAGGGACTTGATGAATACCAAAGTAACAGAAGGAGATCATTTAGCAGATACACTTTCTGTTGTTTCCCTTATTTTTATCATTATCATTGCTGTAATTATTATTGTATCCATCCTTGTTTCTTCCAAGATGGGAGCTTCCATTGCAAAGGGAATTTCAAAACCTTTAGTCGCACTGGAGAATCGTCTTAGCACTTTTGCACAGGGCAATTTACATGACCCTTTCCCGGAGGTGAAATCCAACGATGAAGTTGCAAGTATTGCAGCCACTTCTACTGAAATGGCTGAAACACTGAACGCCGTCATCACTGATGTAGGTGTTCTGATGGAGGGCATGGCAAATGGTGATTACACCATTCAGTCCGAGCATTCCGACAAATATGTCGGTGACTTCGAACAGTTACTGACCGCAATGCGTGGCATGCGTGATGCAATGGTACATACTATCCAGATGATTGGAGAAGCTTCTTCCCAGGTTTCTGCCGGTTCCATGAACCTTGCAGAATCTTCCCAGAGTATGGCAGAAGGTGCTACTGAGCAGGCCGGTGCCGTACAACAGCTTCAGGCAACAATCACTGATATTACAAGTAATATTGAACAGTCCGCTGATCAGGCTCAGATTGCTTATGATCAGGCAAAACAGTATGCTGCTGAAGCAGAAGACAGCAGTGCTGAAATGAAAGCCATGGTTGATGCTATGGCACGTATTGATGAAACTTCTAAGAAGATTGGAAATATTATTTCTGAAATCGAAGATATTGCTTCCCAGACCAACTTACTTTCTCTGAATGCTTCTATCGAGGCTGCAAGAGCCGGCGAAGCAGGACGTGGATTCGCCGTTGTTGCTGACCAGATTCGTCAGCTTGCAGAGCAGACAACCAAATCTGCTGTAGATACCAGAGACTTAATCGAAGGTGCCCTTCAGGAGATTGCTGAAGGTAATGCAGCTGCAGACCATGCTGCTGAATCTATCGGAAACGTTGTAAATGGTATCCAGCAGATTGCAGAATCTTCCAAGCACATCAGTGATGTTGCTAAGACTCAGGCAAATGCCATGGATCAGGCAGAACAGGGTGTAAACCAGATTTCTGAGGTAGTTCAGTCCAACTCCGCATCCGCAGAAGAGACCTCTGCTACCAGCCAGGAGTTATCTGCACAGGCAACTTCCTTAGATGAACTTGTTGGAAAATTCATCTTACCAGAAGACACTGAACAGTAAAATATACCAAAGCCCATGAAATCATAAAACAACTTTGATTCCATGGGCTTTTCTTTTATTCCAATTTTTCTATTTCAATTTTCCCTGTTCTTCTGCCAGGCTTCGCAGTTCTTTATTTAACATATTATAAGGTCCGAAATTCTCCCAGGTGCAAATACAGGTTTCACAGCCTGCAAGTATTTTCTTAGCTTCTTCCAGTTGTGCTTCTTCCATCGGATAAAAAGCTTTTGCAGTAATGACTTTTGATGCCAGTGCCGTTGCAACAGGATATTCTACGTCATTTTCAAATAAGATTCCTGCTGCAAATGGAATATGTTCTCTCTGCAGTCTGTAATAAGTTGGTATTGCAGCACCACCGCCTCCGATTACGAATACGTTCGGGGCAGCTTTATTTCCCGGCATCTGCATGATTCCAAGCATGGAATCAAAGTTCTTTTCCTCAATTCCATAAAGCTTCTGTACCAGCGAACCCTGAAAGATTTCCTCCGGTGGTCCAATATGGCTGACGGTGGTCCCATCTACACAGGCTACCATATCCGATACTTTCTGTACCAAGTCAAGTTCATGCAGTGACATAATTACTGCTATATTCCGTTCCCTTGCCAGTTTCCGGATGCTGTTTAAAATATCAAGCTTATAGCGGATATCCAGATAAGAGGTAGGTTCATCCAATACCAGGATTGCTGTATCCTGGCAGATGGCTCTCGCCAACATAACACGCTGTCTCTGTCCGTCACTGATTCTTGTAAATGACTGCTCTGCCACCTCTTCCGCATGAACCATGGTAATTGCCTCATCCACCAGTTTCCAGTCCTGCTTATCTAAGATTCCAAGTCTTCCGGTATAGGGATATCGCCCGGTTGCAACCACATCCCGGCAGGACATCAGTTCCGGATGAATATGCTCTGTCATTACCATGGAAAGGCTCTTTGCGATTTCTGCCTCTTTCATTTCCGAGGTTGCTTTCCCGTTCAGGTATACTACACCACCAAGGGATTTCAACTGCTTTACAATACTCTTTAGAATCGTAGATTTACCGGAACCATTGGGACCAATCAACGTCAATACCCTTCCCGGTTCTGCCATCAGATTGACATTCGAAAGAATGACCTTTTTTCCATATCCAACTTTGAATTTGTCTGTTACAAGCCCCTGTTTTCTTTCAGAAAATTTCATTTTTCCTGCCATGCGTTCTTTCTCTGTGTACTCTGCTTTTCCTGCCATCTGTTTTGTCATCCCCGCTCCTCCTGTCTGCGCAGCATCATTACAATTACCACCGGAACTAAAAAGACCGCTGTAACGGTACTGATACTTACTTCTGTCGGTGCAAAGAGTGTTCTTGCGATTCCATCACAAAACAGTGTCACTACCGCTCCCCCCAGAAAGCAGCCCGGTATCAGCACCAGTGGTTTTGCTGTTCCTGTGGCAGATTTTATCAGATGTGGCACAGCAATTCCTACGAAGGAAATCGGCCCTGCAAAAGCTGTTACACAAGCCGACAATAAGCTGGATAACAGAATCAGGCTTACCCGGAGTACCGTTATATTAACACCCATATTTCTGGCATAAGTCTCTCCCATCTGATACGCACCAATCGGCTTTGCAAGAAACATTGCCGCAAGAAAGGACAGCAAGGTCAGGATAAATATCATCAGGATATTCGACCAGTTCATTCCGGAGAAGCTGCCCTGGGACCAATTGTGTAAATTTACGATATTCGAATCATCCGCAAAAGTAACACAGATGTCTGTAATTGCCGAGCAAATATATCCGATGAGAATTCCGCATACAATCAGAAGAGACATTCTATGTACCTTCATAGAAATTAATAGTACAAACCCCATTGCTAATAGCGAGCCGATAAAGGCTGCTGCTACCATTCCAAATGAGCTGATGGTAATTCCTCTTCCTAAAAGATAAATCATTGCCAGTGCTACCATAAGTTTGGCACCGGAAGAAATTCCCAGCACATACGGACCTGCGATTGGATTTCCAAAAAAGGTCTGCAGTAAAAATCCGGAAATGGACAATGCTCCCCCCAGCATGACAGCAGCAAGAATCCGTGGCAGTCTGATATCCCAGATAATATGATAAGCGGTGCCTTCTTCTGTCTGTTTCAGTAAAATATTCCAAAGCTCATCCCATGAAATCGAAATACTTCCAGAACCAATATTCCAGAAAATTAATCCCACCAGCAATATAATAATTGTTATAAAAGAGACTGCATACCGCTTCATTTTCTTTTACCTCAGCTTCTTTAAATATCCTGCTTCTTCTGTATCTGTATTCTGAAATATTTTATTCAGATCTTCCATAAAATCTCCGATTGCCGTGGATTTCTGGAAGAAATTATTTGTGGTACAATAGACATTTCCATCCTGTACTGCCTTAAAATCTGCAAACAGCGGATTCTTCTGTTTCAGTTCCTCCAGCGTACTGATTTCGCCTTCAATTGTACTGTTATATATTAAGATATCGGCATTCTTTGCATCTGCATAGAAATCCTCCATCTGTATATTCATTGTGGAAAGTGCATTTTCTTCTTCGCCCGCCAGTTGTTCCGGCACATAGGTTCCACCGGAAAGAGCAATCATCTGCGCTACATAATCATTTGATTTCCGCACACTGATTGTTCCGTTTGCTGTCACACTGAAAAATGCTACTGTTACATTGCAGCTTTCTTTCTTCATAATCGGCTCTAATTTTTCTAATTCTGTTTCATAAAAAGAATCTGCTTCTTCCTCTTTATCAAATAATACTCCATATAAACGGATCCATTCCAGTCTGCCCAGCGGGTGTGATTCATAGCTGGAACGCTCCACAAGTACAGGGATTCCAAGTTCTTCCAGCTTTTCTTTTACTTCCGGGTTATGATAAATCATTGTATTTTCAATTGCCAGATTGCAGCCTTCATCCAGAATCAGTTCATAGTCCGGAGCATTGTATTTTCCTGCATATAAAATGTCTCCTTCCTCCATGGCTTCCCTGGCTTCTTCTACATACCAGCCATCTTCCTTCGTTCCGGAGAGCCGGATATCTGACATGGCATCAATCTGTCTTACCAAATCCATAACAGAAGTGGATACCAGATATGTTTTATCCAGCGGCTGCTGTAAAACCGTAACATCCTCCGGGATATTCTGCGGCACCACCATGCCCTCCGGAATAAGCAAAAAACGACCGTCATCCACGATCGTAATCATTTTATACCCGCCATATTCATCGACACTATACTGTGTTGCATAATTTAATTCCATACTCCCGGTCTTGCTGAGAGAACTAAAATCTACGGTATCTGCTTTTTTCTCCTGCTTCTTTGTACCACAGGCACAAAGAGTCAGAAGAAGTATACAGATAACGCTCACTATCATAATTCGTTTTTTCTGCATTTTATTTTACCAGTTTAAAATTCAATGTATATTCAATTTCATGAGGTGTGCTCATTGCAACAGTATCACCCACTACTGCAATGTCACAGTCAAAGCCGGATACCGGAATCGTAAAGGTGGAATTTCCGCCCTTGTTCTCATTAAGATACTTCGTTCCATCTACTAACATGTAATCATAGTTTGGACTGCTCCACACAACGGTTGCAGTAATTTTTCCATCTTTTATCACAACCTTCGCCGGTGAATCCACCGTTGCTCTTCCGGTTCCGCCCTCTAAAGTTACTTCTGCCTCATAAGAGCCATCAGCTAATTTTTTTTTTCAGGATTAGAAACAGATACTTTGTGGTCGTACCATTTTCCCTTTGTTCCAATTAATGCAAGGTCAAAGTCTTCATCCACTGCAGGAACCGGAACATCAAAGCCGTATACTTCTTCGCTGGTTCCATCACTGTATTCTACCGTATCTGTAGTAGGCTCAAGAAGCTTCGCACCATCTTTCTGTGCATCTGCTGCTGTTCCAGCAAATAAATTTACAATGTTCTTAGATGGAAGTGTGATATGTGCTGTCATTTTTCCATCCTTTACCGTAAGTTCTGCCTTGCCTTCTTTTGCTTCATTTACGTGAAACATTGTGCTGTCTGTGTTGAAGTCTACGGTATAAGTTCCATCCTCTAAGGCTGCAGAGGAATTGGAACCACCTGCTGTTGCAAGTGGTTCTGCCTCTAAAGCAGCCTTTGTATGTGCTACATAAATATCCTGGACTGCTTTGATTCTTCCAAGACCTTCAATCTGTGTATCCACACTGTCAAATGCTTTGGATGCTTCAAACTGGCTCTTCCAGGAATCTTCATCATCTCCAGCCATATCGTTGTTTGCATGGTCTCCGGCAACAACCATTAACGGACGAAGAATTACTTTTTTGTATCCTGCTTCTTTTACTTTTTCAATAACAGCTTCACATGCGGTATCTTCCGGTTCACCTTCTACGGTTCCAACGAATGCATTTTTATAATTCAGTTTTTCTAACTGGGTCTGCATCTGGTCGTAAGTTACATTTGCTGTATGGGAAGTACCATGACCCATAAATACAAATGCTGTTCCGTCTTCTGCTGCAGCATCCATGCTGTCATATCCTGCAGCCTTAACTGCTTCTGATGTAATTGCTTCTGCAACGGCAGCCTTGTCTTCGTTGATTACAGTTGCATCACTTCCAACTTCACCTAACAGAGGTTCTGCGATACGGACTGTTTCAAATTTATCCTGATACTTCTCAATTGCTTCTGCCAGTTCATCATATTCTGCACCATGCATTAAGTGGGTCGGCTGTACCACAAGATTCTTAACGCCATTGTCTACCGCACGCTCTAATGCCTGATCCATGTTATCGATTTTTTCATCATCACGGGCCTGTATATGGTTAATAATAATCTGTGCTGTAAATGCTCTTCTTACAGACCAGTCAGGATTTGCTTCCTGTAATGCTTTTTCAATGCCGCCGATATCTGTTGCGCGGCTGTCATTAAAGGATGTACCAAAGCTTACTACCAAAAGCTCATTCTCTCCAATATCATCCTGATTTAAAGGATCATCCTTTGATGCATCTCCGGTATCTCTTCCAAAGTAATCCGGGTCTGCATTTTCTCCGGATACCAGTTCCTTCTGAGCATCTGTCAGTGCATCCCATGCTTCTTTTGCTGCCTTACACTGTGCATCTGTCTCATCAGTTCTTTCCTGCACATAAATTGCATCAATCAATGCTGCTACCTCATCTGCTTTTGCCTGATCATCCTTTTCATCTTCTGTCGAAACAGCTTCTGTTGTTTCAGTTGTCCCTGTTGTTTTCTTATCACCACATCCCGCAAACATGGTTGCAGCCATAGTAAGTGTAAGAACTACAGTCAATGCTTTCTTTTTCATTTTTTTCTCCTTTTCTCATGTTCTGGTTTCACTTACACATGAAAAAACTCCGTTCCATATTGCTATGAACGAAGTAAATGACATACTAACTACAGGAAATACGCTTTACCGATTTCCCTTGTTATCAAACAGTACAGCCAATTACTCGTGACCCGGAATCTCTTCCCGTACCAGATAAACGGCAGGTTTCCTGACTCAAAGATTAACGCTCCGTAATCACCTTCCCAATGTCTGTGCATCAGTGGCGCTTTTAAAAGCCTGACTACGTTACTCCCTTCTTACAGTGACGAGTTCGTACAGGATTTACACCTGTTTCCCTTTTACCCTGCATATGAATGAATTTCATTGCAGGCACCGGTTATCTTTCTATGAAATCGCTACTATACTAACACACTTTTTATTTTTTCACAAGCCATAGTTCACCCAGCCTCAACAAACTTCACCCTTAAAAAGTCCTCTAGCCTTTCAGCCGGTGGGTCAGTACCTTCATAATGGCATCATAATGTTCTGCCTGATGGGGATACGTACAGTTGGTACAAATCTTAAGTTTTCTGCCATTTGTCTCTTTGTACTCCGGTGTTCCCGGACAATGCTCCATTTCATACATCGGGCAGTAGCAGAACATACAGTTAATCTGCTCAATGTCCATATGGCAGGGATAATAAGCGCATGCACGATTCTCAAAAAAGCGGCTGCTGTTATGCACCGGCTCATCTTTGGTCTTTACAATCACGATGGTAAAATATCCGCTGTTTTCCGGTATGTTATCCACACCGGAAAAGACTTTTTCTTCCTCTTTTCCACAATCGGAAACACTATACACTTCTAACGGACGGATGGTACTTTCCTTTTGCAGCATTTCTTTTAACTGCTTCAGCTTCCTTCCGGACTTCATATAGATTCTGGTGCCGGAAAATTGTCTCGATTCTTCTATCTCATAGGAACCGGGAATAATATGAATCTGCTCTTCCTTTTCTCCCAGCGAAATGCCAAGTCTTGCTGCCACTGCACAAAAAGACGGTACACCGCTGACCATTTCCGTATGGCCACCATGCTCTTCGATTTTCTGTGAAAGATAAGTATAGGTGGAATAAATTGCCGGATCCCCCAGCGTTAAAAAGGCAACCTTTTCTCCCCTTGCAAGATATGCTTCTATATTTTCGCATATCTTATCATGGGCTTCTTCTAACTTTTTCTCATCTCTGGTCATGGGAAAATTCCATGCCACAAGCTGATGCTTCCGTATGTCCGGCACCAGTTTTTCTACAATCTGAAAAGCATTACACTCTTCTATCGGTTCGGATGGCACTACTATGGTATCGCAGCATTCTATCACCTGAACCGCTTTATGGGTCAAAAGCTCCGGCTCCCCCGGTCCTACTCCGATTCCATATAAAATTCCACTCTGTGCTTTTTCTTTCTGCATCTGTCTTCCTCTTACTTCAAATTATCTTTTTGCTTCAATTTCGATTGTTGATACAATCCTGCCTGCTGATAGAAATGCTCCACAAAAGAAGGGTTGGACGGATAATAAAGATGAGGAAATCCCCACCAGTGGTTTTCTCCTTCCCAGACACATTCCCACCTTCTGTTTCCGGTCGGTTTTTTTGCCACGCAGTCCGTTCCATTTTCCGTACTGTCAAAATAATGGAATTCGTGTCCCCGGATTCCTTCTTTTTCCGGCAGGAACTGGCTTTCTTTCTCGGTAAGCTCCACATAACCAAAACGCACCAGTTTTCCCCGGTAATCTGCATCTGCATCAATTACGCCCGCCATGGAATATTGTCTGCCTTCCATATCCTTCAGTGATTTATGAAGATAAAGAAACCCGCCGCATTCTGCCAATGACGGAAGTCCGCCCCGGATGGCTTCCCGGATGGCTGTCTTCATGCTGTCATTTTCGGATAATTCCTTTGCAAAAAGTTCCGGATATCCCCCGCCTAACAGTAATCCGCTGATATGCTCCGGCAATTTCTTATCATGCAGGGGAGAAAACGGCACCAGCTCAAAGCCCATTTTTGAAAGCAGTTTCAGGTTCTCCTGATAATAAAAGCAAAATGTCTCATCTCTTGCGATGGCAAGGCGGAGTTTACTTTCATGGGTGTCATTTCCTTTGATATCTGCTCTCTGGAATACCATATCATTTTCATAGATATCTGCTCTCTGATATGTCACTTTGTTTTCGTGACTATCAACTTCTGGGGATGCCGCATCCTTTTCTCCGGCTCCCCCAATTGCTAAAATCCGCTCTATCGATACCGTTTCTTTTAAGCTGTCTGCCCCGCGGCATACCTGTTCTTTTAAATCACGCTTTTCTTCCGGAAGTTTTAAGCCTAAGTGGCGGCTCTCCAGATGAAGCCCCCTCTGTTCCGTAAAACAGCCCAGCACTTCTATGGATAATTCGGTTTCGATTAACTCTTTTAATGACGCATAGAACATTTTGCTGACCCGGTTTAGTATCACGCCCTTTATGATTCCGGCTTTGTCATAGGATAAAAGTCCCTGTATCAGCGGAAGTATTGTTCTTCCCATGCCATGTGCATCAATTACCAGAATCACCGGCAGAGAAATTGCTTTTGCCAGGTGATAAGTGGAACCTTCTTCTAAAATTCCGCCAAGTCCGTCATAAAGCCCCATGACACCCTCTACCACTGCAAATGCATCTTCCGGTGTCTCTTCCATAAATATCTCTTTTGTCTTTGCTTCGCCAGTAAAATAAGTATCCAGATTTCCGCCCGGCACGCCTAAAATCGTCCGGTGAAACATCGGGTCTATATAATCCGGTCCGCACTTAAATGTGCAGACATTGACTCCTGCTTCTTTCAAGGCTTCGATTAATGCACAGGTAATCAGTGTCTTTCCACTGCCGCTTTTGGGTGCTGCAAGAACTACTCCTTTACGCTTCTGCATCCGCTTCTCCTCCCTGCAAATCAAAGGAACATATCATAACCGGATTTTCTGCCTTTGGCATATAATAAGAACCAAGCTCATGATAACGGCTGACCTGCATCTGAATCATTTCAAAATTGCATACCGAAAACCGTTCTTTTACCTGTTTGAATTCTGCCACCGTCTCAAGACTTATAGCATTCATTACAACTCTTATTCTTCTCTTTTTTGCTGCCAGTACTTCTAAAATTTCCATCAGGTGTCCACCGCTTCCCCCGATGAACACATGGGTTGGCTCCTCTAATCCATTGCATGCCTCCGGTGCCGTTCCCCGGATAATCTCCATATTTGCTACCTGAAACTTCTCTTTATTCTGTGCCAGAAGTGCTAGCGCCTCTTCTTCCTTTTCAATGGCATAGACTTTGATTCCTTGGGATAAACGTGCTGCTTCTACGGCAATGGAACCTGTTCCGCTTCCAATATCATAAAGCACCGAATCTTTCTGAAGCCGCAGGCTGCAAAGGCTGACCTGACGCACTTCCCCTTTGGTCATTGGAACTTTCCCACGAATAAAGGCTTCATCCGGGATTCCCGGTGACAAAGCTGCCGGCTCTTCCTGCGCTTGCTGTTCCCTGCGCTTTCCCTGCTCCGCACATTCTTCATTCGCTTTCTGTTCTTCCTTCTCTATCATAACAACATACAATCCTTCCTGTTCTGTCTCCCGGAACGCTTCCGGTGTAAGCACCATCAGCTTCTGCTGCGGATAAGATAACTGGTACCCCACTGTAATTCTGCAAGCTTTTTTATCCGAAAAAAGTGCTCCTAATTTCCGGATATCTTCAGCTCCGGATACCAAAAGAAACAGCCGCCCATTTTCATGCAGCCTGTGCAGCACTTCTGCCTGCCAGCCACCCGTATCTGTTTTGCCATGTATACTGTAAATTCCGGCATTTTCCCAGCTTACGCCACAGGCTGCTGCCATCATCTGAATGGAAGAAATGCCCGGAATGCTTTGCAGGGTTCCATGAAGTATGCCCTTTTGCAGCGCTTCCTGCAGACAGATTCTTACCTTGCTCCAGCCACTATAAAAACCAATATCCCCGGAAAAAAGGATGACTACCTTCAGTTTTTCATGCACCGCATACTGTCTGCTCTTTTCCTTAAGCCATGTAAGGATTTTATCCGGCAGATAAAGTGCCTCTTTTTCAAGCTTCGGTGTCACTGCCTCTATCAGACGTTTCGCACCTAATACAAGGTCCGCTTCTGCCAATGCTTCCTTTAACCGGACGGTCATCATATCTGCATCCCCCGGTCCGATTCCTGCCAGCGTAATCATAAGCTCCGCCGGTCTTAAGGAAAGGTTTACTCCTGTTAATGTTTCGATTTTCTCACAGACTGCATCAAAGGAAAGTCCGTCTTCCTCTGCTGCCTCCCGACGAATGACCAAAAGCGGGATATGATTTTTTAAAGCTGCTTCTTTTTTTTCTAAAAAGCCTCCGGTAATGCCGCCCTGCTTTGTTACCATACATTTTATCCCGTACTGATGAATCAGTGCATCATTGAATTCTTCAGAAAAAGGTCCCTGCAGTGCCAGAATCTGTTGTGGCAGAATTCCTTCCCTCCGGCAGATTTCAAGACTTTCCAGCCCCGGCAGTACCCGGACATAAAGACGTTTTTTTACTTCTTCCGATTCGGTATATACAGAAAGTTCCTTGCTTCCTGTGGTAAGAAGAATGTTTCCCTTGATTTCCTTTAATGCTTCTGCGCAGGCTTCATTGCTGTCAAAGAAACGAAGTCCCGTTTCTTCTGACGCCTGGATGCTCCGTTTCAGCCGTAAGTAAATGACCTCAAGTCCATCCGCTTTCATTCCGGCAACGCAGCTTTTTATGGTTCTGGTCACTTCCACCGCATAGGGATGAGTGGCATCGATTACAAGGTCAAAGGATTCTTTCCTTAGAAATTCTGACATAGCTTCTTTGGAAAGGCGTCCTTCCTGAATCTTCACCTCTGGATGCTCTTTCATGACCAGCTTTCCATAATCGGTTGCCACCGATACAGTGTGGGCTATGCCTGCTGCCGCCATCAGCTCCGATAATTTTCTTCCTTCTGTTGTTCCTGAAAAAATGATTATTTTTTTCATTGCTCTATCTTATAGCCTCTTGGTGTGATTAATTTTCCATCCTGAATTCTGGTTCTGGAATTTCCAACAAAAACGGTAGTAAACATATTTACTGATTTACTCTGTAATTCTTCTAAAGTACAGGTAACTGTGCTTTCTCCGTCTCTTCCGATATTTTCCACATAACCGCATGCGCGCTCCGGTTCTA
Organism: Roseburia sp. AF20-18LB; assembly: GCF_003461185.1. NCBI lineage: Bacteria > Bacillati > Bacillota > Clostridia > Lachnospirales > Lachnospiraceae > Roseburia > Roseburia sp. AF20-18LB. The sequence goes on from NZ_QTWP01000011.1 coordinate 23,469, forward strand.
TCTCCTGAAGCAGAATTTTGCATGCTCTTTCCAAATAGTCTGCCCGCTTCCGGCTGGACGGATTATAAAGTGCAATAGCAAAATCTCCCCGTGCCGCCATAATCAGCCTCTTTTCAATTAACTCCCATGGTGTCATAAGGTCACTGAGACTGATTACACAGTAGTCATGATTTAATGGTGCTCCAAGAACCGCTGCTCCGCTGTTGGCTGCGGTAATTCCCGGTATCACTTCCAGTGAAATCGCCGGATATTCTTTTCCGATCTCATACATCAGTGATGCCATTCCATAGACACCGGCATCGCCGCTGCATACCATTGCCACGCTTTTGCCTTTTCCGGCTTCCTCAAAACACATTCTGCAGCGTTTTTCTTCCTGCCGCATCGGCGTGGAAAGAAATTCCTTGTCTTGAAAACGTTCTCCTAACAAATCAAGGTATACGGTATATCCGATGATTACGTCCACCTGTTCTAATACTTCGATGGCCCTGCCTGTCATCATCTCTTCATTTCCCGGTCCCATTCCAACAATCCATATTTTATTCTTCATATAAAGTCAGTCTCCAATCTTCTTTTGCTATTGCCAGTGTCATTCCGTTTTCCGCTTTTTTCTGAAGCACCAGCCTTCCATTATCCCGGCAGGCTGCCATGGCTGCCCGCTCGCAGACATTGTCTACGCCCACCTGGCTTTCCACAAATACCGATGAATCAAAGGTACCGGACACACGGCTTAAGGTTTCTGCATCAAAGGTGAGAAATGGAATGCCATGTTCTGCCGCAAGTTTTAGAATTGCATTTTCATCCTTCTTTTTATCAATCGAAGCAATCGCCCGTATCTGTTTCCAGTCTACTCCGGCTTCCTTTAAACAGTTTTCTGCAAATGCCTTAAGTTCCTGTTCTTCTTTATTCCTTCTGCATCCGATTCCAAGAATATATTCTTTGGGGATTAAGGTCAATAATGGTTCCGGCTTCTGCCCATCCTCTGGTGTGCCGATTGCCACATCCACTTTGGCAGCATATTCCGGAGCGATTGTCATGGAAAGCTTCTTTTTTTCCAGCTCCTTTGCAGAAACCTTCTTAATGCCTTCTTTTTTATCAATGGAAAGGTCATGCTTTTGGGCGAATACATCTATGGCAAAGGCATTATTAATGTCGGTCGCTGTGGTAATTACCGGAACTGCTCCTAATAACTCTGCCAGCTGCAGTGCTATCTCATTTGCACCTCCTACATGCCCGGATAAAAGAGGAATTACATAATTGCCTGCCTCATCCAGTACCAGCACCGGACTGTCTGTCAGCTTGTCCTTAAGAAATGGGGCAATTGTCCGTACTGCAATTCCGCATGCTCCGATAAAAAGGATTACATTTCTTAAAGAAAACTGCTCCTTTGTCCACGCATTCAGATTTTCCACCTGTTTTCTTCCATGATAAGTATGAATTTCACAGGGAAGCTGCTGCTCTTTGGAAAGTCTTTTTATCTTTTCGGCAAGCTCTGCTCCCTTTTCGGTAAAGCTGATGACACTCCATTTCAATGACTGCATTTTCTTTCCGCCTTCTTATGATTTTTTTGCTGCCCGGAATTCTGTGGAGAAATCTTCTGCATACAGTCTGGATTTACTGTATCCGCTCTTGTTAATGACATCTCCAACGAGAACCAGTGCCGTTTTGGTAATTCCATGTTCTGCCGCTGTCTGTGCCAATGTTTCTACCGTGCAGATATATATTTCTTCCTCCGGCCAGCTTACCTTATAAGCCAGTGCCGCAGTGGTATCCTTTGAATAGCCACCCTTTATCAGTCGCTCGGATAACTTTTCCAACATTCCGGTACTTAAATAAATTGCCATGGAACACTGATGGGCAGCAAATGCCTCAATGCTTTCTTTCTCCGGAACCGCCGTCCGTCCCTCCATTCTGGTAATGATAAGGGACTGGGAAATATCCGGCAGGGTATACTCCAGATTCATGGCTGCCGCTGCTCCAAAGCAGGCACTTACTCCCGGCGTGGAATCATAGGCTATCTTTTTTGCATCCAGCTCCTGCATCTGCTCCTGCACTGCTCCATATATGCTTGGTTCTCCGGTATGCAGCCGCACCACATCTTTTCCTTCCTGCTCTGCCTCCACCATAACTGCAAGGACTTCTTCCAAGGTCATCACTGCACTGTTATATACCTGACAGTCTGCTTTGGCATAGTCTAAAAGCTTGGGATTTACCAGTGAACCGGCATAGATAATCACATCTGCTTTCTCCAAAAGATGCATTCCTCTTACGGTAATCAAATCCGGTGCTCCGCACCCTGCTCCAACAAAATGAATCATTCCTTTTCCTCCAACAGTTCTTTTAATAATGCCTCTGCTCCCGGCGTTACACCTAAAAGTCCGATATCATTACTATAAACCATACATTCTATTTCCAGTCCACCCCCGACACGATGCTTAAGATGGTCTTCAATTTTTTCCATGACATATTCCATGGCAGGTTCTAAAAATCCGGCTTTTTTAATCCGGTCTACCGCATCCTCTGTACCAATGCAGTCTAATATTTCCCGAAGCAGTGTCACTTCTGCGCCTGCACGGATTGCTGCCGCCGCCAGAAGTTCCATCCGGCAGTCTGCCTCTTTGGAATGGGTGTTCATAATGCCGCCGGATACCTTTATCAGCTTTCCGATATGACCGGTTAAGAGCATTTTGGAAAATCCAAGTTCTTTTACCATGTCAATGGTCTGTCCGATAAAGTTGCTGCATTTTACACTGCGCTCCAAATCATAACCATAGGTCCGTTTCATAAATTCCAATCCGTAGTTACCCGGCGATATGGCAACAATAGAATGACCTTCTGCCCGCTTCTGTTTCAATTCCACTGCTATGGTATCTAGCAATGCCTTATCACTCATAGGCTCCACAATCCCGCTGGTTCCAAGTATCGAGATTCCGCCCTTTATTCCAAGTCTCGGATTAAAAGTCTGCGCCGCAAGATGTTCTCCTTCCGGCACTGAAATTACGACTTTGATTCCGCCCTGAAAATCAAACAGATGGCAGACCTCTGATACTTCTTTTGCAATCATCTGCCGTGGTACCGTATTAATTGCGGCATTTCCTACCGGCTGGTCTAATCCCGGCCGCGTAACCCTGCCAACACCGATGCCGCCATCTATTTCTATCTGATTGTTATTTTCTTCACAAATGCTCACCGCTGCATAAATCCATGCCCCCGTTGTCACATCCGGGTCATCCCCGCCGTCCTTTTGTACCGCGCAGGAAACTTCTGTTTCCTGAATTTTGATATGCTCCACCTTTGCATGGTAGGGAATTCCCTTTGGTGTCTCAATGGTAATCTCTGTTTTTCTTCTTCCGCTCAGCAGCATATAGACTGCTGCCTTTGCTGCGGCTGCGGCACAGCTTCCGGAGGTAAACCCATATTGCATCTTTCTTCCCCCTGATTTTACTATCGTCTTAATTGATACAAAATTGCATTGCAGATAGCTGCGGCAACATTGCTCCCGCCCTTTCTGCCCCGGTTAATGATATAAGGGACTTCTGTTTCCATAATCAATTCTTTTGCCGGTACCACATTTACGAAGCCTACCGGAACTCCGATAATAAATGCCGGCTGATAGCGTCCCTCCGTTATCATTTTGTGAAGCTCGATTAACGCCGTCGGTGCATTTCCCACCGCAAAAATAACCGGTTTTTCAATGGCTGCGGCTTTCTCCATGCTGATGGTGGCTCTTGTTACCTGCTGCTCTCTGGCAAGCTGTGCTACATCCAAATCCGCCATAAAGCAATGGGCTTCTCCGCCAAATGATGCCAGTATTTTCTTATTGATTCCGGCAAGTGCCATGTTGGTATCCGTTACAATATCGGCGCCCTTAAGAATCAGTTCCTTTGCAATTTCTACTGCATGGTCAGAATAACACATTGTCTCTGCATAATCAAAATCTGCGCTGGTATGTATCACACGCTTGGTAACAGGCTCCTGCTCCTTAGGCAATACAATCTGACGCTTTTCTAATTCCTCTGAAATAATCTCAAAGCTGCGTTTTTCAATCTCTCCCGGCAATACAAATTCGATGGGATTCATTTCTCTGTCACCTCTCTTAATGCGCTTATCAGCCGCTCATTCTCTGCCTGCCCTCTTACTGCAATCCGGTAATATCCTTTGGACAGACCTCTGTAATTTTCACAATTTCGAATCAAAATCTGTTTCTTTAAAAGCAACTCATATAATGGCAGCTCTGTGTAAAATAAAATATAATCTGCCCGGGACGGATACACCCGGAAGCCTAAGGATGTCAGCTCTTTTGTCAGAATACTCCGCTGCTCTTTTATGAGTTTCCTGCTTTCCCCGATAAACTCCGTTTCTTTTGCTGCAGCGCATCCTGCCATCTGGGCAAATACCGATAAGTTCCATTCCGGAAGCTGCCTTGCAATCTTCTGACAGACTTCCCTGTTCCGGCAGATAAGATAACCCAGCCGGACTCCCGGTATGGCAAAGGTCTTGGTAAATGCCCTCACCTGAATCAGATTCCCACATTTCATGCCAGCTTCCATTTCTTCATAAATCGAAGCCTCCTCGCAAAATGGCAGGAAGCATTCATCTACCACCACTATTATATCAAGCTCCTGACACCGCTTTAAAATCCTTTTTAAAACCTCCGGCGGAATTAACTGTCCGGTGGGATTATTGGGACTGGCAAGATAAATAAGCTCCGTTTCTTTATCTAATGCCTCGATAAAATCCTCTCCCAGCACAAAATTATCCTTCTCCCGCAACGGAAAATAGCTTACTTCACACGCTTCCGTTCCGGCAGCCCACTCGTAACCATAAAAAGATGGAACCGGAATCAGTATTTTCTTTGGTTTTAATGCATGAAGAATTGCAGGAAAAAGTTCGGAAGCTCCATTTCCGCACAATATCTCATCTGCCGATACCTTATCCATCTCAGCAATAGCTGCCTTCAGCTTCTCCTGCCTGATATCCGGATACCGGCTGCATAAAGGCACCGCTTCCCTAAGGGCTGCCTCTACAGATGCCGGTATGCCCAGAGGATTGATATTTACAGAATAATCTAACGATATGCAATTACGGTAGATGTCTCCTCCATGTACCATATTCCTGTTCCTTTCCTGAATTTTCATCCTTTCAATCATATAAAAAATAACAATCCCATCACCAAAAGGCAAATGCCTTCACATAAAAATGCAGTCGCATACAAAAGCCTGTCCGCTCTTTTAATGTCCTCATATTCCACCGGACGCAGTGCATCTCCGATAAACGGCTTTTTCACCAGTCTGCCAAAATACCAGGCATCTCCTGCCAGCTGTATGGACAGTGCTCCTGCACAAACTGCCTCTGTCTGGGCAGAGTTCGGGCTGGCATGATGATACCTGTCCCTCTTATAAATGTAATATGCATGCTTCCCGTCATATTCCTTTCCAAGGAAATACGTCCCTGCAATCATCAGATATGCACTGATACGGGATGGGATATAATTGCAGATATCATCGAATTTTGCGGCAGCTCTGCCAAAGTGAAGATAACGTTCATTCTTATATCCTACCATGGAATCCATCGTATTGACTGCCTTATAAAAGAAGCCCAGAACCGGTCCGCCAAGTGCGGTATACAGCATCGGTGCAATGACTCCGTCCGAAGTATTTTCTGCCACCGTTTCAATGGCAGCCTTTGCCACTCCGGTTTCATCCAGCTTCTCGGTATCTCTGCCTACAATCATGGAAACTGCATGTCTTGCCGCTATAAGGTCATTCTCCTTTAAACACTTATATACCTTCATACTTTCTACTTTCAGGCATTTTGCAGCAAGAATCTGATAGGTCATAATCATTTCCAAAATAACACCTGCCACCGGATGAATCCGGTACGCAAGAATCAGAAGAAGTGCGGTCACCATAAGAACTGTCAGCAAAACAAGCGCAACCATTCCAATGCCTGCTCTTACAAGGTATTTCTCACTGCACTCCTTTTTATTCATTCTTTTTTCCAATATCCCTATAAAATTTCCAATCACCCGGATGGGATGTGGCAGCCAGTATGGATCTCCCAAAAGAAGGTCCAGGCAAAATCCCAGTCCGAACGCAATCATGTGATAAATCATATTGTAATCTCCTCAAGGGAATCTAATTTCCATTCTTCCCCGCAAAGTCTGAGCTTACAGCAGTAGCCGCCTCCATTTTTCACCTGATAATCAAAATAATTTCCGCCTGCAAGAATGTGAAGCAGTGCCATAATTGTGCCGCCGTGTACAACCGCTGTCACGTTCCGGGGCTGACTTTCTGTTATCGGATTTTCTGTCATTTGATTTTCTGCTATCAGTTTTTCAGGCTCCCGGAGTTCTGTTATCTCATTCGCTGATGACGTCTTTGCAGTATCTGCTACTTCTCTGGCAATCTTTTCCTCTATGATTTTTGTTGCAGTAAGAAGTCCTCTATGGCAGCGTTTTATATATTCCTGCTGGCTCTCGCCTTCCGGAAAAGGCAGTGTGCCATTGCTGTCAATCCATTTCTGATAATAGGAATCATTTTTCAAATCTTCGTAATTTTTTCCCTCATATGCGCCAAAATTCATCTCCCGCCATTCTTCTATCGGATAAGCTTTCTTTCCCGGAAAAAGTATACCAGCACTCTCCTGACAGCGCAGCATCGGACTGATGAAAAGCAGCCATGGTTTTTTTAAAATGTCTTTTTCTGCAAGAATCTCTAACTGCTTTCTACCTTCCCCGGATAAAGCTTCTTCTGTTACACCCAAATACCGGTGTTCCCGATTTGACGGGGTCTTTCCATGACGGATAAGCAATAAATTTATTTTAATCTCTGGCTGATTCCACATACAATGCGTTCTACCCTTTCTGCCTTTTCGGCAATCCGGATCTGTAGTCTTCCGGTCTGCTCCCTGTAATCCCGTTCCAGAGCATCCATCGGTACAATTCCGTTTCCAATCTCATCACAGATGAAAATAAGTCCCGGATATGTTTCCAGCAGTTTATCAGCTAACAGCTCCACATCTGTCTGCTGCTCAAGACATTTCCGGACCCACAGGTGTATATGGTTGATGAGAGGATTCTCAAATTCCTGCAGTTCTTTTATCATTCCACCCCAGTCTGCAGGAAGGTTTTCGCCCTCTATCACCTGACCTTTACATTCCGGGTGAAGCTTTAACACATATTCCTTTTTTCCCTGGTAACATCCGCCCAAAAATAATTCCATGATTTTTCCTTTCTAGCCTGCTATAGCACAAAGAATGTGCCTTGGCTCATTCTCGCACCTGCGACGGTCGCTTGCGACATGTACCTTATACGCCGCAGTGCGCATACTCGCGGAGCGTTTTTTACTTTACAGGAAAGCAATTTTCTGTAAAGAGAAGAACAACTACCACTGCAACTGCCATGGCATTTTCGCATAATGACACAAAATATCCTGCGGTATCACCATTGATTCCGCCAAATTCCTTCCGGCTTTTCCAGCCATAATATCCATAACAGAGCAATGCCACAACTACTGCTGCAAGCCCCGCCCACAGGTTTACATAAATCATACATCCACTGTAGACAACTGCCTCTATGATGAGGACTGCCAGCACTCTTTTTTTCTGGGCGCTGTCTGCAAAATAAGCAAGCATACCGTCCTTTTTTGCCGCCTTCAGGCTTACCACACCAATTCCGCTTAAGCTTCGTGATAACGCAAAGCCAATTCCCACTACAAGAATTGCAGACAATTCCGTAAGCTCCGCATATGCTGCTCCATAAATAAGATAATATAAAACCAGCATCAATACGGAAAATGCTCCAATATGCGGGTCCTTTAAAATTTCCAGCTTCTTCTCCTTATCCTGATAGGAATGAAATGCATCCATGGTATCCATAAATCCATCCATATGAAAGCCACCGGTAACAAGCAGTGGAATTGCCACCGCTATCAGTGTTTTGCAAAGATGGCTTATCCCGACTGCATTTCCCAAAAAGAACCAGCCGGCTTCCAATGCACCAATGATAAGACCAATCAATGGGAAGAAACAGAGGTGATACTGCATATCTTCTTCCTTCCAGTCAAACTGTGGCACCGGTATTTTTGAATATATGGAAAATGCAATGACGAATCCTTTTATAATTTTCATGTATTCCTCTTCTTTCTTAAATTCCATCCTTTTTTATAAAAATCGGAATCCCTGCTACTACTTCAACGACCTGCTCTGCCCGCTCTGCAATCTGCCGGTTTATATCTCCTAACAACCGGATATAAGCCATTGTGGATGCGTCATAACGGATTCCGTCTTCAAATATCTGATTCGTGACAATAATCAGTATATCACAGGAATCCTGCAATGCTGTTACTCCACTTATAATTTCATGGGAAAGCTGCTTTATTTTCGCTTCATCCATCACAGCAGACAGATTTTCTTCTGAAAACATTTCGTTGGCAACGAGGTTCGACATACATTCCAACAAAACTATTTTCCCGGCTGGCACTCTTTCTGCTGCAACTCTTCCTGCTGACACTTTTTCGGTTGCCACTTTCTTTGCTGCCTCTTTAAGTCTTCTCGGCTGCTCTATCGTAAGAAAGCCTTTTCCTGCCCGCATTTTCTGGTGACGCTCTACTTTTTTCTTTCCTTCTTCATCATACACCTGCATGGTGGCTACATAATAAAGGCTGCCGTTGCCTGCGGCTTTCACTGCCATTTGTTCTGCATATGCGGATTTTCCGCTGCCGCTTCCGCCGATTACCAATGCAATCATTCTTCATACCTCTTGTACTGTTCTATCTCAAAATTTGCAAAGGATGCTCCCTGCAAATACACGCCCAGTGCTACATCCAGCAGGGACATCATCATCACTGCACCAGTTCCCTCACCCAGCGCCATATCCGCATCCAGTACCGGATCTAAACGCAGCTTTTTCATAATCGCTGTCTCTGCCAGTTCCCGGCTCTTATGGGATGGTATCATATAATTTACGGCACCCTTGCAAAAAGTCTCTGCCAAAAGTGCCGCAACGGCACTGATGACGCCATCGATGACAACCGGTATCTGCTTGATTGCTGCTCCGATAAATACGCCTGTCAATCCGGCTATGTCCAGTCCACCTACCGTCTTTAATATGGTAAATGCATCCGCATCACGAAGGGAATATTTTTCTATTGCTTCTTTAATTACCCTGCATTTTCTTTTTAATGCTTCATCCGTTAATCCGGCGCCCTTGCCGGTCACCTGCTCTACCTCTAAATCCAAAAGTGCTGCTGCAACAGCTGTACTTGTGGTTGTATTTCCGATTCCCATCTCTCCTGTGGCAAGTATCTCATACCCTTCTCTGTGGCATTGCTGCACCAGTTGTATTCCGGTTTCTATTGCCTTTAAGACTTCTTCTTCTGTCATTGCAGGTTCCTTGGCAAAGTTTTTCGTTCCCTTTGCAACTTTTCGTGGCAATACTCCGGGAATCACTTCATCTGTATCAATTCCAATGTCCACCGGAATTACATCCACGCCTGCCACTGCTGCCATCTTTCCTACAGAAGAATTATTTACTCCCATGGCTTTTGCCACTGCAAGCGTTACTTCTTTTCCACTCTGGCTGACCTGCTCTTCCACCACGCCATTGTCTGCACACATAACAAGAACTGCTTTTTTCTGAATGGATATTCTGGTCGTCTTCTCTATGGCTCCAATCTGTGCAATCAGATGTTCAAACTTTCCAAGCCCATCCAATGGTTTGGCGATTCCATCCAGCTTCTCTTTTGCCCTGCAATACCAACTATCCTCCAAAGGCAAAATCTTTCTATTATCCAATTCTGCTTTTGTCATATTCTGCCTCCTGCAGCATTCCATAAACCGCTTCCATATCAAGATATTTCCGCAGTGTATCCGCCAGCAAATCGTACTGGCTCTCCTTATACTGCTGATAATTCATGCCCTGATTATCTTCATAATGCACTCCCTTTTTCTCCGCTAATGCCCGGATAAAAGTGGATGCGATATCTCCTTCATCAAAAATACCATGGACATACGTTCCGTAGACATTTTCCTTCTGCACAACGACTGCATCCTGTATACAGGATTCCTCCTGTGCATGCGCATGAGCTTGAGGCTGCGCCTGTGTCTGCTTTGGTGCCTGTATCCGCTCTGGCTTCTGTGTTCCGCCGGTATGTCCCATATGAATCTCGTAGCCTTTGTATTCTTTGCCGGAAAGGGAAGCTAACGTGCCGGTGAGAGAGTCTATGGTTCCCATTACCTGACGGCGTACCTTTTCCCGGCTCATCACCGTCTTAAGCGGCAATAGTTCCATACCACGTAAGCTACCGCCTTCCTCTACCGAATAAGGGTCTTCGAGGCTTTCTCCTAACATCTGGTAACCGCCGCAGATTCCAATGACCGGAGTGTCTGCGGAGAGTTTCTTTATCATAGCTTCCATGCCATTTTCGCGCATCCATTTCAGGTCACCCATTGTATTCTTACTGCCCGGCAGAATAATGGCATCCGGATGATGGATTTCCTGCACCGAAGTCACATAGCGCACCGATACTCCCTCCATATGCTCGAAAACATCAAAATCCGTAAAATTAGATATTCTCGGATAACGGATAACTGCCAGGTCTATCAATGCCTCTTTCCGATGCTTGAATTTTCCGGTCAGGCTGTCTTCATCCTCAAGCTGTACCTTCATATAAGGCACCACTCCGCAGACCGGAATGCCGCCTTTTTCCTCTAACATCTGAATGCCCGGTTCCAATATGGATACGTCTCCGCGGAATTTGTTGATGATTAAACCTTTTACACGGGATTTTTCCTGCTCTTCTAAAAGCATCAGTGTTCCTAAAAGCTGTGCAAACACACCGCCCCGGTCAATATCTCCTGCCAGAAGAACCGGTGCATTTACCATCTCCGCCATGCCCATATTTACAATGTCATTTTCCTTGAGATTAATTTCTGCCGGACTTCCGGCTCCTTCTATTACAATAATATCCGCCTGCTCTTCCAGTTTGTGAAATGCCTTTAATATATCCGGGACAAGCTTTTTCTTATAGTTAAAATATTCCCGCGCCGGCATATTGCCAATGACCGTACCGTTGACAATCACCTGGGAGCCAATATCATTTGTAGGCTTTAAAAGAATCGGGTTCATGCAGACCTGTGGCTCGATTCCAGCTGCCTCTGCCTGCATAACCTGTGCCCGTCCCATTTCAAGCCCTTCTGCTGTAATATAGGAATTCAATGCCATATTCTGCGACTTAAAAGGCGCCACGCGGTATCCATCCTGATGAAAGATACGGCATAAGCCTGCTGTAATCAGGCTTTTTCCGGCATTCGACATTGTTCCCTGTATCATAATCACTTTTGCCATGTGATAAGTTCCTCGATTTCTTTTGTTTTCTATACTATCTTGCTTCCAGTCCCTGAAGCAGTACCACATAACATGCGAAGTCTCCGATTCGTTTTCGCTCTTCCCCTAACCAATCATCCCAGTCATTGCCCAGCTTATGCTCATACATATAGACGGACAATTTGTTTTTCGCACTGATCACAAGATTATGACAGCGGGTGCGCTCCGCATCTGCCTGCCCTTTCTCTGCCAGCGATTTCTGGTTCCATCCGTTTCTGATTCGCACATAGTCTACTGCACATTTCAAAAAACGGTCTATGAGTTCCCTGCAGGCTGCATCCGCTTCCCCCCGCTCTGCAATCTGGTCCCAGATCTGCATGGCTTCTTCAAAGGGCAGTGACGTCTCCTGTTTTAAGTACTCTTTGTATGTTGTATACATTGGACATCCTCCGTATATTTTATCTTAACAGATATATTGTATAACATTCCTTGTTTTTAGAAAAGATACTTTCCCTTTTGATTTAGTCAAAAATAAGACAGTCTCAATTGAGGCGACTGTACCGACCCCCAAAAGTGGCTGTCTTTTTTTATTTCTGGATTCTATCATCAACACAATTTCTATTATGTTCCTTTTCTCTCTTTTCTTCTGCTGAAAATAAAACATCGGATTGTCTACACGCTGTGTCGACAATTTCAAGAAAAAACTTATAAAACTTCAGACAAGATATACATTACTTCTTGAATTTATATTTTCCTTTTCCGTGACCGGACACTGGTTCAATAATATCTGCCTGCACCAAATTGGAAAGAAGATTTGAAGCACCTGAACCTTTCAGTTCAAGAAGTTCCATAACTGCACTTCTTCCAAACACCTCATCAAAGCCAAACTTCTCAAAAAGTCTATGGATATGAATCGTCGTTTTTACCAAGAAATCACTACTTTTTTCGGAAAGTACACTTTCAATATCCACTTTTATATCCTCAATATCCACTTTTATATCCCCAATGTCCACTTTTTCTTTGTTCAAAAGTCCACTTATATGAAGATTTCGATTATGAAGCTCATTTTCCTCGTTCAAAAGCAAATTTCTGAGAAATGCTTCCAAATACTCTGTTGTTTCGTGAATACCTTTTTGCAGGTTTGTATAGTTTGCACGGACAAGTGCATTTCTGAAATACCACGCATTTTCTGCAAAAATATCATTGGTTGCAGAGAACCCAAGCGTCCTTAAATATTTGATGAAAAACACTGCCGTTGTTCTCGTATTGCCTTCCCCGAAGATATGGATTTGCCATAACCCTGAAATGAATACCGCAAGATGATGAATAATCTCGTCCATTGAAAGCCCTTTATAACTAAAATCCTTCTCCTTCGAAAAATCATATTCAAGTGTAGCTCTCAGTTCTGAAGCACTACCGTACATAACAGTTGCTCCATCAAGCACCCATTCTTTCTTTGTGATGTTGTAATCTCTAATCTTTCCGGCGTGTTTATAAATACCCTGAAAGAGTTTACGGTGGATAGAGATATACTCGTTTGGTGAAAATGAAAACGCTGTTTCCGAAAGAATTTCTGCGATACGGGACGAAACCTTATCTGCTTCTTCGGTACGCTCATCATCGGACAAATGCACTGGTCTTTCTTCATAATAGCTGTCAATAAGACTCTGTGCTTCTTTCATCGTGATTTTACCTTCAATGTTCTGAATGGCGGTATCAATCAGATATTTAGATGGTTTGAGTCCGTCCACTGCCTGAAGTCCAATTGCCGTACTCCAAGCATATCCTTTATGAGCTTTATCCGGTTCAGACTCCCTCAAATATTCCTTAAACGGGTCTTTTTCCATATCCACTACCTCGCTTCATAGTTATTCTAGTCAAAGTTCTTTATTCAGAAAACAACTTGATTTTAGAAAACATTTTATGCAATCTGTACTCATCAAATATCTTATACTCTTCCTTCATTGCTCTTACTTTCTTAACATTATATATCTGAAGATTAGCTTTTTCAAGATTTTACAAAGCTTTGGAGAGCTTGTGGGGATATCCTATTTTCTGCTTTGGAATGTTATAAAATATAATGGGACAGGAACTCAAATAATTTCTGATTCGTTTCTTCATTCAGTTCTTCTGCCTGCAAATATTCCGGCAGTGGAATTCCCTGCTGGCATTCTCCACAAATATCAATGCCAAGTATATTTCCGTTTTCCAGAAAATGTGAGAGCAATCGCTCCAGCATCGGAAGTGACATGTTCCCCTGGCTCCAGTTTGTCTCCGTATATTGTTTATCCAAGATGTCTTTGTCTATGGATATATAAACCGGCAGATTCTTTTTTATTTTGGAAATCTTATTTTTGTCTTCTCCGGTATGAATTTCTTCTGCGGAAAAAGTAAGGAGTTTTTCTGATATTTCTTTACGATTCATCAAGCCATCATTTTCCCGATAAAGCTGCTCTATATCCTTCGCCTGCGGTCCGATTAATACCAGTTGCTGTAGCCATGGATTCGTCTCTAACACCTTTTCTACCCAGTCTCCGCAACTTGTCATGTGCTCAATCATCGGCTTTTGCATGTCCGTATGATGGTCAAATACAACAAGCTGGAATTCCTTTTGAATCTGGCTTGTCATAATTTCTGTCACATAATGATAATTTCCGGAATCCAGAAAATGAATTCCATGAATTCCATATGGCTTGATTTTTTCTCTGATTTTCTCTTCCGCCTGTCTGGAACAATACAAATCACACTCTTCAATTTCAGAGCAGTCCAGCCAGTGGATGCCGGTATTCTTTGGTATGTTTTCATCGCAATATACATGCGAAAAATCTAAAATCAGATGATTGGTTGTCATTGTTGTGCCTTTCTTAGTCTTGCTACTTTTCCAAAGGGTGGATTCACATCTTCATTATCAATCAACCAGAGAACCGGAATATCAGGTATATCTGCTTCTTCTGGAAATAAACCATATCCATCAGTAAATATAATAATGACAGATGACAGGTCGTGTTTCACATTACTTTTTATATAATGAAACACAACCGTAAAATCAGTACCACCTCCACCATATGGTATTATTTTTTCTAATTCATTGATATTTTCAAACGAAATTGGTGGGGTTACATCTGTATCAAAGAACCCAAGCTTTCCCTCTATTTTACCATTAAATTGCTCAATAGCACCTCTAATTTCTGCATATACTGCTTCAAGCGCATCTTGATTTACTGAACCGGAAGTATCTGCCCAAAACAAAATTTCTTTTGTGACAAAATCTCTTTCGTTGAAATCTGGCAAAAAGAAGTCAAAATCAGAGAATCTTCTATCTGGAGGAGAAAATGAATAATCCATTATTTCTTCCTGCACAAAATCATCCAGAATTTTTCTCCATTCCAATATAGACTTCTTTTTTTCTTTGATAACCCGTTTTACCGAGTCTGGCACGTCTGATGCCTCTTTCCCCTTGTTCTGCATCTTTGCAATTTCAAATGTCTGTTTTGCTTTCCTTGTCCAAAACTCTTGCAGCTTTTCAACAGTTTTTTCTTTTTGCGGTTTATCAGACCACATACTAATATCAGGTAAATCCAGTATTACTATACCTCCATCCCCTGTATCCTCTTTAAAGTTCCACCAGTAATCCGAATCTGTCATATAGCGTTTTCTCGTTCTCTCATCCAGCATTTGAAGTTTAAATGGAAATAATTCATAGATTTCTTCTATACTAAGATTTTCAATCTCATATGGGCAATGAGGTATATCATATTGAAGCTTTCCCAAATGCGATAAACCATTTTCCTGCCAGCCTGTCTTTAATAATTGTCTGTTTACTACAATATCATAAGCTCGATGATACTCATCTCCTGTTCTGTCAAAATCTCTCCAAATATCTCCCATTAGAATATGCATAATTTGATGACAAAAAATAAATTGTATTTCATACAAAGTAAGCTTATCCAAAAAATCAGGATGAAAATATATACAGCGCCCATTTGTTGAAATATTCTTTATATTATTAACAGCAACATATTTCACATACATAAGTAATAGCCCAAAGAATGGTTTTTCAGCAATCAACCCTGCTCTTGCTTCTTGAATCTTTGATTGTATTTTCTGCTTTCGAATTTTGGTCAGAATCATCTATAATCATCCCAATCTCTTCCTGAACGAAGAAACCAATTACAAAATCTATCATCATTTTGAAGTTGTTTTCGTATCTCTTTCACTCCCAGAAAACTGGTAAGTGCCTGACTTCTATATTCAATCGGCATTAAAAATACATAATCCAATGCATTTTTGACTTCAATTGAGCTATGGTGTTCCTGTATGTAGTTTCCAATTTGTGATGTTAAGGCTAACACAACTTCAGGTCGCTTAGGAATCTGCGTCAGTGAACCATCAAATACTTCACTTATTTCTGGAATTACGCCATACATTTCTGTCCATGCTTTAAAGCAGTACGCTGTATCTTTACCAATACATCCAGCTACTAGCTGGATAACTTCATCCAAATTATCAGAAACATAGTTCAAAATATTACTCACCATTTCCCATGATCTTGGTGTTGGAAATGCCAACTCATCCATAGACGGCTCAACTTCCATAAGCGTTGCCGGACTATAACTGATAAAGCCGATTACATATGGATGAATTCCATGCAAGTTTGCCCATTCTATCCAACTGGCCGGATTTCCTACAGCCTCAATATGCATTAGCCTGTTTGCCAGAGCTTTAGGCATAGTATAAGCAACCGATTTGTCTGTAACTCTATTACCCGCTGCTATTACAATACAATTTTCCGGTAGCTTATGTTCTCCGATTGTTCTATCCAGCGTAATCTGATATGCTGCCGCCTGAACCGACTGCGGAGCTGCAGATATCTCATCCAGAAATAGAATATTAACAACATCCTCTCTTTCATCCATTTGAAAAATCTTTGGTTTTAGCCATACCGCTAACGTTTTATCTGCATTGGCTGTTGGAATACCTCTTAAATCCACAGGGTTAAATAACAACAATCTCACATCTGTTACAACAACTTTTCTTCCTGTTCTTTCTGCCACTTTCTCCGCTATACACTTTACTGCCTGTGACTTTCCTACTCCCGGCGGTCCCCACAACATAACGGATGGAAATACCTTGAATGCAGTTCCTGATAAAATCAACTTCGTATATACACTTACAAATTTTGTTTCCAGTTGCGATATTGTCATCTGTGTAATATCCGTTTTCCGTTCTATCATAATCCATTCCACCCTAACCCTTAGAATATATTGGCTTGGTATCTATCTTGAACTTTATATTCGGATTATTTGTGATAATGATTTTCGAAATAAGTCCCTCCTCATTTACAACAATGCGGACAATTGACGTAAAATTATATTTTTCATCTTCCGCTAATATAATACAACGTTCTCCTGGATTTTCATTTTTAAGCGTCGCCAAATAAGAAAAATACTTTGTTTTTGTTTCATTATGAACATAATTTAAGTGTGCAATCACATTTTCTTTTCCTTTAATTACAGAATCTGCGTTGACAGATTCATAAGAAATATCTTCTGCCATAATCAGTTTAAGTCTGGATGCATTTCCCTTTATAAGTGCATATCTTAATGCAGCCAAATCATTTTTCTGATTCTTTACAAAACCATTCTCATATTCCTTAATTGCTACATCCCCAGACAGAATTGCCACAGCCTGCACAATTGCACCCTCTTTAATATACAAAGCTTCCTCGTCTGTAATCATGGCTCTGGAATGGACCAAATCAAGTTCGCCAAACTGTGTTTCAAGACGTATTACGATAAATTTTGAAAGTACTTCTTCATCCAATTTTATAGCTTTTACACATGCTGCTTTTACAATCCCTGTTATTGTCACTAATTCGTCATCTGATTCATCATGTTCCCCTGTGCCGTTATCCATTTTTACAATATTACCACGTAAAAATCCATTCGGCAAAACAGAACCCATTGCCGGTAAAATCTTATATCCATTCAAGTTTTCACATTTCACGCTTTCACATTCTGGAACGGTTGCCGCAAAAGCTCCTTCATCCTCATAATAATGAACATCTAATGCGTACGCTACCACTTGTGCCTCAATTTCATCATCTTCAAGAAAACTTGGTAATACATCTGCATTAATGAGATGCATAATTGTAAATCCATCACCTTCAGAATTTTTAACTGCACTCAATCTTGTCATATTATATGATATATCATTTTTTAACGGTATATCCGAATAACGAACTTTCCAAACACAAGCTCCACTAATCTGAATGTCAAATTTCTCCAGTTCCACTTTTTTATCTTCTTCATTTACAACAAGACAAGAGTATATTTCTGCATTTCCATATTTTTTATGTGAATAGATATTTCCAGAATATCCCCCAAAACTTCTCCCCTCTTCTATAGATTTTCCAACCCAGGCAAGAAGGAATTCATCGTCATCAAATACTTCTTCTAAATCAATTGCTTTTAATACGATTGGCATAATTACATTTCTCCTAAATTCAATTATTTTTCAGCAAGTTTGCAATGTAATATTAGCCCATTTTTACCAATAAATGGTCTTTTTAAAAACGACAATCACATAGAAATCATATAAAACTCCATCCTATACCCTGATGCACTTCTCTCCTTCCTCATAAAGAAGCTCATTGACTACATCAATATTGGAAATTCCATTCTTCAAGCAATAATATATAACCCTGTCCCAGGTAATTGCCAACGATAATTTATACCCCGCAAGTTCAAGAAGATTTTCAGCATCTTCCAAGTCCAAAGTAAGACCAAAACAGCATGCTACCGCTGTCTCTTTTTTCGGTTGATACTCTGTGTTGTTCTTTATTGCTGAAAAAAGTTTTCTATCCATATGTGCTGCTTTATAAAAGTCTTGATTTGACATACCTTTTTTCTCTATACATGTCATAAGCATTTCTTGAAATGTAGGATAAACAAGCTGTGATTTCCACTCATCAAAATCAGACCACCTGACATCCAGGCTATAACGAATCTCTGAACCTGATTTTTCCACATCTAGCTTATCTTGTTTTGGCACAAGCATATCAATTTCTGCAAGTGCCTTCTGAATCCATAAATTTTTTTCTCTGTTTGCACGTTCAGCCCTACGTTTCTTTAATGCAAAAAAAACCATATTATTGTCTCCCGGTTGGCACATTAGAATTACTTTTCTGCCCTCTTATTTTTTATGCAAATTATACTCTACTAAGCAAAAAACATCAATCAGGCCTGATATTCTCTTATACTCTCACCAACTACCCGGCAAAAAAATTCATCCAGCAGTTTCCAATCTCGCTTTATTGTTTCTTCTGTATCAGCAGCTTTCTTTACTTCTATCAACTGCCTATCTATAAAATTATCTAATTTTTTAATTTTAGAAGCCATACCCATCTCTGGCATTTTTTGTTTCTTTTCCAAAAGTTCGTCCACAATGTTCCTTAATCCTACTGGAAGCTCAGCATCCAGTAATTCCAAAAACAGCATTGGTGGCTGAGTTTTTTTATCTACCACCCACATTGCCGCAAGTAACGGTCTTATTACATAAAAATACTTCTTAATCCGAACCTTTTCTCCCTGAAGATAAGTCTGATAGTTACCGTTCGCCATATGCCAATAGTGATATAGACTCTTCTTTCTTGAATAGTAATCCCCACGAATCCTTTTCAGTTCTTCAAAAGCATCCGAACTCTGATATACAACCGGAGAGGCACACCATTCAAAAATAGATGGATTCGAGTCGTGCATGAGCTGTAATGCTTTCTTCAAATCCCAACCGCTGATATCAAGCACATCATCTAACTGCCACTCTATCGTATCTTTTGTTTTTTCAAGCCGTAAATAGTCCTCTAACTGCCGCACATAAACAAATCTGACGTCATAATCACTGTCTGGTGAAGCAAATCCCCAGGCTCTGCTACCAGACTCAACCGCCATGATAATTCTTACATTTTCCTTTTTTTCAATTTCTTTTAGTTTTTTACGAATCATATCTTTCACTTAAATACCTCCTTTCCAAATTTATTTGCAATATCCATATAAGATAAAATTATTTGTCTGACTTAAAATTGTAAAGTGGCTTCATAACCTCAATAATGTCTACAGAATCACGTATTACATCAATAATATCCTCTAGTGATTTGTAAGCCATCGGTGCTTCATCTAAGGTCGCATCACCTACACAGGTTGTATAAATGCCTTCCATCGTTTGTTTGTATTCTTCCAGACTTAAAGTGGACTTAGCCTTTGACCGAGACATGATTCGTCCTGCGCCATGAGGTGCAGAATAATTCCATTCCGGATTTTCCTTACCTACAGCAAGCACACTTCCATCTCTCATATTAATTGGAATCAAAACCTTTTCACCCTTATGTGCAGCAATAGCACCTTTACGAAGAATCATTTCCTTCGTGTCAATATAATTGTGAATGGTATGAAAACCATCCGTTCCTGTTAAACCGGTTTTTTCAAGAAGAATCTCTGCCATCTTTTCTCTGTTAAGACGGGCAAATTCCTGACAGATTTCCACATCATGAAGATACTGGTCAAGATATTTACCATACACATAGCAAAGATCCATAGGAATCGTCATCTCCTGCGGTTCCCATTTAATCTGCTCCAGTGCTGACTTAATTTCCTGTCTTCTTCCCTGTTCCTTATATGTCCTGATTAATTTCTCCCTTGCCTCAAGATAAGGTTCTATCCCCTTATTAAGGTCTATTGCTAACTGCTGATATATACCGGCAACCTGCGTTCCAAGATTTCTACTTCCGGAATGAATTACCAGATATTTTGTTCCATCTGATGCTATATCAATTTCAATGAAATGATTTCCCCCACCTAAAGTTCCTATAGATCGTTCCAATCTTTTAGAATCTTTAAGTTCTCTGTAACATTCTAATCTGCTAAGATCAAATTTCATCTGTCTTCCACTCCAAACATCATTTCCATGTGGAATAAAATGTGCCACTTCATCAAATTTTTCAAAGTCTATATCCTGATGTCCAAGATTTACTGTATACATTCCACAGCCAATATCCACACCTACCACATTCGGCACTGCTTTGTCTTTGATTGTCATTGTGGTTCCAATTGTACATCCTTTTCCATAATGTACATCCGGCATAATTCTTATTTGTGAACCCTCAGACATTGTGTAATCACACATTCTTCTAATCTGCTCAATTGCCTCATCCTCCACTACTGTGGCATAACAAACAGCAGTATTTACTTTTCCTTTTATCTCAAACATTATGAACTCCTTTCCTGCTTTCCAAGCAAACCTTTACAAATTTCTATGCTGCAATTTTCTCATAACCTCTATTGTTTGTATCTGATAGTTAAATGATAACGCAGCGCCCTACTTCTTTCACGGAAAAAAAGTTGCGAACATAATTCATGACAGTGCTTTCCATTACCATGCACCTTTCAGAGATAGGAATAAAAATAGGAATGGACTTCATTTCATCCATTCCTTTACCAGTTTAACATTTCCAACTGTCTTTCTATTCTCTTGCAAAGTTCCTTTCTCATCTTATCTGGTGCTAATATCTTAACATAGCTGCCAAATGACATCATCTGTATCAGTACATCGGTTTCATCCTCTACGTCATATTCCATCTCTACATGAAATAGCTCATCATCGACTTTCTCTACCTTCTTTTTATAATGAGCAAACTTCATCATAGCTCTTTCCAGAACATCTCTTTCGTCTATTAATTCAAAAATTAACGTATCCTTTTTTCTTGTCTGAAGACATAATTTTTCAGGAAATGTTTCATCAAGTTTTACACATTGAATTACTCTTCCCATATTGATTGTTCTGATATTCCACCGCCCTGCACTGAGTACCCTGAACTTATCTTCCTTGTCCGAATACTCAATCTTTATTGGTTCTATTATTTGTGTTCTCTCCTGGTTTTTCCTATTCCAGAATTTGATTTTTACTTTATTATGTTCTTTTATAGCCTGCCGAATCGTATGAAAATTTTCTATGTATAAAGGCCCCTCATATCTGTCGCCATCAAGATACCTGTCAAAATAAACAATATCTCCCGCTTCAAATAAAGGTTCCACCTTCTCAAGTTCTCCCTGCGGTATCTGAAATAATGCAATCCTTGAATCCAGCAATATTGTTTTCAACCATCTTTTCTCAAGTGTAGTCATGGGCATAGCCGGTTTATTTACAATTGGCGTCTCCAGTTCATGATTTACGAGTTGCCAATCCTGATTTTTTAACGCAGGAACAATCGTAAGAAAACTTTCCTCAAAAGCATATTCTGATGCAATTTCATTCATTTTGCTTTCCGTCAATCTTCCATCTATAGCAAGACCAATTATTTTTGCAACTGCATTATAATAGCAGCCATATATTTCATTAAAAATCATTTCATCACCTCATACTGCTTTGCCAACTTCACAATATCAAGCTTTAGTTGGTTTACTACTTCTGCATTATCAGACCTGACTGCCTTAATCCTTCCGAAAAAAGTGCGAATCCATGGCACTATCTCATATGCATCTAAAACATCTGCTGAAAAACGGTATGTTTCATCATCAATCTTTCTAATATTTCCGCAGCGCTTTTCTCTATTTAATCTTCTGACTATATAGCCCTCTCCTATTCCGACCTGAATGTCCACTTCTATATGTTCAAATTTTCTGTCCTTTGTACATGCCACTCCCCACATATGCTTTGACATTTTTTCAAACTCTTCCAATGCTTCATCAAACCCCGGATAAATATCTTTAACAGTAGCTTCTTGAATATAGTCTATTCGAAAAGAAAGAATTTTTCGGTTCGTAGCACCCCTGCATAGAAGATAATTACGTCCGCCCTGCGTACTGACATATAATTTAAGTGGAATCACCTGCCATCTTCTTTCCTGATTTTCATTCCTGCTGAACTTAACAATTTCAATTACTCTCTTCTCATGAATCCCCTGAAGTACTGCCTCAATAATTTCAGCATCATAAGCATTCATAATATAATGATTTTTAAAAGTAAGATATTCCTTATCCGGTTCCAGTTTATCTTCCAGATAACTGCCTACTACTCCCAAAGGATTTTCTTCTGAATAAAATCTGATAGCCTCTCTATATGGTTCAAGTTTCACTTCATCAGGCACTATTTTATATCTGACTGTTCTTCCTTCTTTTTCAGATAAAATAATTCCAAGTTTCTCATATTCTTTCAGCTTCTTGCGAAGAGTTGACTCATCAAAGCTTATTGGATGATTAAAACAGGAAAGATAATCTGCATCTATAACTTCCAGCAATTCCTTGAGCTTATACTCATTCCCGGTTGCAAGGATATCCAGCACAATAAAATGAAGTGTTATATCCTTATTGGTAAAACTTTTCGACTTGAATGCCTGATATAATGGGTTATGTGTCACACTTCTTCCATCCAGCGAAATAAACATCCGCTTACCAGAAGCATTCTGATTAAAGGTAACAAGCTTTCCCAAATAGCTCTGTATTCTGCGGCGCTCATTATCATAGCTTCGGGCACTTTTCCGGTCATACTCTCCTCTTGTTTTGAACCCATAAATAAAGAAGTCACGCATGTAGCTTCTTATATTGTCAAAATTTTTTATTAACTCTGAATATGCCATGGCGACCTCCAAATAAAATTTTTATTCTTGTATTTATCTATGTTTACATCCCAGGAATACCGTATACTTATCTTCCCAAATCCGCAAACGGAGCAAACAGCTCATTTAAAGATTCTGACTTTTTCCAATCTATTTTTGAAACATAGGTTGCAAAAGATCTCATGGCATGTTTAGGATCTCTTACGCTAAAAAATGTTCCTATAGTTGCCTTGTTTGCATAATTTATCTGCTCTAGTTCTGGAACTAACTGTACTTTCAATGAATCAATAAACTGTATTACTTCTTCAATCAGAGCCTGTTCCTCATTTATTTCTTTCAAAGCGTCAATTATTACATTTTCAAGAGCGCCTTTCTTATCTGGTGGTACGACTAAAAGATATGTATCTATTGCCTTGGTTAATCCAAAAGAATCCTCTATGGAAATATCACTCCATTCACCAATCTTGAATGATATATTTTCAAACAAGTCGTTTATTCTTCTTCCTATTTTAGGGAGTGCTTCATCATCTCGGTCTGTGACAACCATGATAGAAGCAATTTCTTTCTCTATAATCATGCTATTAATTCTATGCTGCTTAATAAAATGCGAAAATCTTCCATTTCCGCCTACGCCACATAAAATAAGCTGATTTCCATTCTTTGAAAGATTCTCTATATGATCATGAGCATCCAATGGAATCATTCTCAAATTATTCTCTTTTTCGTGTTTCCAGTCATACACATTTTGCAGATAATAACTGATTAACTGCACATCTGATACGCCTTCAACAAGTATTAGTTCTGTCATCATAGGCGCACCTCAAACTCGAACGCTTTTCTGTTTTCATAGACGTACTGACCATCTACATTTCGAGCCACTACGTTACTTTCCTTTCCATCCTTCGATTCTACTTTCTTTAAGGTGATAACTTTGATTGGATCAATCTTATTATCGATATCATCATATTTTCCATACTCGAGAATTGCATCAATGGCTTCCATACTATGTGTTGCAATAAACAATTGTACATTAAGCTTTTTCGCCAATTCAAAGACCACAGGGAATAACTTGTCGTAGTATTTTTTGTGTAAGCCTGTTTCTATCTCATCTATGAGCAAAATAGAATCTGTTGCATCAAACAACTTATTTAAAATATATAATATTTTCTTTATGCCATCTCCATACACTGAAAAAGGCATATTAACTCCATCTTCTGTAATAACGGTTTCCAAGAAAGATCCATCATCTGCTTTTGTATAGCAAATATCCACGATAGCTTCATCAAACTGTTTCAAAATACTTATAGCCAAATTTTTGTACTCAGGATTATCTACGATATTCTGTAACAGATCATATCTTAAATGACCAAAGGAAGGAATATATTGCACTTCCTTCTTAACCACTGGTCCAACAAATGTATTGTCCAAAGAAGTAAGTTTAATCTTCTTTTCCACTAACTTCTTTCCTTTTTGACTAATAATGCTGCCATTAAAAACTTTTACCATCTCAGGAACGAGTGTAGATGTCTTTTTATAGTATGCCTTTTGACGTGACGACATAGTTGATATTTGAAGAGCATCTTCTCCGGAGATACTTTTTTCTGTTCCTCGCATTTCAAATTTGATAGGTCCAACATTGCTTTCAGCGTAAATATCTAATTCTAACGAGTCGCTTCTTTGCATAGCATTAAACATCTTAATGAACGAACTGTAAAAACTACTGTCATTCACGTTCAGCACAGTTCTCTGCTTTATTATATTTTTTATAGATCCCAACTGAACATTTGCAAATAACAACTGAATGGCCTCCAAGAATGAAGTTTTTCCGCTATTATTATCCCCGACAATAAGGTTGATATTGGAAAACCTGGAAACTTCTAATTTCTTGATTCCTCTAAAATGGTTAATCTCAATTTTTTTTATATTGGCCATTATTACTCATCCCCTTCCACACTTTCAAAGCTAATGACTAATCTTGTATGCGTAGCATCCGCAATCTTCTGTAAAGTCTCTATTCGTGGAACAACTTTTCCATTCTGTATTTTGCTTATATTAGATTGAGACATATTGGTTATGCGACATAAGTCCTCCTGTGTAAGATTATTCTCATCTAATACCCTTTGTATTTCCTGTGATATACCATTTAGTATCACTTTAATATTACTTGTTTTATTCTCAGGTTTTATTTCACTCATTTCAGTCTCTGGCTTTTTTAAATTATTTATCTGTTCAAAGATTGCATTTAATGCATCATTATCCATAAATAATCCCCTTTCACTATGTCAGCATTAACATAATTATTCAAATTTAGTCTCTTTTATGTTATATGCGACATATTTTCATTATCATTATATCTATATTGTTATATATAACATATTTTAATCAGAATTTCAATATAATTGTTACGTATAGCATATTTTTAATGCTTTATCTGGTAAAATGGGGTATATTGTGATTCGCCTCAGCCTTATAATAGCTTCCCATGCTGAATTGGAATCCGAGCTTCCAGTTTGCAAGTTTAAGTT
>NZ_QTWP01000012.1:0-37963 GCF_003461185.1 Roseburia sp. AF20-18LB
ATGAACTCCATAAGGATAAGGTTAATCGCAACCAGTCCCACCGAAAGAAATAAAAATACATTCTGCATATCATCGTTTTCTGAATAAAACATAAGAATGAAACCGACCACCGTAAATACAGGAACACAGAAAAACTGTAACCATTCTTTTCCTGTAATCAGACCGCAGCTTTTTCTTGTCTTGCTAAATCTTCTGATAAACAACATCAGAATGATAAAAACCGTCTTTGATATCAGTGCCTGTAAAAACCATTTTTCTTGGATTGAACCTCTTCTTCCCAGCAAAACAGTCACATAATCAATCAATACAAGCATTGTATAGTTGATGATTGAAAACAAAAAACTCTGCCGGAAGGAAACTTCATAATAAGCCAGATTCAGGAAAGACATAACCAGTATAATCGGGATACATTTTAACATTCCGATCCATATCCCTGTGACTGCTGCCAGATAAAGCACTCCGCAATAAACAAAAAATCTGTATCTGTTCCTATATCCGCCATCTCTTTTTTCCATAAAAGTATCAAAAAAGTATAGCGTTCCTTTTACTTCCAGCATTTCCGCAATAAATACCAATACCCAGAATGTCATATTATTCTTCTCCTTTATACAGCATATATTCCCTCTTCACCTGTGCATATCGTGCCTTGGGAACCGGAA
This sequence comes from Roseburia sp. AF20-18LB, assembly GCF_003461185.1. Taxonomy (NCBI): domain Bacteria; kingdom Bacillati; phylum Bacillota; class Clostridia; order Lachnospirales; family Lachnospiraceae; genus Roseburia; species Roseburia sp. AF20-18LB. The sequence goes on from NZ_QTWP01000012.1 coordinate 660, forward strand.
TCTTTTTTCCCGTGGTAAGTGTCATCACATATCCGCTGATCTTTGTAATGTACCTCATATTTACAAGAAAACTTAAATGCGCCCGCACAAATCCCATATTCTTTAATTCGTTTTCCAGTTCATCCAGTTTTTTATAAATCTGAAACGTACCTTTTTCAGTATAAAATACATTTTTGTGAAGTTCTGTTTCTATATAAATGATGTCATCTGCATAAAGTTTTATCGTTCCTTCCACAAAACGAAATTCGAGAATCCTACGGTTTTTATTAATTTCTGCTATCAAATCATCCATACATTCTTCTATAGTATCTGCAAGGTTATCTTTCAGCAGAAAACGGCTTGCTTTCACCTTATATCCATCCAGTGCGTAATTCATGTATGCCGTCACCAGCACAACCGGAAGTTTTGGATATTTTTCTTTAATCCTCATAGCTGTTTTCAGCCCATCCATCCCCTGCATATTGATGTCCAGAAATAATAGCTGACACGCTTCCAAAGCCGATTGATCTTCGCATAACTGTTCTCCGGATTCATATTCTGTAATAGCAAACTCATAATTCTTTTTTTCACCATAGTCTGACAGCAAATCTGACAAATTTTTTCTGTCATCTATCCTGTCATCACAAATAATAATGTTCATATTTTTCATTCCTGTCTTTGATTGCTCTCATACCTGTAAACCATACAAGTCTCACCTAGCACTCTTTATTATATCAAACAAATCTTTCACTCGATCATTCTCTGCATCAAATGACTATTTTGCGCATAGAACGACTATCTCCTATAGAAACGCAGAAGCACTGTATCTCAAACTCTTTGAAATACAATGCTTCCCTGCATTTTCTATATCGTCATGTTGATATTATTACTTTACTATCCTGCACACTCTCTGGGAGTGACTGTATCTATCAAAAAAGAAGCCAGCAGTTTATTCACGCACTACTGACTTCCTATATTATTCATTTTATTTACTTCGCTGCGTCTCAGACAAGTTTTCCATCTTTAAACACAATCTCTTTTATTTCTTAATATGCTTAAAAAGTTTCGTAACAAACAAGGCTTTCAAGCGCTTTTCTATCCTTTGAATGTCTGTCTGGTGATGCCTTTTCTGTGTCAGCATATCCCACCGCAATAATTGCTATTGGTTCAAGGTTACTTGGAATATTAAACTCATTTCTGATAATCTCAGGATCAAAATATGTAAGCCAACAAGAACTAAGTCCTAAATCCTCTGCTTCTAATACTATATGATCCGCAACTATTGTTGCATCAACACTTACCATATCCTTTTTATCAAACGGACGCACAAAAACATCTGAATGATCCCCACATACAATGATAGCCAACGGGGCGCCATGATAATTTACTCCTTTAGACAATTTTTCTTTTGCTTCTTGGCTACTAATTACTAACAGTCTCTGCGACTGAGCATTTGCTGCTGTTGGAGCAATTCTAGCAGCCTCCAGAATTTTGTCCAATTTTTCCTTTTCAATCTCATCAGTTTTATACTTTCTTACAGAACATCTCTGTTTTGCTAAAGATAAAAACTCCATAAAAATATTCCTCACTTTCATTTTTAATACATTTTTGTTGTGCCTGCTCAACAAGTACGCTATAATGCTATCACAGTATTTCTTTTTTACAAGTACGCACTTTTAAGTGCCATACTACCCAAAATGATACTATGGATTCAAATTTCAGGAGGTCGTATATAATGAAACCATGTCAATCTTTCCAATGTCCAGTAGAAGCAACCCTTCAGCTTATAGGTGGTAAATATAAGTCACTTATCCTATGGCATCTCATTGGAAAAACACTTAGATTTAATGAATTAGGAAAGCTCATTAAATCTGCAACTCCCAAAATGCTTACCCAGCAACTTAGAGAATTAGAAAATGACGGATTAATCAACAGGGTCGTTTATCCTGTAGTTCCTCCCAAAACCGAATACTCTGATACGTTTTGTCAAGGGTGTTTAAGAACTTTTTTCGCTGTCATTCAAAATCAGACGCTTGATTTTGTCGCTCATGGTTTCTTTGCTCGTTTCACTGAAATGGATTTTGACGCGGTAGGTGGTCTTTCCGATTTTCTTTATCATTACAGGTGGCGCGGCTTCCTTTACGGTCAGAGGGGAAGCGGTTGCGGGGGTGCTGCGGTTGCTGGTGTCGTTGTTCATAGGCTCTCCTTTCCATGAGAAAAGCCCCATGCGGTCATACATGGGGCGGTGGTTTTGAGGTTGAAGTGGCGAAGTGGCAAAGTGGCAAGGTATCTGGGTTTTGCCACTTGGATTTTGCCGTTTCACTTTTTAAGAGCGTGATACCATGCCGCGCCAATGCGCTTTGAGGTAATGCGCCCGTCAAGGTTTCTCTTTGCCGCCCGGACGGTACGGGCGGATATGCCCGCTTCTGTAGCGGCTTTCTCTATGTCCTCGCTGGCAAGCTCTTTCCCGTCTGCCAGTAAATCCAGTATCAGCCGTTCCGCCTGTTCGGTTTTGGTGGCGGTGTTGCCGCCCGCGCCGGACAGCAGCTCGTCGGCGGTGATGTCGTATTCGCCTATCCATGAAAAGCCCGTTTCCGGGTCAAGGCAAAAGGCAACGGGCTTGCCCTCCGGCGCAAGGGAAGATTTGTCATGGACGATAACGCGCACATTCGGTTCTCGCTTCACGCGCCCGATCAGCAGGACGCTCCTTGCTGCGGCGCGGAAGTCGATAGAACCTAAGCCCCGGTATGCGCTCTGCCCTCCGGCAGCTTTGTTGAGATGTCCGATAAGGATAACGGCGCACCCGGTACGCTCGGCAACATCGGCAAGGCGGCGGAACATGGGGCGCACTTCGTTTGCCCGGTTCATGTCGGTTTTTTCGCCCATGTACGCCTGTATGGGGTCAAGGATAATCAGCCGCGCCCCGTTCTGCGTGATTGCCTTTTCTATGCGCTCATCGGACAGGGTAAGCTCCCGCTTGGCTTCATCAATCACAAGCACCCGGTCAAGGTCTGCGGCGGCTTCTATCAAGCGTGGCTTGACGGTATCGCCCAGCCCGTCCTCGGCGGTCTGGTAAATTACTTGGAATGGCGGCAAGGGCTTCATTCCCGGCAGCGTTCCCCCGGTGGTGCAGGCGGCGGCAAGGCGTAGGGCAAAAGTGGTCTTGCCCTCGCCGGGATTGCCCTGCACAATGGTTACTTTCCCAAAGGGAATATACGGCTCCCATAGCCATTCAACGGTCTGTGTGTCAACCTCGCTCATGCGGATAATCTCAACGGTTTCTTCCTGCGGCGGCTCTTTCAAGCCGTAGATTGCTTCCCGCAAATACTTCCCGTCTGTGATTTCTGCCCGGTGCTGCAATACCTCGTTCCAGTCCTTGAAAAGAGGGATAAGCCGATGGACGGTCAAGCCCTCCGGCACAAGCTCCGCAAGGCGGCTGCAAGCGTCGCTTCCGGCTTGGTCGCTGTCAAGGCAGAGAAAAACGGTCTTGATGTTCGGACGGTCAGAGAGAAAGCGCAACAGGGCTTTTTCTCCCACGCCGCCCAACGCCAGATAGCTTTGCTTCTGCCAGTCCTTTTTGAACAGGCAGAGGAAAGATAAGAGGTCTATCGGGGCTTCAAAGACAAACAACCTTTCGCCCTCGCCACGGTAGCAGAAGTTAAAGGCTTTGTCGCTGCCTTTCACATCAAGCCGAAAACTCCCGGCTGTGCCGCGCTGATGGGCGTATCGCGGTATGCCGCTTTCATCTCTGCCGACGAATACGGCGTTATGGTGGGCGGCTTCCTCGTAAATATCCCCGGTGGAAAAGAAAAAGCCCGTCACATCTTCATCAATGCGGCGGGCTGCTGTGAGGTAGTTCCTCGCTATGCGGTTGTCGGTGCTGCGGGGTGGTAGCCGGAAGTCGGATAGGGGCGCGGGGCTTGGTCTGTCCAGCGGCGGGGCGGCTCCTTTTTCGCCTGTCAGCAGTTCAACGGCTTCGGTGAAGCTCTTGCCGAAAAACTCCATGACAAAATCAATGGGTGCACCGCCCTTGCTCTGGCTGTGCCTGTACCATTTGTTTCCCCGGACGGTCAGGCTGTCGTGCCGCTTCCAGCGGTATTCCTGTCCGGCGCGGGTAAGCTGCTGCCCTGTGATTGCAGGAAAGAAACAAGGTCGGCTTGGTTGGCGCGGTCTATCTGTTCTTGGGTGTAATACATAAAAGTTCAACTCCTTTCAGCGGTCTATATCATGCCGTTTGGTGCGGCTCTGCGTCTGCTCCGCTTGGTCGGCGCGGAGTGCAATATCCACGCATTTGCGGATTTTTTGAAGCTCTGAAACATTGGTGCGGGTATCTTTCAGTTTGGTATAATCGCTGTCCCTCTGTGTTTTGAGGTCAGCATATTCCTGTTCCCATTCCGCAATAGGCAAGGTCTTTGTTCCTTTCTGCAGATTTGCATGGAGATAGCGACTTGCTGCGTTCCATAGGGTCAGCTCGGCGCGGTGGGCTTCCTCGTACTTGTCGCGCTTGTTTGTCCAGCCGTTTTGCAGCTTTTTCAGTTCATCGTGAATGGGCTTGTACTCTGTGTAGTTCTTCCCGTATTCAATTAGCTTTTGTAGCTTCTTCATGCGTTCCTCGGCGGTTTTCATTCCTGCCCGGATTGAATAGGCTCTATCACTGACAGAGGAAAGGGAAGCGTCAAGCTCATCAAGATTAGAGATACCATGCTCGGAGAGATAGTTGACCGCTGCCGCTATGGTTTTCAGTTCATCGGCTGTGTGCTGTTGTTGCCAACGCTGCGAATACTTCCGGCTCTTTTCTCTCTGAACGCTCAAATACTTCATCAACAGATTTGCAAGGTTGGGAGATTGCGGCGGCGGCTTCGGGGCGGTTTCCCACACTTTGAACAGGTCGGCAATCCATTCTTTGAGCTTGCTAACCTGCGCCCGGATTTCCCGTATAAGGCGGTTTGCTTTTTGGATATTTCGGTTCAGTTCGCCTTTCTCGGTGGCTACACCTTTCTTCTCCATTTGACAGGCGGCTACGCCCATATGGACGGTCGGTATTTCGTCAATGCCGCGCTCGGCGTTGCTGCGGTGGTCGATACGCTCCGGGCTTCCGTTTCTCTCCAAAAAGTCGTTGGTATAGTCAGCCCATGCCTTGCGCCACAAGAGGGTGTTGTCCTTGTCGTTCCAGCCTGTAAGGTCAATTTTGTGCGTCTTGTATCTGCCACTTGGCAAGCGGATACGCTCGCCGTTTTCGTCAAGGTCATATTCCTTTTTGGATTTCGCCGCCCATGCTCCGCGCTCGTCAAGGGGGCGCATGGTAAGCATAATATGACAATGGGGGTTGCCGCTGTTGGTGTCGTGGATAACAAAATCCACACACATTCCTCTGGAAACAAATTGAGAGGAACAGTATTCCCGGACAAGCCGGATCTGTTCCTCTCTGGATAATTCTATGGGGAGTGCTGCGTCAATCTCACGCGCAAGCTGGGCGTTCCCGGCTTTCTCGTAAAGCTCCACGCTGTTCCACAAGGTTGAACGGTCAGAAAATGAGGGCGGTGCGTGGGGCGGCAACATGATTTCTGTATGGACAACGCCGCCTTTGCGAGTGTAGTCATGAGTCATTCCGTCCCATTCGTTTGTCAGCTTTTCGCCGCTTCGGTAGGCGGCTGCGGCAACGGCTGATTTGCCTTTTCCTCGGCTCACAATGCCGATGTTCCAATGGTAAATGGCTATGGGTATCACCTCCCGGATAGGATAATAAAACCCGCAAAAATGGTACAGACGCCAACGGCGGGTGTACTGTTTTTGTGGGTGTGCAGGGATAGCCGCGAAGCGGCGCAAGGGGTGCAGCCCCTTGTTGCGGCAAAGCCGCCATATCGGAGCGCGGGGAAATCTCCCTGTGCGAAGATAAGCCCTCGGCAGAGCGCACACGCCCGTAAGGGTGTATAAGTGCGCCCTTAGTTCCTAAGGGATTTATTCGGCGTTCCTGCTTTCGGCTCGTTTTTTCAGATATTCCCGCGCTGGTTCACTCGTCAAGGCAAGCCTAAGAAGTGCTGCGGCTTCCTCGTCGGTCATGTTCTTTGCTTCCGGCACAATGCTTTCAAAGACCGCGCCCCGGACAATAAGGCGGTGGCTGCGTGTTCTGCGTTCCTCTTTGGATAGCTTCTGACGCAGCATCTTTTCCCGATTTTCAAACTGCCGGATTTTCTTCTTCCCGTCCTCAATCTCGGCAGTCAATTCCTCGCGGGTTTTCTCTCTTGGCTTTGTCATGGGTGGTCGCTCCTTTCTGCCTGTCGGCATAGAAAAAGGACAGTCGATTTTCTCGGCTGCCCTTGTGGGTGGCTATTCAATTTTAGTCTGCTGTTTTCAAATATATAAAATAGCTTGCTGTTCCGCCATAGCCATTTTCAGTATTCCATTCAGCTGTTACTTCATAAATATATCCGCCCAGTTTAAGAGTGAGTACGTTTCCAACAATAGTTACATCTTCGCTGTTTGTAGCAGGCTCTCCCCAATGTTCGTCACTCCAGCACTGCACACTTAAAATTGTATCTGGGTCTTCTGTAAATCTTAATGTAGCTGTTGTTTCTGTTGTTTCAAATGGCGGGGACAACAGATCCTTGCACTCTAACGGGTGTGGGCTATCAGCTATTGTGCTTTCAGCAGTTCCGTCAATATTTGTTTTTTGCCACGAATAAGTTCCTAATACTGCACCGATAGCGGTTTCGTCACTCACAACGCTTAATGTGGGCGGTTCTTCCAAAATTATATTGGCAGTCCCAGAGTTTAGTAATTCATTTGCATAGCTGTTGAGTGCTTCACATGGCTCATATTTTGTCTTATAACCGATACCGTCAATGACAATAAATGGGTTATACGCCATAATATCTGTTTGTGTACCGTCTACCATAGTCAAGGTAAAAACAACGCCTTGTCCATCATACTCTGTGTAAGAATTATCCTCATTATAGACAACAACATCATTCAAATATTCAACTAATTCTTGGATATTTTCAATCTCAATCGTTTTGTCTGGCGGTGTTAATAACACTTTAGCGGAAACAATCTGCGCTGCGTCCAAATCCTTATACGGTTTTTTCCCCTGTTGTGAAAAAAATACGATTACCGCGATACCTACTAAAATGATACAAGCTATTGCAATCATCAATCTCTTTTTTCTCATGGAACAAGCCTCCTGTTCTTCTCTGTTACTTGTATAGACGAAAAAATTGAAAGGAAGTTTCACTATCTATAAATATCATAGCACATGGTTATGAATAAATCCACCTCATTTCAGCCTGTCAGTGGCCTTGTTTTCTCTGGCAGACCGCCGCGCAGCTTCCCGCCGTTCCTCGTTGTATGGGGCGGTCAGACGGAAAGAGAAGCGCCCCTTTGCAATCTCAAACTCCATGCAGCCCGTTTCGGGGTCTGCGTCGGTCTGGCGGCACTGGTCGGGGTACTGTCCGGAGTAGGCGGCAAGCCGCTTCTTTAAGTCGGTGTTGTGGGTGCGGATATGGATAATCGGGTTTTTCTCGTCAAACCAAATATCGGTGGTCTTTTCCTGCTTCGTAAGCCCTGTTCTCATAAACTCTCCTTTCTGCGCCCCTGTTACGCAATAGGGGCATTTTTCGGGTGTTTTTCCCGGCTCTTGACTTGGGGAAAATGAGGATTTTCAAATAGAAACCGCCCCGATGAACCATTCCTCGTCCGGGCAGCTCCTATCGCGTGATTTCCGTTTTTTCCGGCTCTTGACCGTCAAACATAGACTAGCTCAAACTTGGCAATTTCCTCCGCTTGCGCCCTGCAAGCGTTCATCAGTCCCACCCATTTCATGGGGTCGGTAGCTTTGAGTGCTTCGGTAGCTCCCGCGCTCCTTGCAAGCTGCGGCATGATAAGGTCAATCCGGCTCCGGGCGGCTTCGTCAATCTCGGCGCAATGCTCATGCAGCTTCTCATTTGCGACAAGGGCGGTGTAGAGGTCGGGGCGGTACTGTTCAAGGTAGGCTTTCCGCAACCGCCCGTAATGCCCGATATACGGGCGCGGGGCGGCGGGGGTGTTGCCATTGTCAATGAGTATTCTCATGCTATGCGTTCTCCTTTCTCGGTGGAAGCAGCAGGTAATTCAAGAGCTTCCTGCTGTTCTTTCTCCCGTTCCTGTTGCTCTTTCCATTGTCTGCGCTTCTTCTCCATATAGCGGCGGTTATACTCGGCTTTCTTCGCCCTGCGTCGTTCCTGTTCCGCTAATGCTGCCTTTTCTTCCTCTGTTAGTTCAATTTCTTTGCGCGGGATTTCTACCTTGCCGATAAAGTTAAAGAAAATCTCGACTTCCTGTGTACGGCTTGCGCCTTTGCCCTCGGCTTGATGAACAAGGATTTTTTCAACAAACTCATTTATCATTGCGGGGGTGAGTTCGGAAAAATCCGTATATTTTTTGACAAGGGCAAGAAACTTCTCGGCATTGACGGTTTCCCTGCTTATGCGGTCAAGCTCCTGCTGGTCTTGTGTGATACTATCGGTCAAGCCCTCTAACTCGGCTTCAAAATCATGCAACATTTGTTCAAAGAGCTTGTCTGAAAGCCGCCCATTTACATTGTCCTCGTAGAGCTTGCGAATTAAGCGGCTCAATTCGTCGGTGCGCTTTTCGCTGCGCTGTTTCCTCTGTCGGATAGCTTTAGCCGCTTTTGCCTGTCTGTCCTCGGAAGCGGAACAGACTTGCGCCATAAACTCGGCTTCGTTGTTCTGTGCATAGTCGCAAACTTCCTTTATCGCTTCAAGCAGTAATTCATTAACAATCATAAAATTCTCTCAGCCTGTCTACCATAGATCTCAGAATCAGTTCCCTGCTCATGGCATTTACCAAAGACACCTCTATCGCTGATAATTCAATGTTGGCTGGGATAAGGTCCACTCCTTCCTTATGGTGTAAGATAGTCTTTTCTATATTCAGTTTTTCATCATTCACAATGTTCATCATCAGTGTTGCCAGAGAATACTCCATTTCATCCGGCTCCTCATAACCTAAGCTGATTGTAAGACTTCCTTGTGGATCAGCGTCTATCATAAGCACTTTCTTTCCTTCCTGTGCCAATCCTATTCCTAGATTCACACCTTTTCAAGCATTTCTGGAATAAGTTCTGTTATTTTGATATATCTTTGAACCTGCTTGGGGCTGTCTCCACATTCTTCTCCAATGAGCTCAATGCTTTTCTTTCCCAAATTATGGTCTACCTGACCACATTTTCTTCTTCCTGCCTTCCTTTTGATTGCTTCATACTTCATTTTGTAAGCAAATGCTTTTTCGCTTGGACTAATCATTTCCCGTTGTAAATTTGAATCAACCATAGATACAACCGCTTCGTCATCTTTTAATACACGAATGATCACAGGTACCTTACGATAACCTATCTTTTCAGCTGCAAATTTTCTTCTGTGACCCGATATGATCTCATAAGTTCCATCCTGCCTCGGTCTGACTATCAGAGGATTTAATATTCCATACTTCTTAATGCTCTCCTGTAATTCAATCATCTGACTGTCCGCCTGAACCTTGAATGGATGGTTTACAAATCCCCGAAGTCTTTCCAGCTCAATCTCTACAACTCTTTCATCCTGATCCAGCAATTCCTTCTTTTCTTCCATAGGCAACTTCCTTTCCCTGAACGCAAAAAAGCCCGTCCAGAATAGATTGTTTTTATCTAATCTGAACGGACTCTTCCGACAGGCCTGATATCACAGGCAAGAATATAGTGTTTTATCTCACTGCTTTTCCTAATTTTACACCCCAAAACTCATCCTACACTGTAGTTAATCCCTCTAGGTGACAGACCGGAAAATATGAATCGGTGACAAGCATCCATCCCCGCTGACAAAGTCAGTATTTTCAACCTTGTTTCGCTGACAAATTTGTCACTGAAATTGCAATTCTGCACAAAAAAAGCGGCAATGAAACTATCTTCATTACCGCTAAAAATGAGCGTCTCCTATAGGAATCGAACCTACAATAGAGTCTTAGGAGGACCCCGTTATATCCATTTAACTAAGGAGACAAATGCCGTATTTTCGGGCTTTTCAGCTCTTTTGGCTCCGGCTGCCATATCTATGAATTCAACACTTAGTGATGAATTTCCATTGTATCTTATTTTGACATTCAGGTCAATCCCTGTTGGAATCGAACTCTGACTTATCACTTTCCAACTTCCATAAGTCTCAACCATGATTGAACCTTAGGAGGACCCCGTTATATCCATTTAACTAAGGAGACAAATGCCGTATTTTCGGGCTTTTCAGCTCTTTTGGCTCCGGCTGCCATATCTATGAATTCAATCACTCTTGTGATGAATTTCCATTGTATCTTATTTTGACATTCAGGTCAATCCCTGTTGGAATCGAACTCTGACTTATCACTTCTCAGCTTCCATAAGTCTCAACCATGATTGAACCTTAGGAGGCACTTGTTATATCCATTTAACTATGAGAACTAATATTACCTAATAATTTACTTTTCCCTGCATCCAGATGACTCCTTTAAATCTTCTGCCAATTGCAGGTTCCCCCAGAAGGTCTTTTTCATTGATGCAGACATCATATATCAAATCGTTACAGTCCAGTGTAAGCAAACAGATTTTATCACCTGTCATCTTATTATTCTCCATCCTGTAATCTACAATTTCACCTAAAATGGAATACTGGTCACTTTCGATTCCGTATGGCATAAAATAGGAATCTACAATACTTAAGATATCCTCGTTAGCTATCCGTCTTGACAACATGGAATAAGTATCAATATCTTCCAGTGTAAGATTTTCAATGGCATCCTCGTCTCCCTCTCTTGCAGCTGCAATGAGGTAATTACGGTCCTGACTGTTTTTCTTTGTATTCTGGATCTGCTTTTCATTTTTGCTGATTGGCATAATGATTTTTCCATTTAATGACAATGCACTTAATGTAGCGGACATTGGACGCATCTTCGGATTTCTGTGATGCTCGGATAAATATTCTGCAACATTCTGTAAATAGAAAATCAATGTAACGCCCAGCTTCATTTCGTCACAGACACCGGCATATGATTCTTTTTCGGAATGCTTCTCTATCTCTATCTGCTCCTGGGTCGTGATTCCGTCACCCTCTACATACGGGTAATAGTATTCGGTATGAAAGGTTCCATCTTCTGCATATTCTCCGCAAACACGGATTCCAGCTCCCGGTGCAATCTCTTTCGTCATTTCTACAAATTCATTTCCCATGGAATCTTCTGAGACTTCAATTCTATCCGGGGATGAAACGATTTTATCCGTGAGTTTCTCTATATCAGATTTTTTCATATTGTTCTGAAATCCAATTGCTCTTAAATAGCTATGCACGAATCTGTTCTTCCTTCCTTGAAATACCATCTGAAAACCTAAAACAGGCATACCCTATTATATAGTATGCCTGTCATTTTTACAATCTGCTTTCTGCAAATTTATTCATTAAATTTATTCATCTTTTGATTTCATTGCCATTTCTAAAGCTTCTTTTTCTTCTTCGGAAAGTGCAATAATAGAATTTCCATCAATAATTTCCTTAATATACGTATAGCAGCCTTCTCTGCTATGCATTGCATTGATGATATATCCGTCATTGCGCTCATTCAACATTGCAAGGGAAAAGCTCAGCTTTCCACCCATCTCATTAAAGGCATCATATTTTACAAGTCCAAGTTTCTGGAATGTAAAACGTAAAGTAGCAAATATATCTTCGATATTTTTCTTATTTGCCTTGTTAGATGCAACCAGATCATCTATTTCATCTAAACGCTCTTTCAATACATCTTCCAGCGTCCTGGCATCTTTTCCGGACATGAACTTTTTATATTTCTTTTTTAACTTACTCATCTGGACGATATTTACAATGGTAACTATAAAAAGTATCAATACCAGTGCTGCCAGTCCTACTATTACATAATCGGAATCAATTCCTAAATATTCTGAAAAAATCATTTTGTTATCCTCTTCTCTTAATTACAAACAAATGTTCTATTTTTTAATACTTTCGATTAATTCATATATTCTTGTTAATTCATCCGGGGAATAATATTCGATTTCAATTTTTCCCTTCATAGAATCCTTCTGATTAATGATAACCTTTGTTCCAAGTATTGTTTTCATTTTTTCTTCTGCTTCCTGGTAAACAGCATCCAGTTTTTTCTTTTCCGGATTCACCTCTTTTGCAGGTGCATTCTTCTGTTTTTGCATTTTCTTTACCAGCTTTTCAGTATCTCTTACACTGATTTTCTCATCGAAGATTTTCTGTGCAAGTGTATACTGTTTTTCTTCATCAGTGATTCCAAGTAAAGCTCTCGCATGCCCGGTAGAAATCATATCGTCAATTACCATCTGCTGCACTTTATCACAAAGTTTTAAAAGCCGCATGGAATTAGTAACTGCAGTTCTGCTCTTTGATACTCTCTCCGCAACTTCATCCTGTTTCAGATTGAATTCATTTAAAAGGCGTTTATATGCAATTGCCTCTTCAATTGGATTTAAGTTTTCTCTCTGGATATTCTCAATCAGTGAAATCTCTACGATTTCCTGTTCAGTTAAATCTTTGATGATTACAGGAACTTTCTTTAATCCTGCCATCTTTGCTGCTCTCCATCTTCGCTCACCGGCAATGATTTCGTAGTAGTCTTTCCGGTCTACTACCAGAAGTGGCTGCAAGACACCAAACTGTTTGATAGACTCTGATAATTCTAATAATGCATCTTCATCAAAATTCTTTCTCGGCTGTTCTTTATTTGGTTCTACTTTATTGATATTTACCATAACTTCATTTTTTGCATCTGTCTTCTCATTGGATGTTCCAACTTTATCTGCAATCAATGAATCCAAACCTTTTCCCAATCCACCTTTTCTTGTTGCCATTTAGATATCCTCCCTGTCGATTACTTCTTTTGCAAGAAGTCTGTAGCTTTCTGCTCCCGCTGACCTGCTGTCGTATAGATTAATTGGAAGGCCGTGACTTGGTGCTTCTGCTAATCTTACATTTCTTGGAATGATTGTTTTATAAATTGTTGTATGTAAATTATTTTTTACATTATCTACTACTTCATTAGAAAGATTTGTTCTGGAATCATACATAGTAAATACAACTCCTTCCATCTTCAAATCTGGATTCAGTCTTTCCTGTACCAGGTCAATGGTGTGAATCAACTGGCTGATTCCTTCCAATGCATAATACTCACACTGAATTGGAACCAATACGGTATCTGCTGTTGTCATAGCATTTACTGTCAGCATATTCAAAGATGGCGGACAATCAATAATAATAAAATCATAATCGTCCCGGATATAATCTACTGCATTTTTTAAAATATACTCTTTATCATTGATTCCCAAAAGTTCAATCTCTGCTCCGGACAAGTTTACATTAGATGGAATCAAAGTCAGATTTTCAATCTCTGTTTTATGAATACTTTCACGAATTGTACATTCATCCAGCATTAATTCGTAAACAGTATTTTCTAAATCATCTTTATCAACTCCCAATCCACTGGTAGTATTTCCCTGCGGATCCAAATCTATTGCCAATATTTTTTTTCCGGCTTCTGCCAGACATGATGACAAATTAATAGACGTTGTGGTTTTACCAACTCCGCCTTTCTGATTTGCTATTGCTATTATTCTTCCCATATTATTTTCCTTTCTGTCTGTTTCATCAATGAAACATAAATTTCAGTTTTCTATTATTTCTCTGTACCGAACTTGTTTTATTATAACACTATAACACTTTCATTTCCAGTAAATCCATGTAGAAATGAAAGTATTTTTTTCTATTATTTTCTCTGTTTCTGCTTTTATTTATTGCATTCTTATATCATACAATGTTTCCTTAATATTTATATAAATATGTGTTTTTTATTGCTGCTTATATAAACTATGAGAAACACACTTTTCGAGTTTGTTATGTAAATTTGAATAAAAAATTTGTTTTTGGCACATTCTCGCGCCTACGGCGGTCGCTTGCAATATCTACCTTATATGCCGCAGTGTTCATTCTCGTGGAGCATTTTTTTGCTTTACAGAAAAGCAATTTCCTGTAAAGCAAAAGAAAATGTTTCACGTGAAACATGAAACATTTTCTTTCATAATATAGTAGACTTATTTTTTAATTTATACTAAATCTTGTATCTATTTTATGTTTCACGGACGTTCTTTTACTAATGTTTCACGTGAAACATTTTATCAAAATACCTCTATTATGTTGTATATCAATTACTATTTATTCTAACTTATCTTATTTCGAATAGCAAATACTGCAGCCTGTGTTCTATCTTCCACATTTATTTTTCTAAATATATGGGAAATATGATTTTTTACTGTTCGTTCACTGATTGACAACTCATCAGATATTTTCTTATTGCTACATCCTTCTGAAATCAATCGAAGTACATCTAGTTCTCTCTTAGTCAGACATTCTATTTTTTCTTTATCTAAAGCATAATCTTCCATACTTTCATTTAGTGCAGGAAGAAGACTTGGCTGAATATAAGTATTTCCAGAAATAACCACATCAATTGCTTCTTTTAATTCATCATAACTGGAATCCTTTAATAAATATCCATCAATGCCGATATCAACAGCTTTCAATAAATATTCGACTTCATTATGTACTGTTAATATCAATACCTTTACTGGAATTTTATTCTGTTTAATATATTCTAATACTTCAATACCATTTTTCTTAGGCATATTTATATCTAATAAAAGTATATCTGGATGAATCTTCTTATTTAATAAATTCAGACATTCTTCACCATCATTTGCCTCTGCAATTACTTTCATCGTACCATCCAGTTCCAGTAATTGTTTCAAACCTTCCCGAATCATCATATGATCATCTGCTATGATTATTTCTATTTTATCTTTCACTTTGCTCATTTTCTTCCTCCTCAACAAAGTTTGGTACACGAATACTTATTGTAGTACCCTCTCCTTCTTCACTTTTTATTTGAATCTCACCTGATAAAAGATGAACTCTTTCTTTCATAATAGATAAACCAAAACCGGAATTTTTTGTTTTTGCAACTTTCTTTTTTGTATTAAATCCAATACCATCATCTTCAATTACAAGTGAAATATCATTTTCAGTATATTCTAATACAACACATATTTCTTTTGCATCAGCATACTTCAATGCATTCGTGCATGCCTCCTGCATAATTCTTAATAAAGACAATGCAACAACAGGTTTCACGTGAAACGGTTTTCCTATTATAATATATTCTATCTTTCGGTTCCACTCCTGCTCTATTTTTGCAATAGCATGTTTCAGTGTTACATCTATTCCTATATCATCTACTGACATTGGTCTGAGGTTATATATCATTTTTCTTGTATTGCTTATCACATTGCGAATATTATCAAGTACATTTGATAATTCCATTTTACAACGCTGCGAATCCATATCCATTACACGCATAGAAAGTTCTATCTTATGAAGCATACTGGTAAGATCCTGTACTGTAGAATCATGTAAATCTCTTGCAATGCGCTGTCGCTCCATTTCCTGTGCTTCTAATAACTGAATCTTATATTCTGCATTATCTTCTTCCTGATATTGTTGGGCAATTGTCTCCTTTTCCCTCTCACATTGAATAATAGATTGACACTCTTCCAAACGACGTTGTACATCATATAACTTGTTCTGTAAGTCAGACTTTTCTTTGATAATATTTTTCTGCTGTACTTTCAGCTCATTAATTTTTTCCTTATTACGGGCATTCACTGTTCTTGGAGTAAACGCTTCATAATTTGGATCATTTATTTCATCCAGAAGTTCAATAAATTTTATATTTTCTTTTTCTGTATTTTCTAAAGAAATAATTTTCTTTTCTGTCTCTCTCTTTTGATCTATCAGTTCCTTCTGAATTTTCTCCAGATATTCTCTAATCATAGCCCCTCCTAGAACATATGTTCTTATGTGGTATACATAATAATTGTAAACTATTTTTTTCTATCTGAAAAGTCTTATTCTATGATTTTAATTGTAAAGCAGCATATTTTTGTTTATAATAAAAGTATCATAAACTTTAGGGAGGAATTACGATGAACAGGAATCTGAAAAAAGTAATCGGCATCACTACTACTGCTGTTACCGGCATGTATATTATAAATCGAATTGTAGATTATACTGCAGGACAAAAAAATCTTTTAACTACCGAAGAAGGAAATATATATCACTGGAAAAATGGTGACATCTTCTATACTGTTTCCGGTAAAGGAACTCCGGTTATTCTGATTCATGAACTGAATCCTGCTTCTTCCACCAAAGAATGGAGTAAGATTGTACACCGTCTGGAAAAGAAACATACCGTCTACACTATCGACCTGCTTGGCTGCGGTCGTTCTGAAAAACCGGGTATTACCTATACCAACTTCCTATACGTACAGTTAATTAATAATTTTATCCACGACATTGTAAAAGAAGCGGCAAATATAGTCGTAACTGGTATTTCTTCTTCTTTTGTCATTATGGCACAGACAATGGAGCCGGATAACTTTAAAAAAATTATTCTGGTTAATCCATCTGACATCAATATCATCAAGGAAATGCCTACGAAAGAGACAAAAGCTGCCAAAACTATTTTAGAGATTCCAATTCTTGGTACCTTTATCTATAACCTGATTATGCATCACAAGAGAATCCGCAATTACATTGAAAGTAAGTATATCTTCAAGAAAACATTCCTTTCATCCAAATTAGAAGATACTTACTTTGAATCTGCACACAAAGGAAACAGTGCCGGAAAATATCTGCTTGCCAGCACCAAAGGAAATTATGTCAATATTGATATCACCAATGCTGTGAAAAAAGCAGACAATCTCTACATCATTTCCAGTAGAGAAAGAAATAATGCCGTAGCTATTACAGAAAAATATCTTCACTTAAATAAGAATATTGAAGCAACCTACATTTCCAATTCCAGATATCTTCCCCAGCTTGAAACGCCAGATAAATTTAAAGATATTGTTTTAATGTTCTTACAATAATAAAACCAGTCATTGAAAACAACGTATAAATCTTTAAAGGATAACAAACGAAAATTTGTTATCCTTTTTATTTACGCGAGTAGCGAGAAAAATCGCATGCTTGCATGCAGATTTGGCGAGCACCGCGATAACTCGAGAAACTCGCAAAGCGTGTTTCTCGTAGTTTACGCAACTATCGAGAAAAATTATAATAGAAAAGAAGGAACCAAACATGTTTCCCGTAGTTTAATCTAATTTTAATTTTTACTTTAAAGGGCTTTTTGATGGAGTTCCAGCCTTACGTGGATATGCTTTTGGTGTCGCATGAACCTTATTAATTACCACAAAAGAACGTTTAATGTCACTATCCGGCAGTGTAAAGTGAATTACATCCTCTATCTCGCCGCCCAGCACGAAAACTGCCTTCTTTGCATCCTTCAGCTCATCTTCCACCTCTCCAGACTTATAAGAGATAAATTTGCCGCTTGTGTGGATAAATGGTAGGCAATATTCACTTAATGTGGATAAATTAGCAACTGCTCTGGAAACACATAAATCAAAGGATTCCCGATAATCTTTTCTTTTAGAAAGCTCCTCTGCTCTTCCATGAACCGTTTCAATATCCTTCAGATTAAGTGCTTCCATAACTTCATTTAAGAATAATAACCTTTTATTCAAGGAATCCGCCAGAGTAATCTTAAGCTCCGGAAACATAATCTTAAGTGGGATTCCAGGAAAACCGGCTCCGGTTCCCAAATCCAACAAAGTAAGCGACTTCTTTAAGTCCATCACCTGGCAAAGAGAAATACTGTCTAAAAAATGTTTCTCCACAACATCCTCAAATTCTGTGATTGCAGTAAGATTCATTACTTTATTCTTTTCTACCAGCATTTCATAGAAAGTCAGGAACTGTTGCTCTTTCTCTGCAGTAAGTTCTAAATTCCAATCTGATAGAATATTTCTCATTTTTGTAAAATCATATGCCATAAGATATCCTCATTCTTCTTCCTATTTTTTTACCTGTTCCATATAGACTAACAACATCGTAATATCTGCAGGTGATACACCGGAGATTCTTGAAGCCTGTCCAATGGAAACCGGACGATAAAGCTTTAACTTCTGTCTTGCTTCGATACGAAGGCTGTCTACTGCATCATAATCAAAATCATCCGGAATTTTCTTATTTTCTAATTTTTTAAAATGCTCCACCTGTTTAATCTGACGTTTGATATATCCATCATACTTAATATTAATATTAACCTGTTCCTGTACTTCTTCCGGAAGCTCCGGTCTGCCTTCATCAATTGGAGCTAGTTTTTCATAATCCAGTTCCGGTCTGCGAATCAGTTCGGTAAGACGGGTTCCGGTATTCAAAGGAGTACTTCCATATTTCTCTAATAGCTTCTGCACATTCTCTTTAGCACCGATTGTTACTGACTCTACCCGGTTTATTTCATCCTGAATTAATTTTTCTTTTTTTACTACCCAGTCATATCTTTCCTGAGAAATGAGTCCGACCTGATAACCATATTTACTAAGACGAAGGTCTGCATTATCCTGACGCAGTAATAAACGATACTCGGCACGGGATGTCATCATCCGATATGGCTCATGATTCTCCTTAGTAACCAGATCATCAATTAACACTCCGATATAGGACTCGGAACGATGCAATACAAGCTGTTCCTTCTCTTTTACATATAAAGCTGCATTGATTCCAGCAACAATACCCTGGGCTGCAGCTTCTTCATAGCCGGAACTTCCGTTAAACTGGCCGCCGCTGAACAATCCCTTGATATTCTTAAACTCCAGCGTAGGTAACAACTGGTTTGGATTGATACAGTCGTACTCAATAGCATATGCATTTCTTACAATCTTCGCATGCTCCAGTCCCGGAACCGTATGATACATTTCATATTGAACATCCTCTGGCAGGGAACTGCTCATTCCACCGACATACATTTCATTGGTATTTAAGCCTTCCGGCTCCAAAAATACCTGATGTCTTTCCTTATCGGCGAATTTTACCACTTTATCCTCAATGGAGGGGCAATATCTAGGACCCGTTCCTTCAATAACACCAGCATAGATTGGTGAACGGTCGAGATTTGCACGGATAATCTCATGAGTTTTTGGATTTGTATAGGTAAGCCAGCAGGATGCCTGCTCTATCTGAACACTTTCCGGGTCTGTAGTAAAGGAAAATGGTACTACTCTCTCATCACCGGTCTGCTCGGTCATTTTACTGAAATCAATACTATTCTTATCCATTCTTGCCGGAGTTCCTGTCTTAAAGCGGAACATTTCTACTCCATGGGCTTTTAAAGAATCTGTAAGATGATTAGCAGGCTGTAACCCATTCGGTCCTGTATAATTAATCACATCTCCATAGAGACATCTTGCCCGAAGATAAGTTCCGGTACACAATACAACAGCCTTACTGTGATAAATTGCTCCGGAAAATGTTTTAATGCCGGCAATCTTATTATCTTCTGTGATAATTTCAGATACTTCCGCCTGTCTTATGGTAAGATGTTCAGTAGACTGCAACGTTTTCCGCATTTCCATACTATAAGATGCCTTATCTGCCTGGGCACGAAGAGAATGCACTGCAGGACCCTTAGATTTATTTAACATCTTCGACTGAATAAATGTTTTATCAATATTAATTCCCATTTGTCCACCCAAAGCATCAATTTCACGAACCAGATGTCCCTTGGAGCTTCCACCAATGTTAGGATTACAAGGCATCATCGCAATACTGTCTACACTTACTGTAAATATAATGGTTTCGAGTCCCATTCTGGCACAGGCAAGTGCTGCTTCACAACCTGCATGGCCTGCTCCAACCACACACACATCATATGTCTCTTCGATTACCGACATTTCATTATCCTTCTTTCTATCTAAATATAATTATTTACCCATACAGAATTTACTGAAAATCTCATTAACCAGATCATCTTCTACTGCTTCTCCGATAATAGTACCCAGTTCTTCATAAGCATTCATAAGGTCAATGGAATAAAAATCTTCCGGCATTCCATTTTCTACACTCTGTTTTACTAACTTTAAGCTCTCTACTGCCTGAATCAATGCGTTTTTATGTCTAATGTTAGTAATATATACTTCATCGTTAAATGAAATCGTTCCATGGAAAAACATTTCCGTAATGGTTTCTTCTAATACATCAATTCCAAGATTTTCTTTTGCAGAAATAGCTATCATCTTATGATCTGCACCGGATAATTTTTCTTTGATCTCATCTTCTCCGGTTACCTGGATTAAATCAGATTTGTTCAATAAAATGATGGCTTTCTTCTCCCGGATGGCATCTATAATCTTTTCGTCATTTTCATCCAATGCAGTAGAAGTATCCACTACATAGATAATAAAATCAGCTTTATCCACAAGGAATAGTGCTTTATCCACACCAATCTTCTCTACCACATCCTCAGTACTTCTGATTCCAGCGGTATCCATGATATTAAGCGTAATGCCATTTAAATTAATCTGCTCTTCCAATACATCACGAGTAGTTCCAGCAATATCCGTTACAATTGCCCGCTCTCTTCCTACCAGCGCATTTAATAAAGAAGATTTTCCGGCATTCGGCTTTCCGACGATCACTGTATTAATACCTTCCTTTAAAAGGCTGCCATTTTCCGAAGATGCAATCATCTGATTCATCTTCTGCATCAGTTTCTCTATTATAATAAGAAGATTCTCTCCATATCCATCAATACTGATATGCTCCGGATCATCTAAAGCAGACTCAATAAATGCAATCTCATGTATGATTTTACCACGAATTTCTTTGATTTTCCCTGTAAGAGCTCCGTTTAACTGCTGCATGGAGCTTTTCAATGCAAAATCATTTTTTGAAGAAATGACATCCATGACAGATTCTGCCTGGCTTAAATCAATACGACCATTCAAAAATGCACGCTTGGTAAACTCTCCCGGTTCTGCCGGTCTTGCTCCATTTTTCAGCACTACTTCTAAAATACGCCGCATCACAAGTGTTCCACCATGGCAGTCAATTTCTACTGTATCTTCTCTGGTATAACTGTTCGGTGCCCGCATCAGAAGAACCATTACTTCATCTATTATTTCATCTTCATCATAAATATGGCCATAATGAATCGTATGACTCTTGCACTGTGATAATAGCTTGTTTCCTTTTTGTGACCGGTATATCTTATCAATTACATCAAAAGCATCTTCTCCACTGATACGGATGATTCCAATTCCTGAATTCGTCATGGCGGAAGCAATTGCTGCAATAGTCTCTGTTTTCATAGAAATCTCCTTAATATAAGAATTCTTATATTATCTGTGTAATATATAAGAGTTATAAAACGGTATAATTATATCATTTTATAACTCTTATGAAATCATTTTCTTATAAAATTTTTAAATTATTTTTTTAATGTAACAACTACATGACGGAAAGGTTCTTCTCCCTCGCTGTGGGTTTCTACATATCTGTCTCCCTGCAATGCAGAATGAATCACTCTTCTTTCGAATGGATTCATCGGCTCTAAAGATACCGGACGTTTTGTTCTCTTAACCTTATATGCAATATTCTTTGCAAGATTTTCCAAAGTATCTTTTCTTCTCTGACGGTAATCTTCAGTATCAAGCTTAACTTTGATATATCCATCCGAATGTTTATTAACAGCAAGATTTGTAAGATACTGAAGAGAATCTAAAGTCTGTCCTCTCTTGCCAATCAGCAGTCCCATTTCTTTACCGCTTAATTCTACTTCATAGACCTTATCATCTTCTGCTTTCTTAATATCAATGGTAACTTCCATATTCATAGCAGAAAATACATTTTCCAAAAACTCACGGATATTATCTACCGTATCATTCTTCTTCCGTGCCTTGATGATTGCACGTTTACTCTTGATACCAAGAAATCCGGTAGAACCCTTCTCAATAACTTCTACCTCAATCTTGTCACTGGTAGTTCCAAGCTTAATCGAAGCCTCTGTAATTGCATCATCCACTGTTTTTGCTGAAACTTCAATAAATTCCATTGTATATTACCCCCTCTATTTATTGTTTCTTTCATTGAATTCACGTACTCTGTTAGCTTTAGAAGCAAGGCTTCCTGCTTTTGCATTACTTCTTACCTCTGCTGCATGCTCTAAAGCTTCTTCCTTTTCTTCTTTTGTCATAGTACCTGATTCAATAACATTTGCTTTTGTACTCATCTTTGCAGCATTAGCAATCTGATTTTCAATCAGACCCATTTTCTTTTCACGCTTTGCTTTTGCTTTTTCCTGATTAGCTTTCATAATAGCATCCCAGTCCATCTTATCAAGACGTTTGTTGATACCCCACTGCTGGATACTACGAACAAGAGCACTTGCAATCCAGTAAATACCAAGACCAACCGGTACAGTGAAACACATTACAAATGAGAATAATGGCATCATAAGATTCATGGTTTTCATCTGCTGTGCCATTGCATCATTTTCACCGGTAGAAGCGGTAGGCATTAATTTAATATTTAATCTCTGTGTCAGGAAAGAAATAACCGGAATCAGTAATGCACCAATAGCAAGTAAATAAGCTCCTGACTTAAAGCCTGTTGTCATAATATTCCATGGGCTGTTTGAAATGTTAAGACCAAGGAAATAGTTTAACTTCTCTAAGGATTTCTCAGTTGCATCCAGATTAGTAAGATTACCAAATACTTTTGTTAACTCACTCCATCCGGAAGTATTCATCTTATATAAAACATCAACAATATAATTATGAAGAACATTTGTATCCGTAGCAGTAAAATCAACAGATAAACCTGCAATTTTAATTTTATCAACAAAGCTTGTCATCTTATCCGCAAAGCCATCAACAGACATAATCTCTGTAACAAGAGCAGAAAACTTTTCTTTTACAGCCGGTACATATGCCGGTACATTTAAGAATACACGATATAAAGCAAACAGAATCGGCATCTGGATTAACATCTGGATACAGCTTCCAGTCGGTGAAACACCATATTTCTGGTAAACCATCTGTGTCTCTTCCTGCATCTTCTGCATGGAAACCTGGTCTCTTTTGCCATTATATTTTTTCTGGATAGCCTGAAGTTCCGGATTCATCTTCTGTGAAAGCTTTGAAAACTTCTGCTGTTTATAGGTTAATGGAAAAAGACATGCATAAATAATCAAAGTTAAGATAATGATGCAAAGTCCGATATTTTCTATTCCAAACAAACTGTTCAGCACATAATAGATTCCATTCATAATCCATCCTAAGACCTTCGCAATCGGTCCGAGAATCTTACCATTGTACTGAGTTAAAATGATTTCTGACACTTAACGTACCTCCTAATCATGGAACCGGGTCATATCCGCCTTTTGAAAAAGGATTACATCTTAATATCCTCCAGAGAGCCAGTGCTCCCCCCTTTACTGCACCATACTTTTCCACGGCAATCAGACCATAAGTAGAACAGGTCGGGCAATAAGGGCACTTTGTTGTTTTCATTGGTGAAAGATATTTTCTATAAAATTTAATGATTGCAATTAAAATTTTTTTCAAAATCATTCCATCTTCTTTTCGATATTATCTTTAAATAATTCCATGAAGATTCGAAAGATGTAGCAATGAACTCTTTAACTTGTGATAACCTTCATTTTTTGCTGACACCCTTACGATGACTACAATGTCCCAACCACTATGAAACATCTCTTCGTGCAGTCTGTAACTTTCTCTTAATAATCTCGTCAGATGATGTCTTACTACACTATTTCCTACTTTTTTACTGACGGAGATTCCAATTCGATTCGATTCCAAACCATTTTCCAGAACATACATCACCAGATACTTGTCCGCATAAGACTTACCATTGCGATATACATTCTGGAAATCTTTGTTTTTCTTCAATGAGTCCATTTTTCAATCCTTAAAAAAGTCTTGTAATAAGAAGAAAAAGACCACAAAAGTTGTGGCCTATGCTGATAATTTCTTTCTTCCTTTTAATCTTCTTGCAGCCAATACTTTTCTTCCGCCTGCTGTACTCATTCTTTTACGAAAACCATGAACTTTATTTCTCTGTCTGTTTTTTGGCTGAAATGTCATCTTACCTTTATGCATAATAATCCACCTCCTCTATGCTAGAAAACATCAGTACAATTATAACAAAAAAACCTGTCAAGTCAAGTAAAACCTGCATTTTTCGGTAATTAATTTTTATACTACTATATATATAAGGAAGAAACTATTTTTAATCTATATCTAGTATCCATTTTCTTCCTTCCATACCATAAAATTTATATATCAAAATTTTATGAACAGGTTATCCACAATTGTTCATAACCTGTTCATAACCTGTAGATAATTTAAGGATAACTTGTTGTTAAAATGACCCTGCCTTAATTTTGAATAGCTTTTTCCGCTAAAATAAAGGCTTTTTTATCCACTTTATTCACATTAGGCTTATCACCTATACCTTTAAAAGTTCTCATTGATAATTTGCCCCATTTAGTTTATTATTAAAAGAGCAGGATTCTATATAATGCTATAAATATGAGAAGCTTTAAAAAGCTTAAATAATAGAAACATGGAGATTTTTATGGAACAGATCATTGAAAAATGGGAAGAAATTTTAAGAACTGTCAAGGAAGAGCATGAACTTACTGACATTTCTTTTAAAACCTGGTTAGAACCACTGAAGGTATTTGATGTCAAAGACAATACTTTATACATACTGGTACCGGATGAACAGATGGGGCTTAACTACATTACCAAGAAATATACACTTCCTATTAAAGTAGCAGTCGCTGAAATTATTGGAAAGGATTACGAAATCGAATTTGTACTGCCGGAGCAGGCAAAATCCATGCGTACACCGAAACCGATGGCTTTCGTAAATGCAGAGAGTATTGACAAATCCAGTTTGAATCCAAACTATACCTTCGATACTTTTGTTGTTGGAAATAATAACAAACTGGCTCATGCAGCTTCACTGGCTGTTGCAGAATCTCCGGGAGAAGTCTATAACCCACTCTTTTTATATGGAGGCGTAGGACTTGGTAAAACACATTTGATGCATTCCATCGCACATTTTATCCAGTCCAATAACCCAGATGTGAAGATTTTATACGTTTCTTCGGAAACTTTTACCAATGAACTGATTGAAGCCATCCGAAATGGCAATAATACAGCTATGACAAAATTCCGTGAGAAATATCGTAATATCGATGTACTTTTAATCGACGATATCCAGTTTATTATAGGAAAAGAAAGTACACAGGAAGAATTTTTCCATACCTTTAATGAGCTTTATCTTGCTAAGAAACAGATTGTTATTTCTTCTGATAAGCCGCCAAAGGATATGGAAACATTAGAAGAACGTATCCGCTCCCGTTTTGAATGCGGTCTGACTGCTGACATCGGTTCTCCGGATTATGAAACCAGAATGGCAATTCTGCGAAGAAAAGAAGAAATGGATAATTTCCATTTAGATGATGAAATTTTAAAATACATTGCTACTAATATTAAGTCTAATATCAGGGAACTGGAAGGTGCTTTAAATAAACTGCTTGCCTACTCCAATCTTGAACAGACTGAGATTACCATGGAAGTAGCCATGAAAGAGCTTCAGAATATTATTTCTCCGGACAAGCCGAGGGAGATTACTCCACAGCTTATTATTGATGTGGTATGCGAACATTTCCATATTACAAAAGAGCAGATGATTTCTAAAAGCCGCAGCAACGATATTGCAAAGCCGAGACAGATTGCCATGTATCTTTGCAAAAATATGACTGGGGTTTCCTTAGAAAATATTGGAGAACTCTTAGGAGGAAGAGATCATTCTACCGTAATTCATGGTATTAATAAGGTAGAAGCTGAATTACAGACTAATGAAGCAACCGTAAATCTCTTAAATACCATTAAGAAAAAAATTAACCCAAATTAATTTATGCACAGGGTTCTGTTTATAATTTGTGAACTAGCTGTGGAATGGCTTTGGATAACTAATTATGTTAACTTTACATAAAAATTTATTCACTTTTTATTAAGACACAATCCTCAGTCATTTAAACAGGTTATACAGTAACAAAATTCTTTTAAATGCTTATGAATTAAGGGTTGCAGAGGTTATTCACTTATTAACATCCCCTAAGAATAAGACGTTTAATTTCTTTTTAAATATTATATTTATATATGTCGAAAGGAGTTATGAACAACATGAAAATCATCTGTTCAAAATCAAATTTACTTTATGGTGTAAACATTGTTTCCAAAGCCGTACCAACCAGAACGACCATGGCTATCTTAGAATGTATCTTAATAGATGCTTCTGCCGGTGAGATTAAATTAACTGCCAATGATATGGAACTTGGAATCGAAACAAAAATAGAAGGAGAGATTGAAGAAAGAGGAATTATCGCATTAGATGCAAAAGTTTTTTCTGATATCGTAAGAAAGCTTCCTGACAATGAAGTTGTAATCGAAACAGACTCTTCCTTTAAGACAACCATTACCTGTGAAAAAGCAAAATTCAATATCATTGGAAAATCCGGTGAAGATTTTTCTTATATTCCATATATTGAAAGAAATGAAGAAATCAGCATTTCACAGTTTACTTTAAAAGAAGTAATCCGCCAGACAATCTTTTCTATTGCAGATAATGACAATAATAAGCTGATGACAGGAGAATTATTTGAAATCAATGAGAACAGCTTAAAGGTTGTATCACTGGATGGCCACCGTATTTCAATCCGTAATATAGAACTGAAAAATAATTATGAGCATAAGAAAGTGGTTGTTCCTGGAAAGACTTTACAGGAAATCAGCAAGATTCTCCCGGGAAATGCTGACGAAGATGTCAGCATGTATTTATCAGACAACCATATTGTATTTGAATTTGGCAATACCACCGTTGTTTCCCGTCTGATTGAAGGCGAGTATTTTAAGATTGAACAGATGCTTTCTTCTGATTATGAGACAAAGGTTAAGATTAACAAACGTGAATTATTAGACTGTATCGACCGTGCTACCCTTTTAGTAAAAGAGGGAGATAAGAAGCCGATTATCATGAATATAACAGATGATAAGATGGAATTAAAAATCAATTCTTTCATTGGTTCCATGAATGAAGAAATTGATATTACCAAAGATGGAAAAGATATTTTAATTGGATTCAATCCGAAATTCTTTATCGATGCCCTTCGTGTCATTGATGAAGAAGAAGTAACCCTTTATATGGTAAATCCAAAGGCACCATGTTTTATCCGGGATGAAAATGAGACCTTTATCTATCTGATTCTTCCGGTAAACTTTAATGCAGCTGCAAACTAGGATTTGCAGAGGCAGGAAGAGAGGCAATCATGCAGGAAATTAAGCTGCGGGATGAATATATTAAGCTGGGACAGGCGTTAAAAGCTGCCGGAGTCGTAGACTCCGGAGTCACTGCCAAGCTTGTAATATTAGATGAAAAAGTTAAGGTAAATGGCGAGGTTGAAGTACAGCGTGGCAAGAAATTATACGATGGAGATGTAGTGGAAGCTTTGGGCGAAACCATAAAGATTGTAAAATGATAATAAAGTCCATTGAACTTAAGAATTTCCGTAATTATGAAGAGTTAAATCTGAATCTTGACGGTGGAACCAATATTTTATATGGGGACAATGCCCAGGGAAAGACCAATATATTAGAATCCATTTATGTCAGCGGAACAACGAAATCCCATAAGGGAAGCCGCGACAAAGAAATGATTCGTTTTGGTGAAAATGAGGCACATATCCGTACTATGGTAGAAAAAAATCAGATGAGTTATCAGATTGATATGCATCTGAAGAAGAACCGTTCCAAGGGAATTGCTATTAATGGTGTGCCAATCCGCAAGGCAAGTGAGCTTTTCGGTGTGCTGAATATGGTATTTTTCTCACCGGAGGATTTAAATATTATCAAAAATGGTCCTTCCGAGCGCAGAAGATTTTTAGATTCGGAAATCTGCCAGCTGGATAAAATTTATCTTTCTGATTTAACCAAGTATAATAAAGTTTTAAATCAGCGCAATAAGCTGTTAAAAGATATGGTATTTCATCCGGATTTGGAAAATACGTTATCCGTGTGGGATATGCAGCTCATTTCTTACGGCAGGCGGATTATCAGCCGGCGCCGGAGATTTGTAGAAGAATTAAATGAAATTGTCCGGGGCATCCATGAAAGCATTTCCGGTGGCAGGGAGCAGCTGACGCTGACGTATGAGCCGGATATCGAAGAAGCTTTTTTTGAAGATGAATTAAACCGGGCGAAGGAAAAGGACAGAAAATACTGCAGTACCTCCGTGGGACCCCACAGAGATGATATTTCCTTTTTTATCGGAGATATCGATATCCGTAAATTCGGTTCCCAGGGACAGCAGAGAACTTCTGCTTTATCACTGAAATTATCAGAGATAGAGCTGGTGAAAAGATGTATTCATGATACACCGGTACTTCTTTTAGATGATGTGCTTTCCGAACTGGACAGTAACAGGCAGAATTATCTGCTTAACAGTATACATGATATTCAGACGGTCATTACCTGTACCGGTCTGGATGAATTTGTAAGAAACCGCTTCCAGATTGATAAAATATTTGAAGTCATAAGCGGAACAGTAAGTGAAAAAAATGAAATGTAAAATAATCCGTGAATAGGAGGAATACAGATGAGTACGGAATACGGAGCAGACCAAATTCAGATTTTGGAAGGTTTGGAAGCAGTAAGAAAGAGACCTGGAATGTATATTGGAAGTACCTCTGTGAGAGGACTTCACCATCTGGTATATGAAATTGTGGATAACTCTGTCGACGAAGCACTGGCAGGTTATTGTACCCATATTATCGTTACGATTAATAAAGACAATTCCATTACAGTAGAAGATGATGGACGTGGAATTCCGGTAGGAATTAACCACAAAGCAGGTATTCCTGCGGTAGAAGTAGTATTTACTGTATTGCATGCCGGCGGAAAATTCGGCGGTGGAGGATATAAGGTATCCGGTGGATTACATGGTGTAGGAGCATCCGTTGTAAATGCACTTTCTAACTGGCTGGAAGTACAGATTTTCCACGATGGAAAGATTTATAAACAACGTTATGAACGTGGACATACTATGTATCCACTGAAGGAAGTCGGAAAATGTGATATAAATAAAACCGGTACTACTGTAACCTTTTCTCCGGACGGAAGCATTTTCGAAGAAACCGTATATGATTTTGATACATTAAAGCAGCGTTTAAGAGAGACTGCATTCCTGACAAAGAATCTTAGGATTACACTTCGTGATGACAGGGAAGAGCCTGTAAAAGAACGGGTATTCCATTATGAAGGCGGTATTAAGGAATTTGTAACTTATTTAAATAAGAGCAAGGAAGCATTATATCCGGAGGTTATTTATTGTGAAGGTGAGAAAAACGGGGTTCTTGTTGAAGTTGCTATGCAGCATAACGATGCATATAACGAAGCTACGTACAGCTTTGTCAATAACATCATCACGCCGGAGGGTGGAACACATCTGGCAGGTTTCCGTAATGCGCTTACCAAAACTTTTAATGAATATGCGCGGGCGAATAAGATTTTAAAGGATTCTGAGCTGGCACTTTCCGGTGATGATATCCGTGAAGGTTTAACTGCTATTGTAAGTATTAAGATTGAAGAGCCTCAGTTTGAGGGACAGACCAAGCAGAAGCTTGGTAACAGTGAAGCAAGAGGAGCCGTAGACAGCGTAGTAAGTGAGCAGCTTACATACTTTTTAGAGCAGAATCCTCAGGTTGCAAAGACCATTTGTGAAAAATCACTTCTGGCACAGCGTGCAAGAGAGGCAGCGAGAAAAGCAAGAGATTTAACCAGAAGAAAGACTGCATTAGAAGGAACCTCACTTCCTGGAAAATTAGCAGACTGTTCTGATAAAGACCCGAAAAACTGCGAAATTTTCATCGTCGAGGGAGATTCCGCCGGTGGTTCCGCAAAGACTGCAAGAAGCCGTGCAACCCAGGCAATTCTTCCACTTCGTGGAAAGATTTTGAATGTAGAGAAAGCAAGACTTGATAAAATTTACGGAAATGCTGAGATTAAAGCCATGATTACAGCATTTGGTACCGGTATTCATGAAGATTTTGATATCAGTAAATTAAGATATCATAAGATTATTATTATGACCGATGCCGATGTGGATGGTGCCCATATCAGTACTCTGATGCTTACTTTTATTTATCGTTTCATGCCGGAATTAATCAAACAGGGCTATGTATATCTGGCACAGCCGCCACTTTATAAGATTGAGAAAAATAAAAATGTCTGGTATGCCTACAGCGATGAACAGCTCAACAATATCTTAAAAGAGATTGGACGAGACGGTAATAATAAGATTCAGCGATACAAAGGATTAGGAGAAATGGATGCCGAGCAGCTTTGGGAGACAACCATGGATCCTGAGAAGAGAATCTTACGTCGTGTTGTAATGGATGAAGAAGAAGCATCTGAAATTGATGTAACATTCAACACCTTAATGGGTGATAAAGTAGAACCAAGACGTGATTTTATTGAAGCAAATGCGAAGTATGTCCAGAACCTGGATATCTAGGAGGAAGAATAGATGGATGACAAGATATTTGACCAGATACATGACGTAGACTTAAAGAAAACGATGGAAACATCCTATATAGACTATGCCATGAGTGTAATTGCAGCCAGGGCTTTGCCGGATGTAAGGGATGGTCTGAAACCGGTACAGAGACGTGTACTGTTTTCCATGATAGAGTTGAACAACGGTCCGGATAAGCCACATAGAAAATGCGCCCGTATTGTCGGAGATACCATGGGTAAATATCACCCACACGGAGACAGCTCAATCTATGGAGCATTGGTAAATATGGCACAGGACTGGTCTACCAGATATCCATTGGTAGATGGTCATGGTAACTTCGGTTCTGTAGACGGTGACGGAGCTGCGGCAATGCGATATACCGAAGCAAGACTTTCTAAGATTTCCATGGAAATGCTTGCTGATATTAATAAAGATACCGTTGATTTCATGCCAAACTTTGATGAGACCGAGAAAGAGCCTGTTGTACTGCCATCAAGATTTCCAAATCTTTTAGTAAATGGTACAACTGGTATTGCGGTAGGTATGGCAACCAATATTCCGCCACATAACTTAAGAGAAGTTATCAATGCAGTAGTAAAAATCATTGATAATGAAGTAGAGCAGGATCGTGGAACCGATATTGAAGAGTTATTAGATATTGTAAAAGGACCTGATTTTCCAACCGGTGGAATGATTCTTGGTACAACCGGAATCAACGAAGCATACCGTACCGGCCGTGGAAAGATTCGTGTCCGTGCAGTTACCAATATTGAGCCGATGAACAATGGAAAGAACCGTATTATTGTGACGGAACTTCCATATATGGTAAATAAAGCCAGACTCATCGAAAAGATTGCAGAGCTGGTAAGAGATAAGAAAATTGACGGAATCACAGATTTACGTGATGAATCAGACCGTCAGGGTATGAGAATCTGTATTGAGCTGCGTCGTGATGTAAATCCAAACGTAGTATTAAATCTGTTATATAAACATACCCAGTTACAGGATACTTTTGGTGTTATTATGCTGGCACTGGTAAACAATCAGCCGAAAGTCTTAAATCTGCTTGATATGCTAAACTACTATCTGATGCATCAGAAGGAAGTTGTAACAAGAAGAACGAAATATGATTTAAACAAGGCAGAAGAAAGAGCTCATCTGTTAGAGGGTTTACTGATTGCCTTAGACCATATTGATGAAGTAATTTCCATTATCCGTGGAAGTAAGACAACACCGGAAGCAAAAGAAAAATTAATGAACCGCTTCGGACTCAGCGATGCACAGGCACAGGCTATTGTAGATATGCGTCTGCGTGCACTGACCGGTCTGGAACGCGAGAAAATTGAAAATGAATATAAGGAATTAGTAGCAAGAATTGCAGAATTAAAAGCAATCCTTGCAGATGAGAAGAAACTTCTTGGTGTCATCAGAGAAGAAATTCTTCTGATTGCAGATAAATATGGAGACGAAAGAAGAACATCTATCGGATTTGACGAATATGACATTTCCATGGAAGATCTGATTCCGGTAACCAATACGGTAATCACCATGACAAAATTAGGATATATCAAGCGCATGAGCGTAGATAATTTCCGCAGCCAGCATCGTGGTGGTAAAGGAATTAAGGGAATGGAGACCATTGAGAACGATTATATCGAAGAGCTTCTCATGACAACCTCCCATCATTATCTAATGTTCTTTACCAACAGCGGAAAAGTATATCGTATGAAAGCATATGAGATTCCGGAGGCAGGAAGAACAGCCAGAGGAACCGCAATTATCAATCTGCTTCAGCTTCAGCCGGGTGAGAAAATTACCGCAGTTATTCCGATTAAGGAATACAAAGAAGGTGAATACCTCTTTATGGCAACCAAGAATGGTATTGTGAAGAAGACACCAATCTGCGAATATGCAAATGTCCGTAAGACAGGTCTTGCAGCAATTAACCTTCGTGATGATGATGAACTGATTGAAGTAAAGAAGACAGATAACAATAAAGATATCATCTTAGTAACCAAATATGGCCAGTGTATTCGTTTCCATGAAACAGATGTAAGAAGCACCGGTCGTGTATCCATGGGTGTTATCGGTATGAATTTAGCAGACAGCGACAAAGTCGTAGGAATGCAGTTAAATACCCAGGGTGATGCACTGATGATTGTATCTGAAAAAGGTCTTGGAAAATGTACCCTGATGTCTGAATTCTCACCACAAAACCGTGGCGGTAAAGGCGTGAAGTGCTACAAGATTACCGAGAAGACCGGTAATATCATCGGTGTCAAAGCCGTAAATCAGGATAACGAAATAATGCTGATTACCACAGAAGGAATCATCATTCGGATTCCGGTAAATGGAACAGCACTTTTGGGCAGAGTAACATCCGGAGTAAAACTGATTAATGTAAATGACGGAGTAACTGTAGCCAGCATGGCTAAGGTAAAAGAAGATAAATCCATTATGGAAAATAATATTCCGGAGCCGGAACAGCCAGAGGGCGTTATTGTAGAAGAAGATGAAGATGCATCAGCATCGGAGGAAGAACTGATATCCAAAGAGCTTAGTGAATTAATTAACCGCGCAGAGCAGGATAGCGAAGAAGAATAAGAAATTTTATAAAAAAGAGGGCGGAATCACTGTATCATGATTTCGCCCTTTCAAAAAATAATGGGGGATTAAAGATGCCACAGACATTTTATGAAGTACTATGGATTTTTATTATTTATGCATTTATCGGATGGTGCAGCGAAGTATCATATGCAGCATTGGATAGGGGAATCTTTGTAAACAGGGGATTTTTGAACGGACCGTACTGTCCAATTTACGGATGTGGAGTATTAATCGTGGTTGTGTTATTGACACCATTAAAGAAAAATTTACTGATATTATATTTAGGTTCCTTCCTATTGACATCAGTTCTGGAATTTATAACAGGATTCGTAATGGAAAAAGTATTTCATAATAAATGGTGGGATTACTCGGATAAACCCTTTAATATAATGGGATATGTATGTCTGAAATTTTCAATTTTTTGGGGATTGGCATGTACCTTTATTATGCTGATTATTCATCCGATTATTTACGGATTCATTCATCTGATACCGCATATTGTGGGGGTGGTATTACTTATAATTATAATGACCGGATTTGCCATTGACGTAGTAGTAACGGTATCTACTATTGTGAAGTTCAACCGCAGGTTAAAGGTAATGGATGATATTGCAGCAAAAATTAAAGTATTGTCCAACCAGATTGGTGAAAATATTTATGAAAATGTAGAAGAAGCACTGGAAAAATCTGCAGAGTTTAAAGAAGAGCATGCAGAACAGATAAAAGAACTGGAAGAAAAGAAAGAAAAACTGGCTACTGCAAATGATAAGAGAATAGAAAAATTAAATGAAGCAGCAGGAAATACAAAGAAGAAAATTACCGGAGTAGCAGATGAGACAAAAGAAAAATTAGAAGAGCTGCGTAAAAAATATAACGAATTATATCATAAGAAGAATGCAGTATCCAGCCGTCTGATGAAAGCATTCCCGGATATGAAATCAAAACATCATAACGAGATTTTGCAGAAATTAAAGAAAATCAATATAAGAAAGTAGGAAAATATGAAACCGAAAATAAAAACAGGGATAAGCGCAATCATGATAATAGGATGGATATTTGCAGGGCTGGGTTCTGTCTTTTTAATAATGGGAATCCTTTTTCTGACACAGTCCGGTAAAGAGGAAGCCTTTAAAATGTTAGGACTCATCTTTGGCGGAACCGGACTATTCTTTTTCCTGATTGGTGTCATTTTTTTGATATTGCATTACAATAATAAAAGCAGCTTAAAGAAAATTGTAGATAACGGCTATTACATTATGGCAGAAATTTCAAATATAGATATGAATTATAATGTAAACGTAAATGGCAGATGCCCTTATGTGATATATGCCAGATATCAGGATATGAATGGCTGCATCCATACATTTCACAGCCGCAACATTTTCTTTTATCCGGCGGGAATGATGAAAAATAATATGGTAAAAATTTATACAAGACCGGATAATTTTAAAAAATACTATATGGATATCGATGAGATTTTACCGGAAGTACAGATGCATTAAAGGAGACAGAAATGATAAGAACAGTAAAAACAAGTGAAATAACAGAAAATATCAAAGAAATGTGCATTGAAGCAAATTATTATTTATCCAGGGATATGGATGCAGCAATGAAAAATGCGGCTGCAACGGAAGAATCTGAACTAGGACAGAAAATATTAAATCAGTTACAGGGTAATCTTGAAATTGCAGATAAAGAGCAGATTCCGATTTGTCAGGATACCGGAATGGCAGTGGTATTTATTGAAGTTGGACAGGATGTTCATTTTGAAGGTGATGCTATAGAAGATGCCATTAATGAAGGAGTGCGTCAGGGATATGTGGAAGGATATCTTCGGAAATCCGTCGTAAAAGACCCACTGATTCGTGAAAATACCAAAGATAATACTCCGGCAGTTATACATTATTCCATTGTGCCAGGCGATAAAGTGAAAATGACTGTTGCACCAAAGGGATTCGGCAGTGAAAATATGAGCCGCGTCTTCATGTTGAAGCCTGCAGAAGGAATCGAAGGTGTTAAAAATGCCATCATGACTGCAGTAGCTGATGCAGGTCCAAATGCCTGCCCGCCAATGGTAGTAGGCGTTGGAATCGGAGGCACCTTTGAAAAATGTGCGATTCTTGCAAAAAAAGCATTAACCAGAAGCGTAGATTCCTATTCTGAAATACCTTATGTAAAAAATCTGGAAATAGAAATGTTAGATAAAATTAATAAGTTAGGCATCGGACCGGGCGGATTAGGCGGAACAACTACAGCCTTAAAGGTAAACATCAATACATACCCGACACATATAGCAGGACTTCCGGTGGCAGTGAACATCTGTTGTCATGTAAACAGACATGTGGTAAGGGAGATTTAAAATGAACGCAATTGTAATAGAAGGAAAAGAATATCATTTTAAAATGGCACATCCGGAAAATACAGAAGAAATACTGTCTTTATACCAGAGTGCCATGGGAACAGAAGGCTGCACCTGGGATGAAACATATCCAAGCCGGGAGACCATTGCAAAAGATTTTGCAAATCAGGCATTATTTATAATAGAAGATAATGCCCATAAAATAGCCGGAGCAATTTCAATTGATGAAGATACGGAAGTAAATACATTAACCTGCTGGTCGAAGCAGTTAGAGCCATCCGCGGAGCTGGCTCGTCTTGTCATAAGAGAGACAGAACAGAATCATGGAATGGCACGCGTTATGATTCAAAAGACCATGGAAGAATTAAAAAAAAGTGGCATGAAAGGTGTGCATTTTCTGGTAAGTAAGACAAATGAACGGGCAATGCGTTCCTATCAGAAATTGAATTTTACAAAATGTGGTGAATCGGATCTTTATGGAGAAGACTGGTGGTGCTACGAAAAGGCATTATAATAGATTTATTATAAAAGCTGGTAAATATCATTATTTATTATAGAAAGAACAGGTGATAGAATGGATAAATATATTAAAACACCGATAACAGAAGAAAAGACAGCAGAGCTTCATGCAGGAGATTATGTATACATAACAGGAACGATTTATGTGGCAAGAGATGCAGCTCACAAGAGAATGATGGAAGTCTTAGAAAGAGGAGAAGAACTTCCGATAGACATTTTAGATTCCACAATCTATTATATGGGACCATCACCGGCAAGAGAGGGAAGACCAATCGGTTCCGCAGGTCCGACCACTGCAACCCGTATGGATAAGTATGCACCAACCCTATTGGATTTGGGTGAAAAGGCAATGATTGGAAAAGGAAAACGTTCCAAAGAAGTCATAGATGCCATCATCCGTAATAAAGCAGTATACTTTGCAGCAATCGGCGGGGCAGGCGCGCTTCTTTCAAAATGCATTACCAAATCAGAAATCGTCTGTTATGAAGATTTGGGAGCGGAAGCCATCCGCAAGCTGGAAGTAAAAGACTTCCCGGTAATAGTTGTGATAGACAGAGATGGCAACAACCTCTATGAAACAGCAATAGAAAAATATAAGAAAATCCAGCTTTAAAATGCTCTAAAAAAATAAGTGAAAAATAATTTGAATTTGTGATTGACAAAGTGAAATAGTTTTAGTATTATTATCTATGCGTCATGTACGCAGACAACATCATATTTATTTGGAAAGTTCAGATATGGAGAAATACTCAAGAGGCTGAAGAGGCGCCCCTGCTAAGGGTGTAGGTCGGGCAACCGGCGCGAGGGTTCAAATCCCTCTTTCTCCGCTTTTTCCAAAGATAAAGAAATTTATTTTTTTTTGGAAAAAGTTATTGACAGATAAGAAATAAGATGTTATACTAAATGAGTTGTGTCTGAGAGATACAATAAAGAACCTTGATAACTGAACAGTGAAATAACCTTGAAAGATTTTGAGAAAAACGTAATCAAAAGATTACAAAATCATTCAGGACAGCATCTCTATTTAATAGAAGAATGCGACCTAAAACAGTAAACTTTAGGATATTTAGCCAAGCTAGATTTCTGAAAGGACAAACACTATAACATGAGAGTTTGATCCTGGCTCAGGATGAACGCTGGCGGCGTGCTTAACACATGCAAGTCGAACGAAGCACTTTATTACGATTTCTTCGGAATGACGATTTGGTGACTGAGTGGCGGACGGGTGAGTAACGCGTGGGTAACCT
>NZ_QTWP01000013.1:0-29964 GCF_003461185.1 Roseburia sp. AF20-18LB
TTGAAAGCGGTTTTCATCAACACATTTTGTCCTATAACTCTATTAATATTTCTATTTTCTCTGTAACCGTTTCTGCAGCACACCCTTTGGATCTTTGATTAAAAACATTACCAGCCAGATGATTAATCCTAAGACCACTACGGATATCCCCAGGAAAAAATCATTCAGCATGTCCACCGGTTCCGGTGTAAAATACGCTGCCTTTAATTCTATATACTCAACTACCGCATCTACCAGCCACATCAGTGTGGCGCCCCAGTACATAAGACTTAAGGTTCCTATTCGCATCTCGTTGGTGCCGTCCTTAAAATACCATACCAAAGTTACAATCACTGCCGCAATGGCTGCTGTAAGTAAAGTCATTATTGTATCTCCTTACCTGTTCCGATAACCGGACGTTTCTCGATGACATTGGATACTGCTACCATACCAGCCCACACAGCCGTAACAAGTACTGCCATGGCAACACCGGTTGTTGCCATCTCATGGAGCATTGCCATCGCATCCTCCGGATTTCCTGCTGCTGTTAAAAATGGGAACCATGGTGTCACTTCGCCATGCCAGATATGTTCAAATGCCAGCAATGCAGAACCGCCCCAAAGCATATGATTTAACCATTTTAATTTATGAGAAAATGGTGTCTTGCTGTTCTCACTTAAGGTAAGTTCCTTTTTATTTGCGCGTTCCTCTTTCCCCTTTACCACATGCTCTGCAATTGTGGTAACTGCAGCTTCCGTTGCCGGAACTAAAAAACATGCCATATTTATATCCTCCTTATAAAACTGATACTTTTATTATATGAGGGAATTTTCTCAAAGTCAATTGTATTCTGCGGTTTCTGCGGGTTTCTTTCTGCTGCACTTCCATTCCAGGATATATACAATCACCGTAAGAATTGCGGAAGTTATCAACAAAAAGTAGAAATTTATTCCACGGGACACACACATGGATGCCGTAAGAAAAGTTCCCGGAAATACCCCGGCGAAAATGCTCTTATACATCAGCTCCGTAATTCCCTGTGCCCCCGGCAATGGCAGCATATCCACGGCGATATAGACGGATGCCTGGAGCATCATGACCGTAAGCGCATCTGTGCCCTTTAAATGAAAGCCAAGATATACAAGATAAGTCAGGAAAAATACACTGCATCTTTGCAGCACCGTAAATAATGTGACCGCCACAATTTTTCCCTTATGTCCGGCAAAAAACTGCACCGTCTCCCGGTATTTTTCCGCAAAGCCGGAGAGTTTTTCAATTCGTTCCTCCGAGTGTTTCAGCAGGTGAAACCGTACGCAGAACCGCTCTGCTCCTGTCACAATATTGTGAAACAGCTTTGGCCCGAACATCACGATTAAAAGAAAAATCACCAGCACTGTATTTAACAGTAGTCCCAGATAAAAAAGCCACATATAGCTTCCCAGATAATTCTTTAGCGGATGATAGCCAAACAGCAGCATGAAAATTCCAATCACCACCAGCACAAATTTGTAAAGCACTGCTACCGTCATTAAGACCACAGTACTTTCCGATATCTTCAACCCATCCTTTTTCATATGATAGAGCTGCATCGGCTGTCCGCCTGTGGCGGACGGTGTGATTCCCGAATAGAAAAATCCAATAAAGGAATATTTGATGCACCTGCCTGCTGCAATGGGATTTCCCAGTGCCCGCAGAAGATAGCAGATCATCAGCCCTTCTGCCGATACGAAGAAAATCCCCAGACCCATGGCCCCAAAGAGATACCACGCATCCATTTTTCTTACTGCCTTTGCCACCTCTGTCATATCATTTCCCTTACAGATAGCAGAGAAGGTCAGTGCCGCCAGTAAGAGAAACAGCAGGACACTGATGAGATTCTTTTTATTCTTATGCAATTTCTGTCCGATACTGCTCCATACGGATGAGCTGCTTAAGTGCTCCTTCATAGATGACCTCTTTCTGCTCTAATTCATAAAAATCTTTTGGCGTTACCAGTGAAAAATGCTTCGAAAAAAGCTTTAATCCATTCTCCTCAAGCACCCGGGCAATAAAGGAGGAACAGGTATAGCGTTTCTCCCGGAAGAATTCCTTCTGCAATAAAATAAAAGGCAGTCCCGCGATGCAGTAATGATATTTGTAGCGGTTTTCATAGCATTTTTTCAACTGCTTTCTGATATTTTCCTTCTGCTCTTTTGTGCAGTCTATGGCAAATATCATATAACGCGCCGTCGGAAATGCCCGCATGATTTTTTCCTTTTCTTCCCGCTCGAAACCCGCCAGAAGCGGTATCGAAGGAAATCTTCTTCCCACGCTGTAGCACTCATCCAGCATCTCGTCCATGCCAAGCACCACATGTATGTAATCCTGCCGGATGGCTTTGCGGATCATCCACGCAAACAGCCCCGGAGTATCTACTAATCCGATGTATAATTTTTCCATTTTCTTATCCTCTTGTGCGATTCCTGCTGTTTCTTATATTGCTTTCATGCTGCCTTACGTTGCAATTTCCCATTGTCTCTGTCCTGCTTCTTACTGGAACTGGTACATCTTCCGTGCCAGACGATAGCCGGTCAGGGTTACAAAACCGCCTGCCACACCCCCCGGCAGATAAGTAAATCCGCTTAATCTCCGGTATTTTAAAATGCTATAAAGCTTTGGATGCAGTGCCTTTATATGCTCCCAGAGATTCTCCCGTTTCGCATAAGCTTCCTTATCTCCAATCAGCAGCAGGTGGATGGAAGAAATTGCCATCATGATAGAGATATTTCTTGTCATATAGGCTGCCAGCTTCGGATAAGTTTTTGACACCTCACCAAGGTTCACGCAGTCTGACACCAGTTTGGTTACCTTAATCTGCTGGTCAATCCGCTTCATTAAGACTTTTTCATTTACGGACTGGTCATCTCTTCCCAGAAAATAGTGATACAAATCCAGATTCAGATAGCAGATATTTTTTACATAAGGTAATGGTTTATATGCAAATATGTTGTCCACATAAAAGGTGTGCTTCGGCAATTGCAGCCTGCAATCCCGCAATATCTGGGTGCGGTAAAGCAACGCATGCATCACAAGGTACTGGGACGGCTTGAAATTACCCATGTCATTCCAGGTACAAATCTTCTTCTCCGGAAATACATTGGTATAGCGCATTGGCTTTGTCTTATTCTCATAAAGGTGGTCATAGACATAATTGCAGACTACCAGATCCACTTCTTTTTCCTGCCATTCCCATTCCCGAAGCTCTGAGAGAAGCTCCTTTAAGCTTTCCTCATCCAGCCAGTCATCGGAATCCACCACTTTAAAATAAGTTCCTGTGGCTGCCTCAAGTCCCGCATTTACGCCGGAACCATGTCCACCGTTTTCTTTATGTATGACTTTCACAATATCCGGATATTCCTTTGCATACTCGTCGGCAATCTCTCCGGTTCTGTCGGTAGAGCCGTCATCTACAATGATAATTTCCCCTTCCTCCTTGCATACCAAAAGGGAATCTATACAACGTTTCATATAATCCTGTGAATTGTAACAAGGTACTGTAAATGTGATTTTCTTCATTTTCCTAACCTCCTGTATCTCTGTTAACTAAAACGAATGAACTTTCCTTTTGTCTTCAATTTTCTTTTTATGTATTACTACATTAATACAATTACTCAATTAAAGCAATTTGTCAATTTACATTTCCTTAAGATTTGTTAAACAATAAATAACAAATTTTTAAATCCGGCTTTTAAAATCTTATGTTTGACAAATTTTAAGTTACCCCCTATAATGGGGATAATTAAGGCAGTTACAGGCTTTGATGGGAACAA
Source organism: Roseburia sp. AF20-18LB (assembly GCF_003461185.1). Lineage (NCBI taxonomy): Bacteria > Bacillati > Bacillota > Clostridia > Lachnospirales > Lachnospiraceae > Roseburia > Roseburia sp. AF20-18LB. The sequence continues at coordinate 3,789 of NZ_QTWP01000013.1, forward strand.
GTAATAATAAAGGAAACCTACAGAGAGTCACCGGTTGCTGAGAGGTACAGGGGCAGCTTGTTATGAATACATCCCGGAGCTTCGCACCAAATATTCAACATTTGTCAAATCAGAAACACCGTTTACAAATGAATGGCTTATGCAAATTTGAATGAGTAGGCTGCGACGGATTAGCACACGTTATCGATGCGTAAGTTGCCAGATATCCTTAAGGCACTGCAGACGGCAGTCCTGTCGGTGACGGACACTTACTGAGGCAGGTTATGCGAATAATCTGTGAAAAAAGGTGGTAACACGAGACTTCGCCCTCGTCCTTTCATAGGACGGGGGCTTTTTTATGCGGGAAACAGGATAAAAATATTTCCCGGAATTTTAAAAAATACATTTTCAGAAAGGATTTTTATTATGACATTATATGATGAATTAGTTGCCCGTGGTCTGATTGCCCAGGTAACTGATGAAGCCGAGATTAGAGAGCTCATCAACAATGGAAAAGCTACTTTTTATATTGGATTTGACCCAACCGCAGACAGCCTTCATGTTGGACATTTCATGGCACTTTGCTTAATGAAACGTCTCCAGATGGCTGGCAACAAGCCAATCGCCCTGATTGGTGGCGGAACCGCCATGGTCGGAGACCCATCCGGACGTACTGACATGCGTCAGATGATGACACCAGAAACCATTCAGCACAACTGTGACTGCTTTAAGAAACAGATGAGCCGCTTTATTGATTTCTCCGATAACAAAGCTCTTATGGTAAATAACGCTGACTGGCTCATGGACTTAAATTACATTGAAGTATTGCGTGAAGTTGGTGCTAATTTTTCTGTAAACCGTATGCTGACCGCAGAATGCTACAAACAGCGTATGGAAAAGGGCTTAAGCTTCTTAGAGTTTAACTACATGATTATGCAGAGCTACGACTTCTATACCTTATACCAGAAATATGGCTGTAATATGCAGTTTGGTGGCGATGACCAGTGGAGCAACATGTTAGGCGGAACCGAGCTGATTCGTCGTAAACTTGGAAAAGATGCTTACGCGATGACCATCAACCTTCTTCTGAATTCCGAAGGTAAGAAAATGGGTAAAACACAGTCCGGTGCTGTATGGCTTGACCCGAATAAGACTTCTCCATTTGACTTCTATCAGTACTGGAGAAATGTTTCCGATGCAGATGTATTAAAATGTCTGCGTATGTTAACCTTCCTGCCATTAGAGCAGATTGACGAAATGGATAAATGGGAAGGCAGCCAGTTGAACCAGGCAAAAGAAATCTTAGCTTACGAACTGACCAATCTGGTTCATGGCGAAGAGGAAGCCAAAAAAGCACAGGAGAGTGCAAGAGCATTATTCTCCGGCGGCAATCATGCAGATATGCCTGCTGCTGAAATTACAGAGGCAGACCTTCGCGATGGCGTTATCGATATCATGGGACTTCTTGTTTCTGCCGGACTTTGTGCTTCCCGTTCCGAGGCACGTCGTGCCGTAGAGCAGGGTGGTGTTACCGTCAACGGCGAAAAAGTAACCGACATCAAGACCACATATGCTCCGGATGATATCAAAAATGCAGAAGAATTTGTTCTGAAACGTGGAAAGAAAAAATTCTGTAAAATTGTAATGAAATAATCTATAAAAATAAGCCAAAAGAGTTGTACCGATTTGTCCTGTTGGACATTCCGGTACAACTCTTTTTTGTCCTATAACCCGCTATTTCTTTCTGAATCTTATCGCTTTATAAATCCAAAGTCTTTCCATACTTTTCTAATACCTGTTTTGCCTGCTCTTCCGTTATCTGTAATTCTTCCTGCAGCAATGCCAAGATTTCGGCATCTGATTTTCCAAATTTACTACCGAGCTTTATGATTTCTACTTCTTTTCCCTCCTGCAAGCCTTCTTCTAAACCAGCTTTCTTACCTTCTTCCAGTCCGGCTTTTCTTCCTTCTGCTTCGCCTTGTTTTCGAATCCGCTCTTCTCTCTCAAAACTCTTCATATATGCAAGACCTACCTCTCCATCCCGCTTAACTGCCGTTACCATCCGATGTAACTTTTTCAAGTTTTCAGATGGAGCATTCTCTATGGATGAATGCTCCATGTAATGCAGTAGCTGTTTTAATTCCTCCGGCGGGTTTCCTTCCCTTCCCCTTGTATACAGGAATATCGTCTGTGCGCCATCCTCATATTCTAATTCCGGTACTTCGATACATCCATTTTTGATTGTATACACCATACGATTCAGTCCAAAGGGATCATAAGTTGTAATAAAGATTACGATGACATTCCGAAGACTCCCATAGGTATCCCCTGCTGTCAGATTTCCTGCGTCAATCTTCGCATGGTAAAAACGGACTCTTCGGGGCAGTGATACGATTTCTTCTTTTCCATCATTCTGGTCTGGTTCTATATCAAAGATTTCTCCGTTCTCTTCATCCAGATATACATCCAGCCGAATGCCGTGAGTCTCTGTATTCTCTCCACAGAAGAAGCACTGCGGCACTACTGTAAGCTTTCCTATCTGCCGGTGCAGAATGCATTCCAAAATGTACCTCGCCGACTGTTCCCCGTAAATTTTGTGGCTGGTCAGGCTGTTTACCAGAAAGTCATCCACCAGATTCAGTTCTTCTAAAGTTTTCATGTTTCCTCCTTTTCCCATAGTGCAAGGAAAAGCAGGATGATATACTTGGCTTTTCGTAAGAACGAATTTTCATATCGTTCAAACTTATTTGTCAGGTACTGTTATCATAATCTCATTTCCGATTCTGAAATTCCACCTATCCAATGCACTATGCGTTCATAAATTGTAATTAGAATTTAAAAGCATAGAATCCATTGAATTGATACCAGAAATTTAGATTGGCTTCCGCCACTCGAAAATCAGAATATATGCTTTGTGTTGATTGTAACAAATGCCCTTGAAGAAAACAAGTAAAATATTTATAAAACCGGTACCGAAGGCTTCTACCCCCGGAACCGGTCTTTCACTTTCTCCACATATTGAACGCACAGTTCTTTCCGTTCTTCCACAAAACTGCTGCAACGCTCCTTCTTCTCTTCGAAGTAAATTTTACAGTACTCCTTCTGCTCCCCTGCCATATAAAGGTAACATTCTTTCCGGTCCCGCATCTGCCGTGCCAGCTTTTCCATTCTTGCACGGACGGTTTCCATATGTACGGTCGTATAAACCACATCAACTACAAAGAGAATATATAGGAAAAGTACCACTCTGGTGAGCACCAGCTCCGGAATTGCTGCGGTAAGCTGCATGATTACCGGATGAACGAAGCGGAGCAGTATCACGTTTCCGATTCCAAATATGATGCAGCCATAAAGACAGATTCTCCCGTTCAGATTATATCTGTATCTGGTATAATCCCACCAACGTTTGTGGAACATACGCTCCATCGCATAAGAAGTAATATACTCTACTACGCCGGAGGTAAACATGGCTGCCACAAAGATTGCCGGCACATTTCCAATCCAGCCGATGAGCCAGTAATTAAGCACTGCTCCCGCTCCATAAATCGGAATCCACGGACCTCTTAAGTAGCCACGGTTGATAAATTTATGATATTTTATCTGGGAGCAAATGGTAGATTCATAAAGCCATCCTGCTGCACTGTAAATCACAAACCAAAGGAAATAAATTCTGCCGGCTACCAGAAAATGCAGGAACACATTTCCGCATGTGCCCATAAATTCTCTTACCTGTACTAACATACTTCCTCCCTGCATCTGCGCTGTAAGGTCTCTCTGGTAGAACATCTCTTGTCAATCCAGCAGACAATCCAGCTTTCCAAGTATTTCGGCGGCACCAGCGTCAGCGGAAACATATGCTTCTTGATAATGTCATGCTCTATCGGAGTTAATTCCACATCCATGCTGGCATTCCGCAGTGCTACACCCGGATGGAAAAATCCATGCAGATGATGCGGCGTCAGCTGGTTATGCCAGTCATATAAGAAATAATCGTGAAGCAATGCACCCCGGATCAGCTGCTCCATTTCTACCTGAAGCTGATGTTCTTTTGCAAAAAGGTAACTTTCATATGCCACCTGAACGCAATGCTCGTATACCGTGGTGGTTCCATGCTGAATATGCTCCCTGGACTGCAAAATTCTGGTTTCTGCCTCAACCTGCTTTAATATATTCATGAAATAAGTATCTTTACTATAAGCTTCCATTTTCTTTAACTTCCTTACCTCTCATCTTATTCCATCTTAATCAATATCATGTGTCACGTCAATGCCCGGATTCTTACGATTTCCTTAACCTGTAACCATGAGTGTTTTTTATGAATGCCTAAAAGCTATAAAAACACCTTTTCACAGCTTATCATTGCCCGCTTTGGCTGCTTGGAATGCATGGAAAGCGCAACTGTTGCCATCTGGTCTGAATCATTTTTTAATCAGATGGTTGCCTGCTCGTCTGAACCAGTTGGTGATACCTTTCTCTGGCTCACAACCTCTTCCGGCTTTTTATCCATGAAGCTTCTTACAATAGAAAGTGCATATACGCCAATGTCAAGCATTGCCCCGCCTGCAAGATTCATATTAAAAAAACTTCATCTATGGAATCATAGACCTTTGCAATGCTCTCATTTTTGCCATAATCTTATCATAAGAAAATGCATTTTAAAAGAGGCTGCCACAGCCGGATTTTGGTAAAAAATCTATCCGGTGCAACAACCTCTTTTTATGTCATATCTTTACTAAATTTACTTTATCAAATCGACGCAGTCCGGTTTTATCTGATACAATGCTTCTGTAAGACTGCCGTCTTCATTGCGGAAAACAACGGAAATCCGAAGTGTGGAAACATCTTCTTTTCCATCGTTTCCTGTCATGGTAATTGCACTAACGCTAAATTCTTCATCCTCTGCAATCCAGTTGGAAACTTCGCCGCTTCCGCCATTTGCAACATAATCTTCTTTTTCAATATACTGTGTTCCAAAATCCACCCAGCCATTTTCGTCCGGCATAGCAGTAAATACCGGGTAATCTTTTACGATTTCAAAATAATCCGATAAATTATCTGCTGTAATGCCATCCACGAAATCTCTGACCTGCTGATTCATATAGCCTGCTGCAGCTTCACTTTCTGTTCCGGTGATTATGCTAACTTCTGCTCTGCCGGCAGTTCCTTCCGTATCTGCTGCCTCAGCTCCTACCGCAGCTTCTTCAAGCTTCTTAAGGTACTCCTCCGCTGCCGCCGGGTCTGCCTTAGTGGTATCTAATGGCAGGGTGAAAAGTGCAATTGTGCCAGCATAGTCTTCCACTTTACGGTAAGAGCCACTTTCATTGTCCATTCGAAATGCAGCCGTTTCGCTCCCGAAGCTGTCCACAATTCCCAACTGTACGCCACGGTCTGCAAATATTTCCAAATCATCGCATTCTATCAACTCATAAAGAACGCCGTCTTTACAGAACCAGGTAAGTGTCTCATCCATGGTTGCTGCATTGGCATCCAAAAAAGACACACCATTGATTAACGGTGCCACAAAGAAATTGCGGTCTTCCATATCCGTTCCGTCACTTTTTGCAATTGCAACAGCTGCATAAGTATGTGATTTGCTGACATTTTCCTTTGTTTCCTGTGGTACACAAAGCTCTAATTTTTCTCCGGACACCAGTCCTAATAAGGTAATATCATAGCCATTACTCTGCTGTGTTTCATTAATGCTTACCGCATCCTCTCCGGCAAACGCCCGGCTTAATGCACCATTGTCCGCTACTTCATCCGCAATCTGTGACGGACTTAGGAAATGATACGCTGCATAGGCACTGCTGCCACCTAACAACAATATGGCGCAGGCACTTGCTGCGATTAATTTACGTGTTGGATGAAATTTTCTATTATGATTCATATTGACCTCCAAAGAAATATGTCCGGAGGCATGCAAAGAAGAAAAAGCCTGTTTATATCTTTCTTTATCTGTCATTTTCCCATTCCTCCTTTAATACATTTCTGAGCAGTCTGCGACCACGCGTCAACCTGACCTTCACGTTGCTTTCTGTCACATTCATAATCTTCGCGATTTCCCGGATGGTGTAATCCTCATAATAAAATAAATGTATGACGATTCGATACTTCTCTGGAAGCTTCATGACTTCTGTAAACAGTGTCTGGGCTTCTGGTGTCTCAAATGTCAGTGTCTCCATATATTCTTCTAACGGCACACCCTTCTGCCGCCAGAAAGAAAGATATATATTCTTTGCTTTATTGATTGCCACCCGAATGAGCCATGCTCTGATATGCTGCTCATTTTCAAATTGTCTGTTGGTTGTATGATATTGAAAAAAAGTATCCTGCACCACATCATCGGCATCTGCTGCATTTTTACAGACATTGAATGCCGCTGCAAATAAATGGTCTTTATACTTTTCCACTAATACCTCAGTTGCTATTCTCATGAGTGATCCCTCATATTTCTTTTCTGTTTAAAAGGCCTTTCACTATATATACAAGTGGGGATGGGAAAAGGTTACAAAAAAAGAGCTGACCGACCCAACCTCTGACTGTGCCACAGCTCTTTTTATTGTCCAAATCTTTTTATAAATTATAACATATTCCTTTGAAGAAGTTCTTCTATTTCACTCTTTTTTGGTATTGCACGGATAACACCTTTTCTGGTTGTCACTATAGCTGCCGCTGCATTTGCCAGCTTTAAAAGTTCCTCCAACTGCTTTTCTGTCAGATTATTAAAATCATGTTCCAGAAGATAATTCAGCACACTTCCCATAAACGTATCTCCTGCACCTGTTGTCTCGATTGTCTTTACAGAAAATCCACTACATTCCACACGCATTCCCTTATAATAAGCGCGGCTTCCTTCTTTTCCCATTGTTAAGAGAATGAGTGGTATCTGATATTTTTCCTGAAGGCATCTGATTCCCTCATCATAATCTTCTTTTCCAGTAACAAACTGAATCTCATTATCAGAGATTTTCAATATATCACATTGACTAAATCCATAATTCATCTGTTCTTTGGCTAATTCTAATGAACTCCACAAAGGTTCCCTTAAATTTGGATCAAATGAAATGAGTGCTCCACTCTCCTTTGCCGCTTTAACCGCTTTCTTTGTTGCAGCTCTTACACTATCCTGTGTCATAGATAACGTTCCAAAATGGAAAATTTTTGCCTGGGAAATAAATGTTGTATTAATTTCATCTTCTGTCAGCATCATATCAGCACCCGGATTACGATAAAAAGAGAACTCACGGTCACCATCCGGAAATGTATGTACAAATGCAAGTGTTGTATTTACAGTACTGTCTGTAAAAAGATTGGAGGTATCAATTCCAATATCATTTAACGTATTTCGAAGCAATTTTCCAAACTGGTCTTTTCCAACTTTGCCAATAAATGCTGTTTTCTTTCCCATTTCATTTAACATTGCCAGAACATTACATGGCGCTCCACCAGGGCATGCTTCAAACAAATCATTCCCCTGTTCACTCTGTCCATTCATCGTAAAATCAATTAATAATTCTCCCAATGCAATAACATCAAAGCTCTTTTTCATATTACGATTCCTCCTATATTTCTTCCTTTTTTTATAGAAATGAAACCAGTTCTTTTCCGAACTGGTTTATCATTTCCTTTTCTTCTATATCATCATACCATGAAATGAAATTCATTTTTTCACGGTTCAATTCCATACACTTCTACATTTTCCAGCACAACACTTCCTTCTACTGCCTGAAAATATATTTTATTTTGTTCATTTCCCGCAAATACATTCATAGAATGATTATTTTGATAATTATCAGTAAATAATTCTAAGGAACTTTGATCAGATAAAATATGAACATCTAATACATCTTTTTCTTTTAAAAAGAGTATACTGTGTGATATCCCTTTACTCCATCCATCTGCCTTATTACGATTTACCTTTAATTCTCCATTCTTCAAATCAAATATACAAACTGTTTGATTTATTTCATCGCATCTTAATTTTACAAGTAATTGCTGTGCATTGCTCGCTCGTAAATTTATATTAAATTTCAGCTCAAATGCTATTCCATCATCTGATTTTAACTCTTGTTGCGAATCACAAATCACCAACTTGTCCTGAACATATTTACCAGTTTTTTTTCTATATTTTTTTAACTCCCGTATCGGAACAAAACTCAATCTTCCACTTTTGGTCATATTAACTTCGCGCGGAAAATTAAAGAATCCGCACCAGTCTTCCCTGTAAGTCGGTCCCCAGTCTTTAAAAAACGGCATCCATTCCCATTCATTTGCCCATGCAACCATAATTCTTCTTCCATCAGGTGCCTGAAATGATTGTGGTGCATAATAATCAAAGCCCCAATCAATTTCTCCTGAAACATCAAAATCAAACCTGCCGGTATCATAATCAAACGAACCGGTTAAATACACACAAGTCCTCTCTCCTGCACCAATAGGTGAAAAAGTTAAAACATACCGGTTTCCTATACGAAAGAAATCAGGACATTCCCACATGGTTCCCCATTCTCCCCTGCTTTCTGCTAATACATTTATAAATGTCCAATGTATCAAATCTTCTGAGCGATACAATAACGCCTGTCCTTTTTGATTTCTTGAAGCTCCGCATACCATATAATAGCTGTCTTCGTGTTTCCATACCTTGGGATCCCGGAAGGAATCTGGCGAAATCCCTTCCGGTGCTGTTAAAACTGGATTTTTTTCATATTTTTCAAAATGAATACCATCTTCACTATAAGCAACACACTGTGTTTGGACAAATCCATTTCCATGATTCGTTGCTGCTGTGTATATTAAATATAGCTTTCCGTCAAATTCAATTGCACTTCCGGAAAAACATCCACCCTTCAAATGATCTTCATAAGGTTCACTTGGTGCTAATGCAACCGGAAGATACTCCCAATGAATCAAATCATCACTGACAGCATGTCCCCAGTGCATATTTTCCCAAAAACTCTGATATGGATTATACTGATAGAAAAAATGATACTTTCCTTTGAAATATATCAATCCATTAGGATCATTAATCCATCCCGTTTCTGCCATAAAGTGGTATTTCTGCCTCATTTTTCCCTGTGAAACTTTTTCTTTATTCTGATTAATTACTATTTGTGCCCGTTCAATTTCCTGAAGCATTTTTTCCTTTGACATCAATTGACCTTTCTGCTCCCTTTTCTATCTTGGCCATCTTTTTTCTTTCTCAGGAAGCTTTGAAAAAACATTATGTGGTTCCTTCTGATACCAGTATGCAACACTTGACAAATCATCCTGACGTTCAAATAAACCTTTATGTCCAACACCAATCTGTTGCACAGTAACCTTAAGCTCCTCATCAAAAAACACCGGATCCATGACATGCCAGCGATAAAAACCGCGCATCGGCGGACAATCATCATTATGATATAAATTATTTACCAGATCATCATGCCTTGAATAAAATGGATATCCAAGAAAAGGAGTTGTATATGTCTGTTCTATCGTTTTTCCGTCCTCATGTCTGGCAAAACTCCAGGAACCTCCAAAATAATCTTCCATTCCGGTTCCACAGATTGTTGGATATTGTTCATCTCCATCAATATAAAACTTTACTTCTCCTTCACCCCACCAATATCTTTGAAGTGTAGACAATGCTATATATGTACCGATATAATGACCACTACCTTTTATTCCATCTGCAATAACATAATCTTTTCCCAGCTCGGTAAGAGCTTCTCTTCTCCAGCTTGCGTGAAAATATTCCGTTTCTTCTGGCAGATAATTGTATAAATTATAATCAATCTGATAAAAAAAAGCCGGAATTGCATTTGCATGCTGATTTTCTAATGTAATAACTGCTCTCTTTTTAAATGGCATCTGAATATAAGAATTTAACCCTCTGGATGGGACAACTGTTATAAGACTGGAATTAATATAACACTCTTTTCCAAATCCACAACAGAAAAAATCCCCTAACGGTGCTTCTACTGATGGATTTTCCTCGCCGTCCCAATACATTCTGAGAACCAGGTCCCTAAGAACAAAGCAATCTCCTTCTGACGTTTTATTATCCGTTGTTATCCATATATGATGAATAATTCCCGGACCATCTATTTCTCCTAAAACAACCGTCTCTCCCGGCTGGATATCATTCAAACAAGGACTGCCTTTTCTTGATTTTCCGAGAACGCTGGCTGCCATACCTCCCTTTCCCTTTTCTCCTGTCCTGTTTTCAGCATTAATCGCCCTGCTTTTTCCATGTGTCAGATAGGGAAGCATTGCTGCTGTTCCTGGCAGCATAATCATATTTTTATCCATTTTATACCTTATCCTTTCGTTGCACCCATAGTCATTCCAGCTGTTACCCATTTATTTAATGCAAAATAGATTACCAGTGGAGGAAGAATTGAAATTGCTATTGCAGCAAATGTTGAACCCCAGTCCACATTTCCAAATGCTCCGACATAATCTTTTAATCCCATTGCCACTGTCTTGGCTGAAGTATCACTAATAAATGTATTTGCAAAAATAAAGTCATTCCAAATCAGAATACTATACATGGAAGCAATTGTAATAACGGTATTTCTTGCTAATGGGAACACAATCTGAATAAAAGTCCGAAGCGGTGAACACCCATCAACAACCGCTGCCTCTATCAATTCATTCGGAACAAATTCGTAAAAACTTACAAACATCATAACTGATAAAGGTAATGCAAATCCTACCTGTGGTAATATTAAAGAAAAACTTGTATTTAAAATACCTAGTTTACTATAAAAAATAAATAATGGTATTAATGTAATCTGTACTGGAACCATAATTCCAAATGTAAAGAAAGAATAAATTGTTTTTGTTCCTCTTACTTTAAATTTTGACAATGCATATCCTGCCGTAGAACTTAATACTACAATCAGAATCAGCGAAATAACGGTCACCTTTAAACTATTCCACATATACATACCGATTTTACCATCTGATAAAACCTTAGAAAAATTTTCCAGCGTAATACTCTTTGGAAATGCAAATGGAGCTGCTGACAACTCTACGGTTGGTTTCACACTTGCAACAAACAACCATATGACCGGATATATCTGAATGATTAAGAAGAGAATAATCAATACTGCAAATATTATTTTTATTATTTTTTTCTTCAATGATTTCCCCTCCTATTCCTTCTGATGCGTTCTTTTTCAATTCTTTTTTCTTCTTTTTGTTCCTTTGAAGTAAAAATTTTTCTTAAAATATAAACAACTAAAATACTTTCAATAATAATAAACACCGCTAAAGTACTGCCATAACCATACTGGTTACTTGAAAACGCCTTTTTATACATATATGTAGACATTAATTCGCTGGCATTTCCCGGTCCACCACTTGTCAATAAAAATGGAATATCAAATCCTCTTAATGCTCCTGTCAGACACATCGTCAAAGTCAGAAGTATAATATCTTTTATCAATGGCATTTTAATTTTAAATAATATCTGCATTTCAGAAGCGCCATCTATTTTGGCAGCTTCATATACAGAAGGATCTAATGAAACCAGTGCAGCATAAAATATAACCATATACATTCCAGTAAATCTCCATCCTTCCGGTATGGATACAGCTGGTAATACAGTACTTACTTTCGCAAGCCAGGACGTTACCATTCCACCTAAACCTACTTTTTGTAATATCTGATTCAATAATCCCATAGGCTCTGTTGAGTACATACTTCTAAAAAGCTGTGTGATAGCAACTGTTGTAATAATACATGGTACATAATACAACGTTTTAACCAGTGTCACATGCTTTGTCATATATGTCAGCAATATTGCAAAAAACAGTCCAATTAATAATTGCATGGAAACTACAATAACAAGGTAAATCAGATTGTTAAAAAATGCCTTATAAAAAACTTCGTCGTGAAACATAGTCACATAATTTTCCAATCCGACAAACTGCTTTTTTCCTATTCCTCCCCATTTCATAAAACTTAATCGAATAGACTCTTCTATTGGATAAAATACTGCCAAAATATAGAACAATAATCCTGGAAGTAAAAATGCCAGAAAGGCCTTTTTGTTTCTTATAACGCCCATTATAACTCCTTCCTTTTCATTTATATAAATCTGTTACGAGATATGTATTACCAATCATGATAATACATATCTCGATATGTCATTTACTTATTTTGTATATTCTGCAATAGAATCATCTACCAGTTTACAAAAATCGTCTACTGATAAATCACCGGATGCCAGCAATAATAAATTATCCTGCATAACGGTATTGGTATTGGAATCAAGGTATGTATCCCAAGGCTTCAGGAAGTTTTCACCTGTAGACTGCATATCTTCCTGAATTTTCAGATAAAGATCTGAGTATTCAACATCATCCGGTAAATCGGTTTTAATTGGAGACATCTGCTGTTTTCCAGCATATAATTTACCATAATTATCAATTACATATAAGATAAAATCTTTTGTTTTTTCATCAAATGTTTCTGCATTAAATGCCATACCAATTCCAGAATTTATACAAAATTCATTTGGCTGTGTTTTTGCACCTTCAATAGTAGGAAGATAAAAATAATCAATTTTACCCTGCTCATATGCATCCTGCATAGCGCCGATTTCCCAGTCACCAATATAATACATTGCAGATTTTCCATCTAAAAACATTGATTGTGCTGTTGCATAGTCTGTTGCAGCAAATCCATCATTAAAATACTGACCCATTTCTTTCATAAATTCTGCTGCTTCTCTTCCGGTTTCACTGTCCATTTTCTCTTTTCCATCTCTTAAATTAATGATAAAATCATTTCCGGTTTCTCTAAATGGAAGCATTGCTAAGTATCTCTGTACCGGCCATCTGTCAACACCATCTACCGAAATCGGTGTAATTCCATTATCTTTTAAGGTTTTACATACATTCAGCCACTCATCCATGGTAGTTGGTGGTGTCAGATTATACTGTTCAAAAATTTCTTTGTTATACCATGTCATTTCCACATGATATTCTAATGGTAAAGTATACATGGAACCATCTGTAAATTCCTGATATTTTAATGCAATCGGATAGAAATCATCATATCTGTCATTATCTTTTAAAAATTGTTTTACATCTACTAACATTCCTGCATCTACCAGCTCCTGACAATATGGATCGGCATCAATATCAATTATATCCGGCATATTGCCTCCGGCAATTAATGTCTTTAATTTCTGTAAATAGGAAGGTCTGTCCGCTGTTGTTTCAAATTCAATTTTCCACTTTCCGCCTTTTTCTTTACTGTACTGATCTGCAATTTCATGCATTACCTGATCTATTTCACCATCCACAGGTCTTGATGTCATCCATGTAACAGTTACCACATCATCATCATCATTTTTTGCTTCTTTTTTTGTAGAACCACAGCCTGCAATCAACCCTGTTACCATTGTTGCTAACAATAAAATACTCATCATTCTCTTTTTCATTTTAATCCCTCTCTTTTCTTGTTTTTATCACAAAATTGTTTAATTCCACTTCTCCCTGTACCACATAAACACCGGCATAGCCACCTTTGTGATCATACATTCTGGTAGATAATACAATTTCATCATTAATATACACAATACAGATATCATCTTCTCTTATTATCAGTAAATGATATTCATCTGCATCCGGAAGCCTTCTGGATGTTTCTATCTGGTATGGTATATCACCTTTTATCTGCCACTGATAGATTCCCTTTTCCGAACGTGGCCACATATCCCATGCTGCTTCCTTTTTCCGTTGATTCATTCTTAAAAAATAACCCTTTTCCATTTCAGAATCAACATGTAACGCTATTCCGAATTCATGTCCCCGCTTCACACAGACATCCATTTCAATTGAAAAACAATCTTCCGGAATTTCATAGACACCGGAGCCTAAGGTATCACTTATTACATGAATTCCTTTTTCTGTCTTTATTATCCGGCTATTATAGCCTGCTGCTGGTTTCAAATCCTGTACTTCATCATAGAACTCTTTCACACCTGGAATAACCCGGACTTTTAATGTTCCATCTTCCGGATTCTGAATCAATTCATGGAACACCATTGTTCCACCCCATTCCCATGGTCCAAAATCTTTATTTCCATATTTGCTTGCAATCCATCCAAATGCAAATCTTCGCTGTCCATCTGATGCGGTTTTGATTGCATAATCTGATCTGGTGTCAAAGACATCATCTTCCGGAATTTCCCATGGTCCATTTGGACTTTTTGAAATTCTATAATGTGTAGTAAATTGATCCGAAAAAGTGGAGAAAACCAGATACCAGTAATTTCCCATCTTGAAAATTTCAGGACATTCCATGGTGATATACATGCCAGGGGCATAAAACGGTTTTTCATAGGTCCATTGTTTCAAATCCTTTGACTTACACAGTGCAATACAGCCTCCCCGTAATTCACCTCCTCCTTTGATTCTTGAAGCCAGAAGCATGTCATAGCATTCATCTTCTTCGTTCCAGTATACAAATGGATCCCGCCAGTCAAATTCTTCATATTGCTTTCCATCAGAAACAAACAAAAATTCTTCTACTGTATTAAGATGTTCTAAATCTGTTCCTACTGCCTGCATTACAGACTGTACACTTTTTCCATTAATTTTTATATCTTCATTATACGCAGTAAAAAATGCATGATAAAGATTTTCTTTGTCTTTTATTACGGAACCAGTGTAAGCATTCTTATTTGGCTTGTCATCTCCTCCTCTCTTGATTGCTTCCCCTTTGTATTCCACATTTACAAAGTCTTTTGTTGTTACAAGATGCCAGGTAGTTTCTTCTGCATACTCCTTGTCTCTGATTCTTGGATCATGCAGATAATAACCATAAAAAGTTCCATTTTCATAATACGGTATTAAATCTCCAACCCATGCATCTTTTGGTCTGTACAATAATTTTTTCATATGCACCTCTCTTTGCACTATTTGCATGTTTTTTCTCGTTCTTTTTATGCTCAAATTTTAGCATATGCACTATTTATTTTCAACATACCTTTCTCAATTTTATCATTTTCTATTTTTTTTACATAATAAAAACTGTTGTTTTATACATGTTATACATCTTTTCATTGTTATTTTGTGCATTTCGTGCATTTTTATTTTTCGCACATTTTCTTCTTCCTTTATTCTTAATAAAGTGTTACAATAAATCTGGAGGTGGAAGTATGAAATGCACGATTAAACAATTAGCCGAAGAATTAAACTTATCCAGAAATACTGTTGCTAAAGCTTTAAAAAACAGTAATGAAGTTTCTTCGAAAACAAAGCAGCGGGTTTTAAATAAAGCCAGAGAACTGAATTACAATAACATAAACAAAGAACTTTTTTCCGAATCGGGAGATGTTACTTCTCCATCTAATGTGAATAATGGTTCTATCCTGTTTCTTACCAAAACCTATGCACCAGACTCTGAATTCTGGACTGCGGTTTTAACAGGTATTGAATCCATCTTATCTAATGCACATTATCATCTTGTAATTGGAATCATGTCTGAAAGTGATTTGAAAAAAATGGATTTTCCTACTGCATTAAAAGATCCTTCCATTAAAGGTATTATTCTTGTGGAAATTTGTGATGGGGCTATCTGCAATGCATTGTTACAATATAATCTTCCAATTATTACTGTTGATTTACCAAAGGATTATAATCCTGCTTTAGATATGATAGATATTGTTACTATGGAAAACAAAAGAAATATTCACCGGATTGTAAATCATTTAATTTCCAAGGGTGCCGAGCGTTTTGCCTTTGTTGGAGATATTTATTCCGCAAATGTAGGACGAGGTTTTCAGGAACGTTTTGATGCATTACAAGAATGTCTTTCTGATAATCACCTGGAACTAGACTGGAAACATTGCTTATTAACAGAAACTTCTGATGAGTTTCAGGACTTTCAAATAGTCGTTAAAAAATTACAAAAGATGGCTTCTGTTCCGGATGTATTTATTTGCGGGAATGACCGTACAGCAATCCAATTAATATATGCTCTTCAATTTTTGGGTTATCAGATTCCAAAAGATGTAAGTGTAGTAGGATTTGATGATATTCCTGCTTCTGAAAGGATTACACCTTCTCTCACTACAATACAGACTCCGAAAAAATACCTTGGTATTGCTGCAGCCCGCCAGATGTTAGAGCGGATACAATACCCAAACTCTCCTCATTCATATATGGAATATGAAACAAAACTTATTATCCGGGATTCCACAATATAGAATTAATTTTGAAAGGATATTATACTATGGAAAACTTCTTTTCACTTGATGGTAAATTTTTTCGATTTATCAACAAATTTACCAGTTTAATTGCTTTAAATTTTTTATTCATTATTACATCCCTTCCTATCATTACAATCGGGGTATCCTTTTACGCCCTTTATCAAACAAATTTAAAACTTTCACAAAATACAGAATCCTATATTGCAAGAACTTATTTTTTCTTTTGGAGAAAAAATTTAAAGCAGAATATTCTTCTTTGGCTACCTGTAATGATTTTATTTATATTTTGTCTGATTAACTTATACATTTTACCTTTTATGCCAGAAACCTTTTTCAGGTCTCTCACTCTCTGTATACAATTTCTTATTTTGTTGTTATTGCAGGGATTTCTTATTTATGCATTTTTTCTTCCGGATCAATACAGAACTACTTTAAAACATACCGTAAAAAATGCAGTTATATTGACTTTTAAATATCTTCCAGCTACTTTTTTATGTATTTGCATAAATGCACTACCAGTTTCTATTCCCATATTGTTACCAAAAATAACCGGATATGTGTTAGCAGCTTTTATTATAATAGGCTTTTCCGGGATTTCATTTCTGCATACTTTCATATTACAACTACTATTAAAAAAAGAGAACCTCTTCGGTTCTCTTTAAAAAGGCGTCTGCCGGATTTGAACCGGCGATAAGGGTGTTGCAGACCCGTGCCTTACCACTTGGCTAAGACGCCACATATTTAATTGTGTCAATTCACACTCATATAGTTTACCAAAGCAGCGCAAATCCGTCAAGAGAGAATTTACAGATTTCTACCTGCTTTTTACACAATTCCATGCAAATTTATTTGCTTTTTTTACATAAGAACAGTATACTTATAATGTTATAAAATATTAAACCATTTTTAGGAGGAACAAATATAATGGAAAAAGGTAAGTTAGGAATCAGATTATCATTTTATGCAGTAGCCGCATTTATCCTTGCATTCTTAGGATACAGCACTGTTCTTGCATTACTGACTGGTTTCGTTCTCATCGTGGAGAAAAATGAATGGGCTTCCCGTCAGGTAATTCAGGCATTTTTCTTATGTATCTTTGCAGATATCGTAAATGGTATTTTAAACATTTTCGATTTCTTATACCAGATACCTCTTATGGGTTCTGTATGGGGAACAGCAATTTCTGTCATCGATGGTATTGTAAGCCTTGTAGTTCTGATTTTCTGTATCATGGCTCTTGTAAACACAGCCAAAGGAAACGAAGCAAACGTTCCTGGATTAAACGGACTTGCAAACTGGGCTTACGGCATTGTAGCTCCAAAGGTAAATCAGGCACAGCAGGCTTATTATGGACAGCAGCAGTTTAACGGACAGCAGCAGTTCAACGGACAGCAGCAGTTCAACGGACAGTCACAGCAGTTCAATGGTCAGCAGCAGTTCAATGGTCAGCAGCAGAATCCAAATCAGCCACAGTAGAATTATTACATAGCGAAAAAATTTAAGCGCAGAGCATTCATTGCCCTGCGCTTTTCTTATGCAGTTCTTCAAAAGATTATAAGGAAATCATCAGATAACGGATAACAAAGAGTGCGGATAATACTACTGTGATAATATTTAACTCCTTGAACTTTCCGGTAAAGATTTTAATTAATGTATAAGCAATCAATCCAACGGCAATTCCGTTTGCGATGGAGTAGGTAAGCGGCATCATGATTAATGCAAGATATGCCGGAATTGCTTCGGATACATCATCAAATTCCATATCTTTGATAGCACTTAACAAAAGACCACCTACGAAGATTAATGCCGGTGCTGTTGCACAGGATGGGATGATGCTTACAAACGGAGCAAAGATGATTGCTGCTAAGAACATGATTGCTGTAAATACAGAAGTCAGTCCGGTTCTTCCTCCTACGCTGATTCCGGAGATACATTCACCATAAGTGGTAACGGTGGAAGTACCAAATATAGAACCGCCAACCGTTGCAATTGCATCACAGAGAAGGCTCTTCTTTGCATTTGGAATATTTCCATCTTCATCTAACATATTTGCTGATTTTGCAGTTCCGATTAAGGTTCCGATGGTATCAAACATGTCAACCATGGAGAAAGTGATAATCAGCATGATCAAAGTTAAAATTGCCTGTCCTACCGAGCTTCCCATAAATAATTCCCGGAAACCGCGGAAACATGCGAATAAGGAAACATCTGCAAAATCTTTTACCTGGGCACCAAAGTTAATCTGGAAGCCATCAAATACAGTATTTCCGGTGAAAATTCCAAGAATAGTTACTACAAAAATACTGATTAAAATAGAACCGGTTACTTTTTTCTTATAAAGAACGGTGGTAAGCACGATTCCAAAGAAGGCTAAAATTGCACCCCAGCAAGCCACCGGATTTTCAGAAAAAGTAGAAAAATCCACCAACGATACCATGGTGCTGTCATTTCCTACGATAAGACCTGCATCCTGGAAGCCGATAAATGCAAGGAACAATCCGATACCTACCGATATGGCAACTTTTATATTTTTGGGAATTGCCATTACAATTTTTTCCCGGAAGGAACATAAGGTAATCAGGATAAATAATGCACCGGAAATGAATACCATTGCCAGTGATGCTTCATAGGAATAACCCATGCCAAGCATTACGGTGTAAGTAAAAAATGCGTTCATTCCCATACCAGGTGCCTGGGCAAACGGCAATCTGGCAAGAACTCCCATTAAGAAGGTTCCTAAAAATGCAGACAGACAGGTGGCAAAAAATACGCCGTTGAATACCTTATCATACATATCGGTTCCTTCAAAAGGTGTGGCAAGCATTGCCGGATTTACCATGATGATGTAAGCCATGGTAACAAATGTTGTGATACCTGCGATAAACTCGATTTTTACGCTGGTACCATTTTCTTTTAGTTTGAAAAACTTTTCCATAATAAACATCCTTTCTTTTGTTTTATCTAAACCAGTTCACAAACTGGAATAAATCGATTATTTATAATATCCAATAATCCCCGGTTGGTAATTGCCATCTCCGGAATAACAGCAAGGGAAATCTGAAGACTCATAGTGAGGATTGGATTCTTAAGAATACAGCCATGTTCCCACAAATCAGTTAAAAGTCTATCTGTTTCCTCTACAAATACATCCATTGGCTTCTGACTTAAAATGCCAAGTACCGGAAGTCCCACAAATTGTTTCTCTTCTCCATCCCTTACATAAGAAAGACCACCCTGTTTTGCAATGACCTGATTAAATGCCAGCGTCATATCCGAAAGAGAAGTTCCAAATGCAATCAGATTCTGGGTATCCTGTCCTACCGAACCGGCAAATGCTCCCTGCAGTGCTCCTGCCTGGCTGATGATGCCGATTCCGATGGAACCATCTTTCCGGTAACGGTCTACTACTGCACAATACATTAAGTCATCCTCTAAAATGAGTGCACCGTTCTTTACCGGAAGCTTTCTCTCTTCGTGAATTGTCTCTAAGGTTCCGTCCACGATTTTTACAATATTGACTTTTACTTCGCCATCTATGCAGCCTTCCGGCAATGGAATCGTAAGTTCTCCTTCTTTTAAATCATCCCGCTTTATGGAATGGATCACTTCTTTCGGATAATCCATTCGCGGATAAGAAGCCTTTGCAATTTCTCCGTTTACAATAACATCCTGCACCTTAAAGTCTGTTAAATTCTTCACAAGTATCATGTCTGCACGATATCCTTCTGCAATGACACCTCTGTCCTTTAAGCCATAGGCTGCTGCCGGATAAACCGTAGCAAGCTTGATTGCCTGAAGCGGCTCCACACCTTCTTCCACAATCTGCGCCAGTGCATAGTTCATATGTCCATGCTCTGCCATATCTTTCGCTGTAATACAGCCATCGGTAGAAAGTAAAATATGGTCGCTGTCTCCTGCTTTATCTAAGAATTCTTTTGCACTTGCGGGCTCTTTTAAGGAGCCACGGCGGATAATGACATACATTCCTTTCCTGAATTTTTCTAACATTTCCTCCACCGTTACACTCTCATGGTCGGAGCTTACGCCTGCTGCAATATAGGTATCTAAGTCAGCTCCCAATACACCCGGCGCATGTCCGTCTATTTTTAAACCTTTTTCTTTTCCATAATCTAAGATTTCTTTTAAAGAAGCTTCCTTTGCAATGACCCGGTTATAATCCATGGCTTCTGCAATTCCATACATGCCATATTCTTCCACCATCACTTTGACATCGGAAAGCATCACCTGTCCATAACAGTCTTCATATCCCGGTGCTGACGGAACACAGGGAGATGCCATCCAGACCGGTGTAAGCTCTGTCTCCTTCATCTCTTCCATCAGATATTTTGCACCTTTATGTCCTAAGACATTTACTGCATCATGAGGGTCTAAGACTGCTGCTGTGGTTCCGTTTTGTATCAGTGCCTCTGCAAAAGATGCACTGCTTAACATGCTAAGCTCCACATGGGTATGGGCGTCAATTAATCCTGGCAGGGCAGTAAGCCCTTCCCCATTGATTACCGTAAGATGCTCCTTTTCTTCTATTTCACTGGCATCAATATGCTCTGCAATTTTCTCAAAACGACCATTTCTGATATAAATATCCCCGGTTTTTATCTCATCTTCCAACACATCTGCAATTGCTGCATGTTTAATCAACAGGCCCATAGGATTCTTTTCCTTTCTGAAACAATGGTAGTTTCTGTAAAAATGTGATATCTGTCCGCTCTGCCGCTTTTCCCTCTGCAAGAATTGCAAGCCTGCTACAAACCTCTCCTCCGGCTTTCTGCACCAGACGCTCTGCCGCAGCCAGGGATTCTCCTTTTGAAATCACATCATCCACAATTGCAACTTTCTTTCCCTTTAACTTCTCTGCATCCGTTTCATCCAGAAAAATGTCCTGATTTCCTTCTGTTGTAATGGAATGCACCGCATCCTGGATAAATGATTTCACATAGGACTTCACGCTTTTCCGGACTACCACAAATTCCTTCATATGAAGCTGCTTTGAAATCTCGTACGCCAGGGCAATTCCTTTTGCTTCAATAGTCAGGATAATTTCTGCTCCATTGGCAAATGCCGCCAGTTCCTTACCTGCTTTCTCAATCAGCTCTGTATCACTGATTACCACAAAACTTGCATACGCTGTTCCATCTGACAGTTTAACAAAAGGCAGTTCACGTTTCAGACCACATACTTCTAAATCATAATGTTCCATTTTATCTATATCCTCTTATCCATCATTATATATCCGCCGGAGAATGTTTTGTCTCCTTCGGATGTATTGTAACTATGAAAAACACGAAAGGTACAACACGTCCCCGTATTGCACCTTTGCTTTACATACATTTGCATTATAATAGAAATTGTTTTATAATAAAAATACTATTTTTACTTGGTTTCTATAATATTTTTATTATATTGTGTGGAGGAAGATTGAAAAAATATTTACTTCAATATAATTAGCCGGTTATGCAGGAAGATTATTTTATCTGATATGAAATGTCTGCAGTTCTTAGTTACATGTTTTTCTTGATTATAAACTGTCTTTCCATTGCTTTGAGAGGATAACTACTCTGTCCGCCGAGTACGGATGCTGAATAATGTCTGCAAGGGGCACTAAGAATTTCGACCTATAACTGAATAAGCCTGGCAACCGGCGCAAATTCACATCCATGTTCATATGCGCCTCGCTGGCACTTCCCTGTGCCAGCGTTGCCGGATGCCAGACGAAATTTCAAGTGCCCCTAACAGCCCTTAAAATGCATCCGTACTTCGGCGAACCGGGCAGTTATCATGTCAAACATTGGAAAGACTGTTTTGATAACAGAAAGAAAAACATGTGCTTTAGAACTGCGGCATTTCATATCAAAAATAATCTTCCCTGCATACCCGGAACTATATTGGAAATCCTATATTTTTTACAATCCCCCCTACAAACCACATAAATTATATTTTCAAATGATTCCTACAAAACAAAAGAGGTATTTTATTATGACATTAGACTCCTACCGTAACTTTGTAACCATTGTAGATTGCGGCAGTATCGTAGCGGCTGCCAATAAGCTTCTGATTGCACAGCCTTCTTTGAGTAACCAGCTAAAAAATATTGAGAAAACTTATGGTGCGAAGCTTCTTCTCCGGGGAAACCGTTCTTTAGAGCTGACGGATGCAGGAAGAATCTTTTACAAACGTGCCAAAGAGATTTGCATGATGGAAGAGGGCTTACGAAATGAATTGCTGAATCAGAAAGCCGGCTTCTCTGAACTGTTGAAGATTTCGATTCCAGCCGGTAACTCTCCTTATTTTCTGCACAAATTTTTTGATGCCTTTATCGCAAAGCACCCGAAAGTAAATTATGACTTTTATGAGATTCCAAGCGAATTTGTTATTCCGAATGTCTTAAATGGAATTACAGAGATTGGGCTGATTCGCTCTGCCGCACCCGGACATGGTGCGCTTACACTTTATCCCTATGAAAGAGAGGATATTGTTGCACTGTTTCCAAAAGACCATCCCCTGGCTAAAATCAAAGGAAAGCTTTCTGTCCCGGACCTTGCCAACTACCCGCTGGCAATTCCTTTTGACTGTCTGGATATTGTTTATGCTTCTTTTGGACACTATCTTCTTTCGCCAAATGTTTCCATGATTACTTCTCCGAAAACCACTGCCATTGAATGGGCGCGTTCTTTTGGAAGTGTAGCCTTAGTCTCCCTGACGAAAGAGGACATACGTGAAATTAAGGATATGTGCATCAAATATATTTCCGATGAAAACCTCTATATTATGAGTGCTTTTATTATCAGCAAAGACCGGCACCTTTCGAAGATTGCGAAGGAATTTTTGCAGGTGCATGGTATTGAAGTTTCTTAAGGTGCTCGCCAACTACGAGAAACACGCTTTGCGAGTTTCTCGAGTTATCGCGGTGCTCGTCAAATCTGCATGCAAGCATGCGATTTTTCTCGCTACTCGCGTAAAAAAAGAGAATCTATAAAAGATTCTCTTGAAAGAGGCGACAACCAGATTCGAACTGGTGATAAGGGTGTTGCAGACCCGTGCCTTACCACTTGGCTATGTCGCCATATTCTGTTGTAACACTTCCAGTATATGCAGTGGCACATTTTTTATGCCTCATATTCCGTTCGTGTAATGACTCCGACGGGAATCGAACCCGTGTTACCGCCGTGAAAGGGCGATGTCTTAACCGCTTGACCACGGAGCCAGATACGTTCCAACGACCGTCAGAACGTGTTTTAGTATACCATAGAGTAGTGGTGATGTAAAGCGTTTTTTAAGAATTATTCGTCATAATTTTGCTGGAGTAATTTTGCTCAAAATTTTGTCTCAAAATTATTCTCTTTAAGGGTACACTTCTTTTCCCCTTCTGTCCATCTTTTAAAATTTTCTTCTTGACATTACTGTCTTAGTGTATTATTGTAGTAATACAAATAAAGAAGGAGATATGTTTATGGAAACAATATTGCAAACAACGAATCTTTCCCGGCAATTCGGTAAGAAGATGGCTGTAAATAATGTAAATATGACCATTCACAAAGGTGATATTTACGGATTCATTGGAAAAAACGGTGCCGGAAAAACAACTTTTATGCGCCTTGTTTTAGGTACTGCTTTCCCTTCCAAAGGAGAAATTAAATTATTCGACGGCGAGCCTTTCGATAAAGCCAGACGCAAAATCGGTTCTTTAATCGAAGCACCTGGACTTTATAAAAACTGTACCGCCTATGAAAACTTAAAGCAGTTTTCCTTAATTTACGGTGGCACCGATGCAGAGATTAAGGAAATCCTTTCTCTGGTTGGGCTTGCTGATACCGGTAATAAAAAAGCCGGCAAATTTTCCCTTGGAATGCGCCAGCGTCTTGGTATTGCCATTGCACTTCTCGGCAATCCGGAGTTCTTAGTCTTAGATGAGCCGGTAAACGGTCTTGACCCTGCCGGAATGAAGGAAGTCCGTGATTTGATTTTAAAGCTGAATCATGAGAAAAATATTACAATTCTCATTTCCAGCCACTTATTAGATGAGCTGTCCAAAATCGTTACCAGATATGGAATTATCAACGACGGTATGCTGATTGAAGAAGTTACTGCTGCAGAATTAAATGAACGCTGCCAGCACAAACTGATTTTTACAGTAGATGATGTGCAGAAAACAGCCACTATTTTTGCAGAAACTATTCCGGCAGAACAGATTCGCATTGCCGGCAATCAGGTGATTCTCTCCTCACATCTTGAGGAAGCCGCTGAATTAAACAAACGTCTGGTTCAACAGGGCGTTGCGGTAAATAGTTTCTGGGTGCATGCAGAAGGACTTGAACAATACTTTATGAAACGGATAGGTGGTTAATATGGGACAATTATTTAGATTTGAATTTCGAAAATTATTCCGTCAGAAGAGCTTTTACATCTGTGGCTGTGTGTTAATCGGATTAATTCTTCTGACCGCAGTAACATTAAATATGATTTACAGTTTATCACAGGGAAATATGGAAACTGGCGGCGTAACCGTAAGTGCTTCTGATGATGGATTTCTTTATACTGGCATCTATATGCTGGTTGGTGCAGTATCTTCCAGCAACTTTACGATTGTACTGGCTGTATTTCTTTCCCTCTTTGTATGCAGCGACTACACCAATGGCACTTTAAAAAATATCATTGCAAGAGGCTACAGCCGCACCCGCATTTATGCGGTAAAATACATGGTATCCTTAGCTGCCACAACGGTTTATACCATTGTCTGCTGGCTTACCGGATTCCTTGCCGGCACTGCATTCTGGGAAGTTGGAAGCCTTTCCGGTACCACAGGAGATCTGGTTATAACCCTGCTTTTACAGCTTCTTGGTAACTTTGCATATACCTCCCTTTTCTTCCTGATTGCAGTTCTATTTAAGAAAACAGGCGGTTCCATTGCAGTCGGTATCATCGGTCCACTGGTTTTATCCATGATAATCTCACTGGCAGACACCCTGACCCACAAGAAATCCTTTGATTTTGCCGACTACTGGCTGGATAACTGTATGGTTAAAACTGCAACAGACCTTATGGCTTCGAATATGATTACACGCTGCCTCATTTGCTTCCTTATCTATGCGGTACTGTTCTATGTAATCAGTATCTTCGTAGGAAGACGCAATGAAGTGTAACTATATGAAAAACTCTTTATGAGTTATTCACCATAAGAACTTGCTACCGGCAGCTTCTTACGGATGCTAAGCAGCATAAAAAACTCCCGCAGATATGTCATGATATCATGAGCAAAATCAGTTCATCATATCATGATGTTATCTGTGGGCGTTTTTTTGTGCTATTTTTTAACGCTATTCTTCAGTGATACTTATAGTGCTATTTCTTAACGTTACTTCTAATGCTGCTTTTTAACGCCATTTCTTACACCTATGACAATTTCCATTTTTCATTTGCCCTGTAAGCTTGTTGCCTGTGTTCACCGTCATTGTGTTTTCACTATCCCGGAAGAGCTACGTGCTTATTTTCTCAAAGACAGATCTCTCTTAGATTGCTTATTCCATTCTGTCCGCGATGTTGTCCTTCGTATTTTTTCTAAAATGAATAAAACGGAAAACTTCACTCCATTCTTCTCTCTTTCGGATACGACCCTCTCTGTTATTCCGAATGTGGTACTTCTATGTTGGTTTTAGAAGTTTACCACAAAAAAACTGCACTATTTACCATTCGCTCTTTTGTCATGTCATTTTTTATTTCCAGTTTATTATAATACTATTTCTGAGATTTGAGAAATTTCCTGTAAAGTAAAAAACTCGATAGCAAAATCTGCTATCGAGCAATCAGCTCCCCGAGTAGGACTCGAACCTACGACAGCGCGGTTAACAGCCGCGTGCTCTACCAACTGAGCTATCGAGGATTATTAAGTTAAAGAATGACGTTCGCCTGAAATCAGGTAACGTCATTGTTAAAGGTACATACCTTCAAAACTTCATACAGATTGTTTCC
>NZ_QTWP01000014.1:0-293 GCF_003461185.1 Roseburia sp. AF20-18LB
GCAAATTGCTTCGGTGGTTCGAATCCACCTCTGCCCATTCTTCTTTTTAGAAGATAATTGAATAACGCGGGATGGAGCAGTCTGGAAGCTCGTCGGGCTCATAACCCGAAGGTCACAGGTTCAAATCCTGTTCCCGCAACTCTTGCCCAGTTAGCTCAGTTGGTAGAGCAGAGGACTGAAAATCCTCGTGTCTCTGGTTCGATTCCGGAACTGGGCATTCTCAGAAAACCTGAGAAATGGGATATTAGCTCAGTTGGTAGAGCACTTGACTTTTAATCAAGTTGTCCGGGGTT
>NZ_QTWP01000014.1:303-28771 GCF_003461185.1 Roseburia sp. AF20-18LB
TTTTAATCAAGTTGTCCGGGGTTCGAATCCCCGATGTCTCAGTCGTTGAAAATGGCGGAAATGCTGATAAATACAGTATTTCCGCCATTTTTGTGAGTAATCGGAAGTAGTGCTAAGTAAGCCTAAATATTCATCTTCACCCCATCTTCAAGGGCATTTTTGAACCCCTTCGTCTTTATTTCATTAAAAAAAGAAAGTCAAAAAGTAATTCATAAAAGAAAGCTAAAGATAAGCTATATACATGCGAAACAATAATAAGTATAATATGATATGTAAATTGTTGTGGGTAAATAGAAGTTAAAAACAAGAAGAGCGCAAAAAACGGAGGTATTTTTATGAGAAAATTTAAAGCAGTGGATGCAGTTTGTATTATGGTACTTGCGGGAATTGTAGGTTTCTTTATGGGGGCTTTTTTGGACAATTCAATGGGAGGAGCTATTTTATTTTCGATGGTTGCGGGATTTGCCTGCGTTGTTCATGCAATCGGTGATAGAGAAGAGTGAATGAAGAGGAAGAGTGAACGGAAAAGAAGAGAGAACGCAAAGGAAGTGTAAATGAAAAGGAAGATTAAAAATAGAATGAAAAACAAGATTACAGGGAAAATGAAAAGATTTGGCATAGTATGTATTTTAGTTATGGGGCTATTGCTTACTGGCTGTAATAATAAATTTGCAAAAGAGCAGTACGATTCAGATATTCAGATAGCAGAGGGTGGGGACCGGTATGCTAAAACAAATAGTGTATTGAATAATTATGGAAATAATGTGACATACACCGTTGGAAAATTTGATGGCAGGGAGACACTCTGGGAAGCGAATTGCAGCAGCGCGACGTGGGTAGATATAACGCTTGTGTTTACGCTGGATGAAGGAAAAGCAAAGCTGGTGCAGATTGATGAGGATGGAAATGTGTCAACGGTGGTGGAATGTACGCCGGATTCTGAAGTGAATGAACTGACTACCTATTCTATTCAGTTGAAAGAGGGAAAAAATCGACTGAAGTTCGTAGGATATGATTGTAAGAATGTGACATTTTATATGGAAATCAAAGAATCATAAAAAATTAAGTATTATTTCCTCCGTTCTGTGATATGATACTGCTGTACGAAGAAGACAGAAAAAATGCGACCTGGAGGAATGATTATGATAACATATATGAATGCGTCACGAAGAGATATGGAGAATCTGATGAGTACCCGGCTGGAGATGCTGCGGGAAGTAAATGATTTGTCAGAGGATTATACATTTCCGGATAATCTGATCGACAGCAGCAGATTGTATTTTGAAGATGGCAACCAGACAACCATTCTGGCAATGGATGGAAGAAAAGTAGTTGGCTGTGCATCGGTCAGCTATATTGAGGTCATGCCGACATTTGTCCATCCTACCGGAAAACGTGGACATATTATGAATGTATATACGAAGAAGGACTATCGTGGACAGGGAATTGCCCGCCACATGATGGAACTTCTGATAAATGAAGCCAAATTGCGTGGTGTGACAGAACTGAGTCTGGATACAACGGAGAGTGGCAGAGCCTTGTATCATGCCTGCGGATTTACCGAATCCAAAGAATGTATGGTTTTAACATTAGAGCGGGGAAAATAAAAATTTCATAGAAACCCATGCACAAGGAGGAGAAGTATGAGAAAAATCCTGATAACTGGTGGCACTGTATTTGTGAGTCGGTTTATTGCAGAGTATTATGCGGCAAAGGGCGATGAGGTTTATGTGTTAAATCGAAACACCAGACCGCAGTCGGCGGCTGTAAAACTGATTCAGGCAGACCGGCATGCAATTGGTGATGCATTGCAGGGACTGCATTTTGATATTGTGGTTGATACGGCATATACCGGAGAAGATGTAGCGGACTTGCTGAATGCATTGGAAAGTTACGAAGATTATGTCCTTATAAGTTCAAGTGCCGTATATCCGGAATATGCGCCGGCACCATTTACGGAAGAAATACAGCTTGCAGAAAATGTGCACTGGGGTGCATATGGAACAAATAAAATAGCGGCTGAGGCAGCACTGATGCAGAGAAATCCGAAGGCATATATCCTTAGACCGCCTTATTTATATGGACCGATGAATAATGTATACCGGGAAGCCTTTGTATTTGACTGTGCATTGGAAAACCGGAAATTTTATCTGCCACAGGAGGGCGGCATGAAGCTGCAATTTTTTCATGTGGAGGATTTGTGTAGATTTATAGATATTCTGGTGGAAAAACAACCAAAGCAGCATATTTTCAATGTTGGAAATAAAGAAAGCATATCCATTCGTGACTGGGTAACTCTGTGCTATCAGGCGGCAGGAAAGCAGCCGGAGTTTGTGGAAGTTCCAGCGGAGGAAGAACAGCGCAATTACTTCAGCTTTTATAATTATGAATATGCACTGGATGTCAGGAAACAGCTTGCACTTATGAAAGAAACAAAGCCATTGGCGGATGGGTTAAAAGAAGCTTATGACTGGTATGTGACAAATCAGGATAAGGTAAATAAGAAGCCATATATTACATACATAGAGGAACATCTGGCATGAAATAGGATATTTCACAAACTGGGAATTTCTTTCGATTAGAGTTTCGGTGGTTGTAGAGAAAAGAGCAAAATAGTATAATAAACGAAATAAAAATCTGAGACAGACGCAGATTTACAAGACACAGGATAGAACGGAGAAAACATGAGCGTATTTCAGGTAGAATTAAAAAAAGTAGTAGATGACAGCTATGAAATAGAGATTGGCTACCAGTTACAGGAAAAATTAATTGATGATTTAAAAAATGGACTGGTTGGCAAGATTAAGAAGTTTGCAGTAATTACAGATAGCATTGTAAAGGAACTTTACGCAGACCACATTGTGGAACTGCTGCTGGAAGCAGGTTATCAGGCAAAAGAATTTGTCTTTGCGGCAGGAGAGACCAGTAAGACCAGAAAGACAAAGGAAGAAGTAGAAGATGCCATGCTTGAGGCTGGCTTTCGGAGAGACTGCTGCATCATTGCCGTGGGCGGCGGTGTAGTGACGGATTTGTCTGGATTTCTGGCAGGAACCTATGGCAGAGGCGTGCCATTTATTAATTATGCTACGACACTTCTGGCGGCGGCAGATGCATCGGTCGGAGGAAAGACAGCAGTAGATACGCCATTGGCAACGAATCTGATTGGGCTGTTTAATCAGCCGGAGAAGGTATATCTTGATATTGCTGCATGGAAGACATTGCCACAGCGGCAGCTCTCCAGTGGTATGGCAGAGACAATCAAGCATGCCTGCATGGCAGATAAGGAAATGTTTGAATTCCTGGAAAAACATATGGAAGATATTTTCGCGGGAGACAGAGAAGCCTGTGAATACATCGCAAAGAAGAACTGTCAGATAAAATATGCCGTGGTAATGAAGGATGAAAAAGAACAGGGCTTAAGGGAAATCTTAAATCTTGGACATACCGTAGGACGTGCCATAGAAACAGTCAGTGATTATAAACTACTTCATGGGGAAGCACTTTCCATTGGAATGATTGCACAGACGGAACTTGCCCACAGACTTGGTTATATGACAGAAGAAGAGAAGGCAGAAGTGAAGAATCTGCTGGAGAAAGCGAAGCTGCCGGTAGAGATTCCGGAATATATCGATAGAGAAGCGCTGGTTAAGAAATTATATACGGACAAGAAAGTCCGGGATGGAAAACTTCGTTTCGTAGTAGAAAAAGGAATTGGCGGAATCGTGGAATTTGAAGAGGGTGTATTTGCAACACCGGTAGAGGAAGCTGTCGCAAGAGAGATTATTATGAATATGAAATAGAAAAAGATGACATTCCGGGTGGCTTATGTTATACTTGGAAAAACAAAGTGACGCAGGGAGGGTGCTTACTATGGTTATATTTATTGGAATTCTGATATTCGCCGCAATGATTGGATTTTATGCCTGCTTCGGACGTAGAATCAATGAAAATATCGGTTCTGGATTCGGAAAAGAGTACATGAAAGATAAATGGGGAATGGATGAATAAAAGAGCGGTTTCAGAAAGCCGGATGGGTTGACCATCCGGCTTTTTTTCCGCTATTTTCATAGCGTGTGTTTCTTACAGCTTATAGAAAAACATAGCCTACTTTTTAATACTTGCACGCCGTTTGACCTTTTCCTCGTAGAGGATTGCATCAGAGTGCTTGAGAATGTCTGTTAAGTTCATCTGCGGATTACAGTAGAAGTCGTAGATGCCGACAGAGATTTCTACATAAAAAGGTTTATCGCATACGGCATTAAAAGCATCGCTCTCTGCTTTCAGATTCTTTAAAAGCTGTTCTTTGAAATCCGGTATATCTGTTAAGATAAAGGATACAAATTCATCTCCACCGAGTCTTGCAGTAATGGCATCTTTCGGCAGGCATTTCCGGAGCCGTTCAGATACGGTACGCAATGCAAAATCACCGGCAAGATGTGAGAAACAGTCATTGATTTCTTTTAAGTGGTCTAAGTCACCAAAGAGAAGATAAGCCTTTTTGCCGGAATTGGATTCTATAGCATGGGATGCCCGTTCCATAAATCCACGGCGGTTCAAAAGCTGGCTTAAGTCGTCATATTCGGAGATATAGCTTAAGATGCTGTTCTGCTCCTGAATGACTTTCATGGAATCCTGTAATTCTTTCTGAATCTGGCGTTCGCTGGCATTTAACTGGATAAAATGCAGGAGTGCACCAATCTGGAGGCTGCAAATCTGCATAAAGGAAATATCTTTCTGTTCCACTTCGCAAAGCAGCAGACCGAACTGTTCATCCCCGGAAAAGAGGATAAATGATGTATAGCAGTGGCTGTGTTCCTTTGGAAGAAAACTGGAAAATCCATTGGCAGTCGTTACTTTTGGACGTTTGCCCGGTTCATGGTAGACTGATTTTTCATCATGGTAATATGCTGCCAGATAGATTTCATCCGGATACTCTGCAAGCTCATTTTCCTGATGAATGACCGGTTTGTCAAAGAAGAAAAAGAAGGAACTTTTGACATTCATCAGATGCAGCCGCTCCATGATATGTGTAATCGTTTCTTTGAAATTGGCACCGGAGTTAATCAAATCTCTTGTAAAGGAAGGTACAAACCAGGCTTTCCGGTTAGAATCCATGATTTCTTTTTCAAGCTGGAAGACATCTGCAGAATGAACGTATTGCTGGGTAAAGGATAAAATGCCGGAAAGCTGTGTCTGCAGCAGTTCTTCCTCCGAGAAGTTAATCAGTGTACGGAGTAATGAAGTAAGTTGCTCTAAGAGCATTTCTCCGGAAATATGGGGATATGCAGTAAGCTTTCTCAGATAACGAATCAGAGGCTCGTTGGAGAAGTCAGTTCCCTTCCGGATAAAGATTTCTTCATATATATTTTCAAAATATGCATGTAGAACTTCGGTATAGTAATTACGATCTTTTTCGTATGAAATGGAAGAGAATAATTCCTCAGCCATAGCATCGACCTGCTGGTGTATAAAATCGTGCAGCTGCTCCATGCTGATATGACGCAGTGTGGTAAAGCCGGTGTGCAGCTGGCAGCCGCAGGAGCTCCTCTGGTGAAAAATGGCTGACATCCGGCAGGATTGTGGCTTCTTTCCCTGACAGAGCATAAGCGCATTCTGTAATGCCTGGTAGCTGAACTGGAAGCTGCTGTGGGAAACACTGGTCAGTGGTGGCTCCATGGTTTTTGCGTGGTCAATGTCGTCAAAACCGGTAATGGCAATGTCATGTCCCACCAAAAGGTCTCTTGCAGCACAGACGCGGTATCCTGCCTTTGCCATATTATCATTTGCAAAAGCAATTGCCTCTAATCCCGGGTTGTGGTCTAAGATATATTCCACCTGCTCGGTGACAAGCTCTGAGTAGTTGCCATAGACGACCATATCATCCGTGACCGGAAGCTGATGTTCCACCATAACATCTCGGTAGGCTTTCAGCCGTTCGTTGGAGTCTTTGTTGTTAGCTGGTCCTGCTACAAAAGCAATCTTACGATAGCCATGGACATTCACAAGATGTTCGATACATTGCCGCATGCCGTTGTAGTTGTCAGCAATCAGATATGGGATGTCCGGATCGTCCGGTGTGTCCTCTAACATCAGAAATGGAATATCTTTGTAATGGGAAAGAAATTCCGCTTTTACCTGATTACTTTTAAAAATAGAAAGGGAACCATAAGTGATGATCAGTGCATCCGGCTTGCTGAAATGTACATAATCATAAATGGTATCGAACTGATAATTATAGTCCCCGTCAAAGCTGCAGGATAAAATATCTTTACAATATTGTGGCATCTGAGGTCCCATCAGAAAAATAATATTGACATCTTCTTCTCTGGCACAGGTATAGAAACCCCGAAGTAAGTCTTCTGAGTAGCTGGACTGGGTGTCACCTAACATAATTGCAATGGTTGGTCTCTGGTTGTTCTCCATAATGTGCCTTTCTCTGGTAAAAAAGTTACTTGGCATTGTAAAAGCCATTCTTATGATTGACTTAAGTATAACATAAAACGATTAAGTAGAAAAGAAAATAAAAATATTACTGGACAAAAAATGCGATATATGCTAATATAGTTGAGCGTGTGAAAGAATTAAATAACGATGCGTGGCTCAGCTTGGTAGAGCGCTGCGTTCGGGACGCAGAGGTCGCAGGTTCAAATCCTGTCGCATCGACGAAAAAAACGAGTAGACTGTTAAGTGTACTCGTTTTTTATATGAAGATTTCTACCCAAACATTGTCTGGAATCATCCTGTCATGTTATAATGAGCGTAAGCAAGTCAACATATAAGCGTGATTGGCGAGCTGCAATTGTTTATCAGGAGTTGATTTTCACTTGATAAATGAAATGGTTGGAAAATAATACAATAAAGGAGAAGACACAATATGAGTATGGAACCGGATTTTCTTACTTTGACAATCGGAAAACAGAAAAATATTGCATTGATTGCCCATGATGGGAAAAAGGCAGAACTGATTCAGTGGTGTAAAGACAATGCAGAGACTTTAAAGAAACATTTTCTGTGTGGAACAGGAACAACAGCAAAAATGATTACAGACCAGACGGGACTGCCGGTTAAGGGCTATAATAGTGGCCCGCTGGGTGGAGACCAGCAGATTGGTGCCAAGATAGTAGAGGGAAAAATAGACTTCGTTATTTTCTTTTCAGACCCGCTTACTGCAGCACCTCATGACCCGGATGTAAAAGCATTGCTTCGTATTGCCCAGGTCTATGACATTCCGATTGCCAATAATAAAGCGACCGCAGATTTTATGATTCATTCTGAACTGATGGATGAAGAATATAATCACAATGTGATTAATTTTAATAAGAATATCAGACAGCGGGCATCGACGATAAAGTAACAGCTGGAGCAGAGAAAAAGAATTAATATTGCAGAGTTAATTATAAAAAGCTGGCAGCAACAGATGGAAAATACGAATCCGTCTGCTGCTGCCAGTTTATAAATTAAACTTTAAGTTGTTATGATATTCATTATCCTTCAATAGAAATATATTTCCTTTCTTCCACAGCAGGTTTTGCTTCTTTCTTCGGAACGGTCAGAGTCAGGATGCCATTTTCAAAACCGCCTTTGATGTCATCCTGAGTAACGCCATCTCCGACATAGAAGCTACGCTGGTAAGAGCCATAGTAACGTTCTTTACGGATATATTTGCCATCTTTGCCTTTTTCGTCCTTGTTGTCCTGGTGTTTGGCATTGACGATGAGGTATCCGTCTTTCAGCTCAGCCTGGATATCTTCTTTCTTAAAGCCCGGAAGTTCAAATTCCAGTTCATATCTGTCGTCAAATTCCTTAACGTCAGTGTTCATGGCAGCACGGTTGTCTGCTGCAGGAGCATTGTAAGCTCCGAATGGAAATACATCATCGAATATATCATCTACAAAGTTGTTTGAAAAAATACTTGGTACTAACATAAGTCATTCCTCCTGAAATAGTCTATTGTAATTAGTAATAATGTTTCTTGTTTCTGTGAGCTTCTCTGGCTTCCTCAACAGCCTCATGGTCGGCTACATTAATTTTAGCTTTTACTTTCTTCTTCTTTAATGGATGTTTTGGATTTTTATCTGACATAATAACATGCTTCCTTTCTTAATCTGAATCAGATACCATATAAAGTTCTGTTATCCTTCAATGGCAATGTACTTGTGGTCTTCCACAGCAGGTTTTGCTTCTTTCTTCGGAACGAAGAGTTTTAAGATACCATGTTTAAATTCGCCTTTGATATCCTCTTCAGTAATGGCATCGCCGACATAAAAGCTTCGGCTGCAGGCTCCGGAATAACGTTCCTTACGGATGTACTTGCCGGATTTCTTATCTTTATCTTCCTCGTCCAAACCTTTGGCAGCGCTGATGGTAAGGTAACCGTTCTCTAAGGAAGCACTTACTTCGTCTTTCTTAAATCCAGGTAAATCAATGACCAGTTCATAACCATTATCTTGTTCCTTGATATCTGTCTTCATCAGACGTGCGGCTCTACGACCGTAAAGTTTTTTCTCAGTTTTTTTCATATCCATGTTATCGTCCATCCATGGAAAATCCTCAAAGAAGTCATCAAATAAATTCTCTCCAAAAATACTAGGCATCAACATAAGTCATCTCTCCTTTTTTAATAAATCATTTTATGCTTGTTTACCTTGTTTCTTTGGAACCGGGATGTTTTAGGAACTCTTTTTTTTGTTCCTCTCCTTTGTTCTGACTACGTTATAGCACCAATTATTAGCACTGTCAAGAGGTGAGTGCTAATAAAATTGTGAAAAATTTGTGAAAAAACACAAATTGTGCAAAAACAAAGAAAAAACATGGAAATGCACTGTAAAAACAAATGAAATATATGGATATATAATGCAGAAATATAGGGGGAAATAAGGGGTAGCATGATAAAAAGGAAAGAATATTGCAGGAACTATGAGACTGTGTTATGATTTCTATAACTTTGCGTCATGGAAATTATGAGTTTAGGAGAAAAAACAAAATGAAGACACAGAATGAGAAAAGAAGTACATTTTCGGGGAAGATAGGGTTTGTATTATCAGCAGCAGGCGCTTCTGTTGGACTGGGAAACATATGGAGATTCCCATATCTTGCGGCAAAGTATGGGGGAGGAATCTTTCTGCTGATTTATATTATACTTGCACTGACTTTTGGATATACGATGATTATGGCGGAGACTTCTATCGGAAGAATGACGAAGAAGAGCCCGGTGGGAGCATATCATACCTTTGGAAAATCCCGCTGGCTCTCTTTCGGTGGCTGGATAAATGCGATTATTCCGGTTTTAATCGTGCCATATTATTCTGTAATTGGCGGCTGGGTAATGAAATATCTGGTGGAATATATCAGGGGAAATGGCAGTAAACTTGCATCGGATGGATATTTTTCCAATTTCATTTCCAGCGGGCTTTCCACAGAAATCTGCTTTGCTTTTTTTGCGGTATTTACGTTGGGGATTATCTTTGCCGGCGTCCGGAATGGTATTGAGCGGGTATCCAGATTTATGATGCCGGTGCTGGTTGTTCTTTCTATATTAATAACGGTTTATTCCGTAAGCAGACCGGGAGCATTAAAAGGAGTTAAATATTTTCTGATTCCAAATCTTGAAAATTTTTCCTGGATGACGGTAGTAACAGCCATGGGACAGATGTTTTATTCCCTGTCCATCGCCATGGGAATTCTCATTACTTTTGGTTCTTATATGAAGAAGGAAGTTTCTATTGAGGAGTCCACGAAGAACGTGGAAATCTTCGATACAGCGATTGCCATGATGGCAGGGCTGATGATTATTCCGGCAGTCTTTGCATTTTCCGGTGGAAATCCGGAAACACTGCAGGCGGGGCCATCATTGATGTTTATTACGATTCCAAAAGTATTTGACAGCATGGGACTTGGAACCGGAGTCGGAATTTTGTTTTTTGTACTGGTGCTGTTTGCAGCAATCACAAGTTCTATTGCATTAACGGAAAGTGCAGTATCGACTTTTGAAGATGAACTGGGCTGGGAAAGACGGAAAGCAACGGTAATTGTCGGCATTGTAATGCTTCTTCTGGGAAGTCTTTCCACACTGGGATATGGACCATTGGCGAATGTAAAAATTATCGGAATGCAGATTCTTGATTTCTTTGATTTCCTGACGAACTCCGTGATGATGCCGATTGCAGCTATTGCAACCTGCCTTCTGGTATCAAGAGTGGTGGGAGTGCAGCGGATTGAAGAAGAAGTAACCCGGGGCGGCAACCCGTTCCGCAGGAAAAAGATATTTACGGTGATGATAAAATACCTTTGTCCGATCTTTGCAGCGATTATTTTAATCAGTTCCATAGCAAATGCTTTTGGATGGATTCAGATGTAATGAATGACAAATTAAGAAAATACAGAAATGCAACTACGAGAAACACGCTTTGCGAGTTTCTCGAGTTATCGCGGTGCTCGTCAAATCTGCATGCAAGCATGCGATTTTTCTCGCTACTCGCGTAATCAAAAAGAGCGTTCTTTCCTAATTAGAAAAGACGCTCTTTTTGGACAGAATCATATTATGAATTTGCCATATTCTTAACGGCATTCAATGCCTTCTGGACTGGTGGCAGACAGATAATGATTAATGTAATAAGTGCTTCTGCACCAAGGTATGCACCGTTGTAAGCAAGAGAGTATACCACTGCATTCGGGAATTCTTCCGGAGCATACATGCCGAAGAAAATCCAGCCGGAAAGGAATGCGAAGAAGTATCGACCTAATACACCAGCGATATAACCTTTGATAAGTCCATGTTTGGATTTGCTGAAAAGTCCGGAAAGGCCTAATGCACCAAAGGCGAAGAGGTAGTCCACTAACATCTGTGGAACACTGATGATGTAAGGGTCAACGACTAACTGCAGAATTCCGTAAGCAAAAGCTGCGGTTAAGCCGGCACCCAGACCGTACCAGTAACCAATCAGAACGATGAATAACATGCTCAGTAAAGTAACGGAACCGCCCATTGGCATATCGAAAAGTTTAATCATGGAAGTTACCATGGCAAGGGCAATTGCCATAGCTGAAAATGCAAGCTGCTTTGCACTGAATTTCTTCTTTCCACCGAAGATAGCACAGCCAATCAGAAGAATGGCAATCATGATGATAACGAGGGCTGTAAAACCTGCGGTGGTAAGCTGGTAAGATGAGCCGTCGTATGTTGCAAAAATTGACATAAAAAATCCTCCTTAAAGATGATACTCTGCCAGGAGGTTGAACTATGTGCTTCCTTACGCCGGTATTATCCGGTTCAAGTAATAAGGGTCAACGCAGATACGTTTCTCAGCCAAAGGCGCCCCTAGCAAAGCAATGTTTTGTTTTCAGTTTGTAATGGTAACAGTGGTAGTATAAAATGTCAAGTGTTAATTTTCTGAAAAAGATTTTCTAAAAAATGAAAAAATCCGCTGGAAAATATAAAGAAAAAGTAACTTCCGGTCGATAAAAGGTTTAGAAGTGTCTTTTTCTGCGCTTTTTTAGAAAAAAGGGTTACTCTTGAATCTGAAAAGCAAAAGGAATATAGTAAAGATAAAAAGATGAGGAAACAACAAGCAACAAGGAGAGGTTCTATGCGTAAGTACAAGGATGTTGGAAAAAGAATACTGGTATTAGTTTTAAGTGTTTGTATGATTGCAGGCGTTCTTCCGGCAATACCGGCAGAGGCGGCGGATGCATTTCCAGGCAATGGAAGCATTACATTAGGAGCGGATGCAAATGGTGCAACTGCAACCGGAAATGATACCTATACTTATACCGGACAGGAGGTTAAGCCGGCAGTTACGGTCCAGATTGCTGGAGAAACTTTGAAAGAAAAAGAGGATTACTCCGTTTATTACCGTAATAATACCAGCGCAGGAACAGCATATATTGATATCGTTGGTATCGGAGACAGCCACAGATGGCAGACCACCAAGAGCTTTACGATTGCACAGCAGAAGTTAAGCTATATCGGTGTTAATTATAAAGGGGTGGAAGGAACCGGTGAAGACGGATATGTATATTATACAGGAAGTGATGTATTACCGACGATTACAGGGGTGTATGGTATCATAAGCGGTACTTCTACCATGGTAAACCTTTCAGCAGATGATTATAACGTAGAATATACATCCGGAAGCAATACCACAGTAGGAACACATTCCTTTAAAATTGTATTAAAGAGCAGCAGTAACTATACATTTTCTGGAACAATTACAGAGAACCGTTACAATATTTACTATAATATTGGAGCAGATTCTGTAACTGTTTCCAATGGACTGAGCGATTCTACTTATACCGGAACCGCACAGAGACCGGAATTTACACTGGTAGACAGTCAGAATTCCGCAGGAATCCAGGCGTCTGACTATACCACAAGCTGGGCAGATAATACCAATGCCGGAACAGCGAAGATGACAGTAACAGCGAATTCTTCTTCTCTGTACCGGGGCAGCAAGACCTTTAATTTCCTGATTGGCAAGGCAGATTTAAGTGCAGCAGGCATCAGTGTTTCCTTAAAGAGTGATAAATATTATTATGTAAAGAATAGTAAACCGGATATGACCAATGAGGTAGTAGTGAAGTTGAATGGCGTTGAGATTCCTGCCGGCAACTACAACGTGGCATACCGAAATGAAACTACTGCAGGACAGACCGGAACCAATAACCTGATTATTACCGGAACCGGAAATTTAACCGGAAACGCATTTATCAACTTTGAGATCTATGACAAGCTTGGCAAAGCAGTATTGGATAAAAATGAACTGGAATACAATGGCAAGAAAAATGTGCCAAACATTACCGTCTCCAATACATCCGGTGATGTCATCAGTGATTCCAGATATAAGATTACTTATTATAAAGATGCGGAGTATACCAAGACTGTACCTGAACCGACTTCTATTGGAAGATATTATGTGAAGGTAACCGGACTGGATTACTACGAAGGAGACCTTGGAACCAAGGCAGAGCCGATTTATTTTGATATTGTAGCAAAATCTTTAGATAAATGTACCTTTAAGCTGGCAATCAACGGAACAGAAGCAGGTGTCATTAATAAAGATACCAGTTATTCCAGCTTCTTTGACGGCAAGAGCAAAGTATTATCCCTGACAGCAACCGATGATGAGGGGAATGCTTTGAAAAAAGGAACGGATTTTGACTATGCTGTTTATCGTGACCCGGAATGTACCAAGCCGGCAGACGATAAGGAAGAGACTACGGGCGTACAGGAACTGATTCATGCAGCAACCTATTATCTTAAGATAACCGGTCTGGATGGCAGTAACTATGCCGGAGGCGAAAGAGTATATACTTATATGATTAAGCCAAAGAACATCAGCCCGACAGATATTGTAATTACAGACCAGACTTATACCGGTAGTGCTGTTGTGCCGGATCCTGCAAATATTACCGTTTATTATACCGAAGGTAGTAAAAATGTCACCTTGGACAGCCAGTATGTAGAAGTGGTTTCCTGTGAAGATAACATCGAAATTGGAACCAACAATGCAAAGGCTTATATCAGACTGACTGGAGATTATGCACTGGCAGAGGGTGGCGTGAACCGTGGAACTTTCAGTATTGTGCCAAGAAAGTTAAATGAATGCGAGTGTAATATCGTTGCAGGTTCTGCAAACTATGATCCGACACAGGTTACCTTTGAATACAATGGCAGCATGCAGGTACCGGCAATCCGTATTACTGATAATAACGGTGCCAAAGGCCTGGTACAGGGCGAAGACTTTAAGGTTACTTATTTTACGGATTCTGCATACAAGAAGGTCATTGCAGAGCCGGTGGACGCAGGTACTTATTATGTATTAATCAGCGGTCTTGGAACTTATGCTAATTTAGGCGGAAGTATCCGTACTTCTTATAAAATCACACCAAAGAACATGAGCACGCTGACCGTAACTGCAAGCAACTGCGGTTATACCGGAGAAGCAGTGGAGCCGGGTATCAGTGTATCTGATGGAAACCGTGTACTGGTTGCAGGCGTGGATTATGAAGTTGAAGGATATTATGACGATGAATTATGTAAACAGGTTTCAGAACATAAGAATTCCGGAAAAGTATATGTCAGAATCAAAGCGGTAGACGGTAAGAATTATACCGGAACCGCAACAACCACATTCTTTATTGGAGCAAATATTGCGACCGTTGTGCCGGCATTTAATATTTCCGGTGGAACCTATAACCGCAATTCCCATAAGGATGAAATGATTCAGGCAATTGAGACAAAGATGATGGATGCAATTCCGGATCCGTCGTCCTATAGCATTTCCTTCTATAGTGATGCAGCACATAAGAATGTTGTAAGCTCTGAGACAAATGAGGCATTTATCAATGCGGGGACGATTTACTTCGTAGTATCCGGCAAGGGTCAGTATTATGGAGATATTTCCGGATATGCAGTCATTGCAAAGAAAGATATATCTGAACTGAATGCAAGAGTAAATGGAACTTATACATATAATGGAATTGAGCAGAAAGTTGTAATTTCTACTACCGCAGACGGAGATGGTGTTGTATTACAGTACCCTACCACCAATGGCTATATTCTGACCGATAAGGAATACAGTATTGAAAGCAGTGAAAATGCAATCAATGCGGGAATTGCAACTCTGACCTTAAAGGCGGCAGAAAACAGCAACTATACAGGAACAACAACCGTAAGCTATACCATTAATCAGAAGGATATCAACGAATTAAGCAAACTCCGGGTAGATGTAAATAGTCCGGTTTATGCCAATAAAGTACTGACTCCTTCCGTAAAAGTAAGCTATGGAGATTCTTCCAGCTTATTGTCAACGAATAAGGATTATCAGTTTGAAGTATATTCGGATGAGGATTATCAGAATGTAGCAACAGTCGCAGAAAAAACCAATGCCGGCACGACTTATGTAAGAATCCAGGGTATTGGAAACTACTGTGGTGTATTGGAAAGCGCAGATTATACTGCAGATAAGATTGCAGGTTCGAACCAGTTTATTATTCAGCGGAAGAGTATTGATGGTGTAGGCGTATCTTTACAGGGAATGAGTTACATTTTTAAAAAGAGTATTCCGGATTTCACAGTAACACAGAGTTTTCCAAATGAGTCCGGAATTGGAGAATATTCATATACACTGCAGCCTGGCGTAGATTATACCTATACTCCGACCCAGGTAGATAAATTTAAAGTAGGACAGCAGGATATTACCATTGAAGGAACCGGTAACTTTAAGGGAACCAAGAATAGTTACTTCTACTATGATGGAGATATGAATAATTCTGCTGACCAGATTGAAGTGAAGTTAAGCTATGATACCATTGAGTATGATAAGGCACAGGCAGCATCCGGCGGAATGAAACCTACCGTTACCGTGTATGTAAAAGGCAGCGATACCCAGGAACGTCTGATAGAGGGAACACATTACAGCGTGTCTTATAGAAATAATACGGTTCCAGGGCAGGCCAGTGTACTCATTACCGGAATTGAGAAGAATCACTGGGTAGGCAGCTATGTTGCGAATTTTGCAATTACCGGTAAAATTGAAGATGCTGAGATTACGATTCCGGCACAGAAATATACTGGAAGCGAATACAATACAACCACACAGCCAATTGAAAATATGACTGTGGTATGTGATGGCAAGACTTTGGCACTTGGAACAGACTACAACATTAAGAGCATTGTAAACGGTAAATCTGTTTCACTGACTGACCCGACCGTAACGATTGAGGGAACCGGAACTTATTTCAGTGGTGAGAAATCGGCGAAGTTTGCGATTAAATACGACCTGGGCAGTGATGATTTAAGTATTGACTTAGGTGGAGATGTATTCTCCTATACCGGACAGGAAATCAGACCGGTTCCGGTTGTGAAATATGCATTAACCGGTTCTACCTTTGATACCTTGGAAGAAGGAAAAGATTATACGGTAACTTATCGTAAGAATACTGCAGTTGCAGCAGCAAATGGCGAGAACGGACCATGTGTAGTCATTCAGGCAACAGCAAACGGTAAATTGATGGGAACCACCAAGGCGAAAGCATTTACCATTGATTCCATTCATATGGAAGATTAT
Organism: Roseburia sp. AF20-18LB; assembly: GCF_003461185.1. Lineage (NCBI taxonomy): Bacteria > Bacillati > Bacillota > Clostridia > Lachnospirales > Lachnospiraceae > Roseburia > Roseburia sp. AF20-18LB. The sequence goes on from NZ_QTWP01000014.1 coordinate 16,371, forward strand.
GAGATTACCGGAATTGCGGACAGCTATGTTTATACCGGTAAGCTAATTAAGCCGGATTCTTTGGTCATTAAGAAGATTGGCGGTTCAGAAGTAATTGATCCGGCAAACTATAGTGTGTATTACCAGACGGATGCAGATAATCCATCCAGTGCACCGGCAGGTGCAACCGAGACCATTACTGTAATCGGTAAGGGCAATTACAAGGGAACACTGACTAAGACATTTACCATTACAAAACGTGATTTGTCTACGGTAAGCAAGACAATTGCTGACGTAACCTACAATGGTGAGGCGCAGGAACCTGAAATTAAATTAACATTTAATGATGAAAATAACAAAGAACAGACCCTTACGTTAGACACGGATTATGTGGTGGATGAGTATCGCAATAATATCAATGCAGCGAACGCCGGCGGGGCAAATGCGCCATATGCAGCAATCCACGGTGTGGCAAGCTGTACCGGAGCTGCAACTGTAGAGTTTAACATTTTAAAGAAAAATGTTGAGGATTTAGTATACTCTAAAATAGAAGATCCACAGTATGTACCATTAAAAACCAAGTATGAACCGGAATTAAATGTTTATATGACATCCACCAGTGCAGAACCGCTGGTTCGCAATGTGGATTATACGGCAGCTTACTTTAATAATGAAGCTGTAAAAGATGCAAATGGAACTTCCGGACCGTTTGTTCAGATTACTCCGAAGGATACCACCAACTATACCGGAAGCAAGACAATTCCGTTCTCTATTCTGGCAAGGGATCTTTCTTCTGAAAATATCAGTGCGGCGTTATCCGATGCTTCTGATACAGGATTTGACCCGGCAAACCGGAACTATCCTTATATTCAGGGTACTACTTATACACCGAATATCAGCCTGAAAGATAATTCGGAAAATGGAATTGTAGCACTGGTAAATGGAACAGACTTTACTTATGAATATTCTACCAATAACAGTCAGGTGGGAACCGCATGGATTAAAGTAACCGGACAGGGTAACTACAGTGGAACACGAATTGAGAAGTTTACCATCGGTACCTTACTTTCCAATGATACTTTAACGGTAACCGGAATTTCCGATACTGTATATAACGGTCTTGATACCAAGCCGAAGAATATTCAGGTGAAGTTCAATAAGACCGGAAGCTATCTGACAGAAAACGAAGATTACATCGTAAAATACTATATTGATAAAGATTGTACGACGGAAGCAAGTGCCATTGACCTGATTCATGCTGGAACAGTATATGTTGGAATCGTTGGTACGGAAAATGACCAGACCGGATATGTAGGAACAGCTGTATATCCATATCAGATTGCAAGAAAGTCACTTACTTCTGCAGATATTGAGATTACCGGAACCGATAACGTAGATTATACCGGAAGTGAGATTAAACCGGTACTTACTTTAAAAGATACTTCTACCGGATTAACCATTGATTCTTCCCAGTATGAAGTAACCTATGAGAACAACACAGCAATCGGAACCGCAAGTGCAACGGTAACTGCAACCGAAAGCGGTAACTACAAAGACAGCATTACGGTATACTATAAGATTACCAAGCATGATATTGGAAATGCTGTGGCAGAAGCAATCCCGGATCAGAAGTATACCGGCAATTACATCCGCCCGGCACTGACGATTTATGACAATGGAAAGCTTTTGGTAGAAGGGAAGGATTATCAGGTTGTCAATGGCAACAACTTAAGGGCAGGAGAGTCATGGGTAGTAATTAAAGGACTTGGCAACTATGATGAGACCAAGCGCGTTTACTTCAATATTGTGGCAAGCCTTGAGGATGCAATTATTGACAGTGTTCCGGAACAGCTTTATACCGGAAGCCCGATATGTCCGTCTATCCATGTGGCATGTGGTGGCAATACCTTAACGCTGAATGAAGATTATGAAACAACGTATGCAAATAATGAGCTGGCAGGCGATGCATCCATTACTGTGCGTCCGCTGACCCAGTATTATACCGGAACAATTGTTAAGAAATTCAAAATCAGCAACAGCTTATCCAAGGCAATAGTTACCGGAATCCCTGCTTCAGAGCAGTATACCGGACAGACTTATAAGCCGGTTCCGGTCGTTAAGATGGGAAGCAAGGTATTAACAGAAGATGTTGATTATACGGTAAGCTACAGTAACAATAGAAATGTGGGAACTGCCAGGGTAATCATTTCCGGTATGGGAGTATATTCTGGTGAGAAAGTTGTAACGTTTGCAATTAAAGAAAAGAGCATTGACAACTGTACGGTTCTTCCGGTTGCATCCCTAAATTACAATGGAAATCTACAGACACCACCAGTTGTTGTAAAGGATGGCAGAAAGAAGTTAGAGGAAAATGTAGACTATAAACTATCTTATCGTAATAATATGGCAGTTGGAACAGCATATGTAACGATTACTGGTATAGGTGACTATAAGGGTGCCGTTACAACAACTTTTGAAATTGTACGCCCGCAGATATCCTTTAATGTATTAATTCAGAATAAAAATATCGTGACAGGAACGTTTGACATTTTGATTGACCAAGTGCCAAGTTTTGTGACATCCATTATAACTCCGGTATGGACAAAAGCAGATCAGTCAGATATAGCATGGTATGAAGCTACTAGAGTTGATGGAGATACATTTATCGTACATGTAGATATTCGAAATCATAATGCTAATAGGGGTATCTATTATGCGCAAATTTATGTAAATGGTGGAGGATATGACATGCAGTATGCAGCCATTACAGAAACCAAGTTTGGAAATCCTCATCATAAATTTTATAATTACGATTATTATTATAGACGAAGTATAGCAGTAAAACAAAAATTTGGATATGCTGGAAATAAGAGTACAACTCATGGTAGTGCATTGCCTAAATTACAGAGTATAAATGAAGCAGGTGTCTTGGGTGGGAATGAAGCAAGCATATATAATTGGGATTTAGAAAATAAATTGGAAAGTTCTAGTATGCATTCGGAAAGTAAGTGTATATACAAGGATTATACTGATAAATCTGAAAAAGAAGATTTGCGAGTGTATTACAATTACTACATGGGCTGTGCAGATTGGAAAGAATAAAAAATATTGTGAGAATAATATAAATCAAGGGATGGAATAGTTTTATTCCGTCTCTTGATTTTTCGACTTTATAAGGCGAAAGATGGCTATGTATTGCCTAATGACTATAAGTATGTAAAAAAATACAATAAATACGCATAAAACCAGGGCTTAACAATTGTAATTCAAAAATAAATCTCTTATACTAAAAACGTAAAATAAGCGTTGAAATTGTATTGATTCAGAGAAACAAGAGGAACGAAGATATGGCAGCAGATACCAGAGTGGCTGTAATCGGCATTGTAATAGAAAAGGACGAATCAGTCGGAGCATTAAATGAAATTTTACATGAATATGCAGCTTATATTATCGGAAGAATGGGAATTCCATACCGGGAGAGAGGCATAAATATCGTAAGTATAGCAATCGATGCACCGCAGGATACCATCAGTGCACTGACCGGTAAAATCGGAAAATTACCGGGAATCAGTGTAAAAACAGCATATTCCAGTGTGGTGACCAGACATGAAGAATAGAGGAAAAGAGTTGTTTAATAAGCTGTATCAGGATACTCAGCTTACAGAGGCAGAATATAAAGAATTATTAGAACTGCATACCGATAAAGAAATTGCAGAGTACGGCTTTGAACTGGCGAGAAAAAGACAGAAAGAGACATTTGGAAATGAAGTCTATACCAGAGGACTGATTGAAATATCCAATTACTGTAAGAATGACTGCATCTATTGCGGCATCCGAAGAAGCAATCAGAATGCAGAACGTTACCGCCTGAGTGAAGAAGAAATCCTATCCTGCTGTGAAAGTGGTTATGCATTAGGGTTTCGTACCTTTGTCCTGCAGGGTGGCGAAGACGGCTACTACACAGATGATTTACTGGAAGATTTACTTCATAAGATAAAAGCTGCTTACCCGGACTGTGCCATTACACTGTCCTTAGGAGAGCGGAGCCGGGAGAGCTATGAAAGACTTTATACGGCAGGAGCAGACCGCTATTTATTACGTCATGAGACTGCGAATGAAGCCCATTATGGGAAGCTCCATCCGGCAGAAATGTCTCTTAAAAACCGCAAGCAGTGCCTGTATACCTTAAAGGAAATCGGTTATCAGGTGGGGTGTGGCATTATGGTAGGTTCTCCTTATCAGACCATAGATAATCTGGTGGAAGACCTTGCCTTTATGAAAGCATTCAATCCGCATATGGTAGGAATCGGCCCGTTTATTCCGCAAAAGGATACGCCGTTTGGAGAGATGGAGCCGGGAAGTCTTGAGATGACGCTGTTTTTACTGGCAATTATCCGCCTGATGCTGCCGAAGGTATTGCTTCCGGCAACTACAGCATTGGGAACTATCCATTCAAGGGGCAGGGAGCTTGGCATTTTAGCAGGAGGAAATGTGGTAATGCCGAATCTGTCACCGGTAAAGGTGCGGAAGAAGTATGCCCTTTACGATAATAAAATCTGTACCGGGGAAGAGGCAGCAGAATGCCGTGGATGTCTTGGCAACCGTATGGAATCCATTGGATATAAACTGGTGGTCTCAAGAGGAGATTCACCATTTATATAAATAAAGGAAATACAAGAGGTATTTCTTAAATCACCATATAATAACCAACGGGAAAGAGCTTCTGACCCGGAAGAAAGGAAATATTATGTATAACAAAGCATCATTAAAGGCAGAAGAATTTATCTGCCACGAAGAGATTGAAGAGACTCTGGCATATGCTGAGGCAAATAAGGACAATCTTGCCCTTATTGACGAAATCATTGCAAAGGCAAAATTACGGAAAGGGCTTACTCACAGAGAAGCATCAGTATTGCTGGCCTGCGAGAACGAAGAGAAAATCCAGGAAGTATATGACCTTGCAGAACAGATTAAGAAAGATTTCTATGGAAATCGTATTGTAATGTTTGCACCATTATATCTGTCCAATTACTGTATCAATGGATGTGTGTATTGTCCGTACCATGGAAAAAATAAGCATATTGCCCGGAAGAAACTGACACAGGATGAAGTACGTCAGGAAGTAACGGCATTACAGGATATGGGACACAAACGTCTGGCAATTGAAGCAGGCGAAGACCCGGTGAATAACCCAATCGAATATATCTTAGAGTGTATTAAGACCATTTACAGTATTAAGCACAAAAACGGTGCAATTCGTCGTGTTAATGTAAATATTGCTGCAACAACCGTAGAAAATTACCGGAAATTAAAAGAGGCCGGAATCGGAACTTACATTCTTTTTCAGGAAACTTATCATAAAGAAAGCTATGAAAAATTACATCCAACCGGACCAAAGCATGATTATGCATATCATACCGAAGCCATGGACCGTGCTATGGAAGGCGGCATCGATGATGTTGGCTTAGGTGTACTTTTTGGATTGGAACTTTACAAATATGAATTTGCAGGACTTCTGATGCATGCAGAACATTTGGAGGCAGTGCATGGTGTAGGACCACATACCATCAGCGTGCCACGAATCAAACGTGCCGATGACATTGATCCGGATGTATTCGACAACGGCATCAGTGATGATATTTTTGCAAAAATCTGTGCATGTATCCGTGTGGCAGTTCCATATACCGGAATGATTATTTCTACCAGAGAGAGCCAGGCGGTACGTGAAAAAGTTATCCGCCTTGGTGTATCCCAGATTAGTGGTGGTTCCAAGACTTCCGTAGGTGGCTATGATCATCCGGAGCCGGAAGACGAGCGTTCCGAGCAGTTTGATGTCAGCGATACCAGAACTCTGGATGAGGTAGTACACTGGCTGATGGATATGGGTTATATCCCAAGCTTCTGTACCGCATGCTATCGTGAGGGAAGAACGGGAGACCGTTTCATGAGTCTGTGCAAGAACCAGCAGATTTTAAACTGCTGTCATCCGAATGCACTGATGACATTGAAGGAATATTTGATTGATTATGCTTCTGAAGATACCAGAAAAATCGGAGAAGCGTTGATTACTAAGGAGATAGAGAAAGTACCAAATGAAAAAACAAGAGAAATTGCAAAACGTCATCTGAAAGAAATTGAGGAAGGACAGCGCGATTTCAGATTCTAGGAGGTCTTTAGCGATGTCATTGAATGAAACACCAGGTGCAAACCGGATACATATCGGTTTTTATGGCAAAAGAAACAGCGGAAAATCTTCTCTGATTAATGCATTTACCGGACAGCAGGTAGCAATTGTATCGGATGTAGCTGGAACTACAACGGATCCCGTCTACAAGCCGATGGAGGTGCATGGTATCGGTCCGTGTGTATTTATTGACACGGCGGGAGTGGATGATGTAGGCGAACTGGGGAAAATGCGTGTAGAGAAGACGGAAAAAGCCGCAGAGAAAACGGATATTGCGGTGCTATTGTTTTCCGGGGAGGAATATCAGGCAGAGTTAGAATGGTTCCACTATTTTAAAGAAAAGCATACACCGATCTTATGTGTACTGAGCAAAGCGGATACACTGACAGATTCAGATTCCATAGCAGCACAGCTTAAGGAAGAGACAAAACAGGAAATTCTTGTTATCAGCTCGAAAAGCAAGGAAGATATAGAAAAATTTAAAGAAGAATTAATAAGACTTGTGCCGGATGATTATGGTGAAGAAACCATAACCGGAGCACTGGTAGAAGAAGGAGATTTGGTCCTTCTTGTTATGCCGCAGGATATCCAGGCACCAAAGGGCAGACTGATTCTGCCACAGGTACAGACCATCCGTGATTTGCTGGATCATAAATGTCTGGTAATGAGCTGCACAACGGATAAGTTAGAGGATACGCTGGCGGCGCTGGCGCGACCACCGAAGCTTATTATTACCGACTCCCAGGTTTTCCGTACAGTATATGATAAGAAGCCACAGGAAAGTCTTCTGACCTCATTTTCCGTATTATTTGCAGAGTACAAGGGAGATTTCGCTTACTACAAAGAGAGCGCAGCAGCCATTAGCAGTCTTACGGAAGAATCAAAGGTACTGATTGCAGAATGCTGCACCCATGCACCACTGAAAGAGGATATCGGCAGGGAGAAAATTCCGAATATGCTGAGAAAACGTATCGGAGCAGGACTGACAGTGGATATCGTCAGCGGAACAGATTTCCCAAAAGACTTATCTAATTATGATATAATAATTCAGTGCGGAGCCTGTATGTTTAATAAAAAATATGTCATGACGAGAATTGAACGTGCAAAAGAACAGAAAGTTCCAATGAGCAACTATGGTGTTGCCATTGCATATCTGTCTGGAATTCTTGATAAAATCAGCTATTAGAAATGATGAAAGGAAGCGTAACTATGTCAATCGAACGCGCGCGAGCATATTTAAAAGAATTTGGAATGGAGGAGCGGATTATGGAGCTGGCAGAATCCAGTGCGACAGTGGAACTGGCAGCAGAAGCACTTCATTGTGAGCCGGAGCGTATTGCAAAGACGCTTTCTTTTCTGGTGGGAGAACAGCCGATTCTGATTGTAGCTGCAGGAGATGCCAGAATCGACAACCACAAATATAAGACAACCTTCGGAACCAAAGCAAAAATGATTCCGGCAGCGGCAGTGGAAGACTATATCGGACACGCCGTTGGCGGAGTCTGCCCTTTTGGAATCAAAGAGGGTATAAAAGTATATCTCGATGAAAGCCTGAAAAAATTTGAAACAGTATTTCCGGCATGTGGCAGTGGAAACAGCGCCATTGAGCTGACAATCCCGGAACTGGAACAGTGTTCCGGATATCAGGAATGGGTGAATATCTGCAAGGAGGAACAGCAAGCATGACACAATTATTACTGGCAATTATTTATCTCGCATTTATCAGTCTGGGACTGCCGGATTCCCTTCTTGGTTCCGCCTGGCCGACCATGTATCAGCAGTTTGGCGTGCCGATTTCCTATGCGGGAATTATTTCCATGATTATATCCGCCGGAACAATTGTATCCAGCCTGCAAAGTGACAGACTTACGAAGAAGCTTGGAACCGGAAAAGTAACTGCAATCAGCGTAGCTGCAACGGCGGTGGCTTTGTTTGGATTCTCTTTTTCCCACTCCTTCTGGGCATTGTGTCTGTGGGCAATTCCCTATGGTCTTGGTGCAGGAAGTGTAGATGCGTCTTTAAACAATTATGTGGCATTACATTATGAAAGCCGCCATATGAGCTGGCTCCATTGTATGTGGGGTGTTGGAGCAACGGCAGGTCCTTACATCATGGGAATCGCACTTTCCATGGGACAGGGCTGGAATATGGGCTATCGATATATTGGAATCATTCAGGTTGTGTTGACTGCAGTGCTTGTTTTCAGTCTTCCATTGTGGAAAGGGCGGAAAAGTCCGATCGAAAATTTGCAGAATGCAGAAATGGAACAGTTACTGGAGAATGCATCAGAAAAAGCTGACACAACAGCAGAAAAGGCTTTGTCACTCCGTGAAATCTTAAAAATTGCAGGAGCCAAAGAAGTGATGCTTTGCTTCTTCTGTTACTGCGCACTGGAGCAGACCGCCGGATTATGGGCAAGCAGTTATCTGACTTTACATAAAGGTGTGTCAAGCGAAACAGCAGCAATCTTTGCAAGTCTCTTTTATATTGGAATAACGGTTGGGCGCGCCATAAGTGGCTTTATCACAATGAAATTAAATGATACACAGATGGTGCGGCTGGGACAGAGTATTATTGTCCTTGGAATAATGGCAATGGTGCTTCCAGGAAGCAATGTATTGGCACTGGCAGGTCTGATTCTCATAGGACTGGGCTGTGCGCCGATTTATCCTTGTGTCATTCATTCCACACCAGCACATTTTGGCGCAGACAAATCCCAGGCAATCATTGGTGTGCAGATGGCATTTGCCTATATTGGAATATTGGCGATGCCGCCGCTGTTTGGCGTGCTTGCCAGCAGGATTTCTGTGGCACTGCTGCCGTGCTATTTATTTGCAATACTAGTTGTAATGGTAATCATGCATGAACTTTTAACAAAGAAAACGGCATAAGCGTCGGAAAAAGTACAGCAGAGGAAATGGGAGCGTGTTATGTTTCAGTTACTTGAACTAATCGAAAATGAAGAGGACAGGGAATTTTGCAGGAAGTTGAGTGAGCAGTTTGACTCTGCAATGTACCATGTGGCATATGGAATTTTAAAGAATTCTGCAGATGCGGAAGATGCTGTGCAGGAAAGCTATATTGCAATTATAAATAATTTAGATAAAATTTCTCGTGAAAACTGTCATAAAGCGTGGAATTATATTGTTACTATAGTTAAGAGCAGAGCAATTAATGTATATCGTAGGCGGAACCGCGAAAGCAAGATGGACGAGGATACGATTGAAAATCTGCTGCAGGAGTCTCAGGGAGACGGAGAATTCTTTGAACTTCCGGATGGCAGCAGCATGTCAGAACTTATCGGCAGAATGAAATATCCATATAAGGACGTATTATATTTACGATATTATAATGAATTGAGCTATGAAGAAATTGCAACTGCTCTTGATACAACAGTTGACAATGCAAGACACATTTCCAGCAGGGCAAGGAAGAAACTGCAGGAAAAGTTAGAGAAGGGGAATTCATTATGACAGAACAGGAACTGAAGGATGCCATCACATTGTCGTGTGAGGCAGATTATAAGCACGCAATGGCTGCACCAAAGCATCGCTTTTCAAGGACATTTCGAAAGAAAATAAAAGTGCTGCTACAACCGGGCATGGGAAAACGCACGATACCAGCACTTTATCCGGTGCATGGCAGACGGCGTGTCATTATGGTTGTGGCAGTACTTATATTGATTCTCGGAACAACCGTAACGGGCAGAAGTTTTTTCCAGAGTCTGCTCGGAAAATATATTCTGACCGGGTATACCGACCATGTGCAACTGAATCTGGGCGAACCGGAGAATCTGGAAATGGTGGCAATAGAGGACAACGAGAAGAACACAATGGAGATTGGTACTGAACCGGATTCAGAGGAAGATTTTGAATTTGTCTGCAAGAAACCGCAGTGGGTGCCGGAAGGGTATACGCTGGAAAGAGAGGAGTATTACGAAAATATAGAGGAATATATACAAGGTTACATAGAAAACGGTGGAAAATTTTTGTGGTATCGTCAAATGCGCAATGATATAGGGAATAATTTGGGGATTAGTTCTAATGGAAATGAACAGCAGGAAGTTATGATTGAGAATGTCAAAGGATATTTTATCCCGGATGATAAACTGGATGGAGAAAGAGGAAATCTAGTTTGGGAAGATGGAAAGTATCTTTATATAATTGGAGGAGATTTCACAAAAGAAGAATTAGTTAGGATGGCAGAAACAATAAAATAGTAAGTGAAATAAAATGTTGTTGAAAAAATAAAAAAATTGGAAGGAATTGTCATAAAACCTCTTTTTCGGTTGTTACATAAGTAGAACAGGTGGAAAGGAGGTTTTGTAATGAAAAGAAAAATATTAAAAAAGAAAATCCTGAGTATTGTTTGTGCATTATGTCTTTGCATGTGTATGACTGGTGGTAGCACCGTAGTGTATGGAGCAGGTGTGGATAGCTGTGTAGACAAAATAGCAGAAGCAAGATATGCCAATATTTCATCCTATAGTACGGGGTTGAAGCTAAATGGTTCTACATTTAATGCAACAGCTGAAGTATATGCAAAATTAAAAGCATCTATATCAGTTACTATGACCTTACAGAGACGGTCAGGTACAAGTTGGTCAGATGTAACAAGCTGGTTTGATTCTACAACAGGTTATGATTTGGTTTTGTTCAAGAGTTACGTCGCTGGCACAAGAGGAAATTATCGTGTACGTGCAGTTTATACTGTGAATGGTGAAACAATAACAACATATAGCAGTACAGTCACCTATTAGCAGTAAAGGGAGAAAGTTATTTTTTTATAGAAAAGAAAAAATTAAGGAGAGGTAAAGGGATGAAAAAAATAGTAAGTGGTATTGGGGTATTGGTTTTTGCATTATACATGATGTGTACAACAGCGTTTGCAACAGAAGGTGCAGATGTAACTAGACTAGAGAATCTTGTGGCAGTAAGCCAAAAAGAAAGAGGGTTATATTGGCCGAAAGAATTTGAGGTTACTAGTGCATCGAATCCTAAAACTTTTTCCGGAAAAGCAGAGGGCAGTGACTTGTACTTAAATAAAGGGGTAACTGGCTCAACAAAATATTGGATTTCAATAAACAATAACAGAGATGAGGAATTAAAGGTAGAATTTAGAACACGTTTTTTTGTGAAGAAAACAATTTATGTACCAGCATATGCAACAAGAAGCTTGTCCGTTCTGGATATGGATGCAGGTGCAGAATACGCTTTGAAATTCTATCCAAAAAGTGATTTTGACGGATATATTTATGGTATGTAAAAATGAACATATTCACAATCAAAATCATAGCATTAATCTTGATGCTGATGGACCATATAGGCGAGTTCTTTCCGGACTCGCCTATATGGTTTCGGTGGCTGGGAAGATTAGCGGCACCGCTGTTTTTCTATGCACTGGCGGTGGGGTTCCAACATACAAGAAATCGAAAGAAATATTTGTTGCGCCTATATCTGGCAAATGTCGGAATGGTATTTTTTAATCAGATTATGTGTATGCTGCAGAGAAAACTGGACTATGTGGCGTATCAACCGAAAAATCATAATATATTTACAACCCTGTTTTGCGCGGGAGTGCTTATCTGTATATGGGAAAGCCGGAAAGAGAAGAAAAAGTTTTTTACATACATTGGAATATATATCTTCTGGCAGGCTATGGTAATGGGACTTGCAATTCTGGCAGAGGCGTTTGATTATGTATGGCGCGGTAATGCGCTGTTGCAAACAGTCTTGCGGACAAATTATATTTTCCCACTACTGGGTGGAATCTGGGATGCGGAAGGCGGCGTGTTCTTTATTGTGCTGGGAGTATGGCTGTATTGTGCAGTAGAGAACAAGTGGAAGCTTGCACTGCGTTATATCCTGTTCTGTGGGGCGTATATGTTTATGTGCCAGGGAGATATCCTATATCGGATTATGAGCAGGTTTTCTTTTTGGGGCTATCATAAATTAGCGGATGTCATATATTTTGGCAGTTCATTTGTGGGTATTCCTCTTGGAACATCGGATTTATCCCTGCTTACGGAGTTCTATCAATGGATGATGATAGGCGCATTGCCAATCATGCTTGCATGTAACGGAAAGCGTGGCAAAAGCCTTAAATGGCTGTTTTATGCGGCATATCCGCTGCAATTTCTGGTATTGTATGGTATAAGTTATTATAAATTATTATAAATAAGAAAGGTATATCGGCTGTGATGTGACCCCAAAAAGTTAGACTTTTAAGCGTAGCAGTT
>NZ_QTWP01000015.1:0-543 GCF_003461185.1 Roseburia sp. AF20-18LB
TGTGTGCGGACATTCTGCACTCCGGCAAGCGCATTGTCAAAACAGCTTTCCATACAGGTTGTAGAAAATCTGCCAACATCAAGATAAGCAGACAGTTCTCTCTCAATATCCGCTACTTCCTCTGCTACCGCATCAAAGTCTGATCTTGCTCCCTGAATGTTCTCCTCCAGTCCCTCCATGGAATCCTGAGACATCTCTGCCATCTGGTCAGAATCAATGTTATAATACCAGTCTGTATAGAGTATAAAGCTGCTCCGGTAGGTTTCTATCGTATCTTTTATCATATTTGCAAGATTCATATGATAATCCCACATATAGCTTCTTACATGCTCTGCTGCCTCTCCGTGCATCTCCGACATGGCAGCAATCTCTACAATACTGCTTCTTACCGCATCTATCTGCTCTATCCACCGGTCAAGCTGTGCCAGAATCAGTTCCCGAATGCTGGTAATTTCTTCATACTTTACCTGAAATCCCATAACTTTCTCCACTCCCCCTATTTTGTCTTTATCATTTTCATCAAAGAAGCTTCTGCATCAACCA
>NZ_QTWP01000015.1:553-16725 GCF_003461185.1 Roseburia sp. AF20-18LB
TGCATCAACCAGTTCATCACGCAGTGTGAGAAGCTTCCCGGCATCCTGCGTCAGGAGGTTCTGATAATAACTCATCAGACCAATTAACTGTGAAAAGCCCGCCCGGTACGCTGTCATGGCGTCCATTGATACATTTAAATCCGGAACTGTAAGCTGTTTTCCTTCTACCTCACCGGATACCGTTGAAAAAGAATGTACCTTTGATGTATAAACATTGGTATCTAATTTTATCAGCATAATGATGCCCTCCTAATTAGTATGTTTTTCCAGCCAGTTGCAAAGACTGTTCCAACTGCTCTGCAGCTTGCCGATATACTCATTCTTATTGTAGATTTCATTCTCTCTTCTTGTAATCTCATCACAAAGTGCATCCAGATCATATCCCAGATTGGTACAGACATTTCCGTATTCTGTTTTCAATGCACTGGAGGCAGAAATTGATGCATTATATAAATCTCCACGCCAGCCACTGTCTAATGTATATTTATCCTCAATACCATCCTTCTGGTTTCTCAGCGTATCTATGGCTGTCTCAAGTCTCGTTTTCAGTTCCTTTAATGTATTAAGTGTTCCCTCCATGGGAGCCAGACTGCTGCTTTCTAACTGCAAACTGCTCTTTACTGTGTTTAACTGCTGTTTTACCTGATTAATCTCCGCTGTACTGGTTGTACTCTTCTTTGTTGTTGAACTTCCTTTACTGCCGGAAGAGCTTTTCTTCGTCTTCGACATTTATCCTTTCCTCCTCGTCTCTCCGACGCCTTCTTATGCTTCCTGTTCTTTCTTCAGCAGCTGCTCCTGCAGCACACTCAGATTGTTTTTAATATTTTCCTGCATCAGCTTCTCGTCTTCATCCTCATAACCGCAATATACTACTTTCTGAATATCCTTATGCTGAAAATATAACAGTGCATCTCCTATAACCCCTTCCGGATAGGTACACGCCCCATAATCAAAATATCTTTTTTCACCTTTGACTACTGCAAATGCACCTCTTGCTATAATCATAATTTTCTTTACGCCACCTTTAAGCTGCACAATACTTCCTAACGGCAAAAACTCCATATTTTCCTGTTCCATCTTTTTATCCTCCTGCTTATTTTTCTTTATTCTTCTCTGTCTTCACATTTCGGTATGCGGATACGCACATATGCTCCATTATGGAAGAGCAGGCCATCACTTAACTGCGGCAATTCCTTTGCTGCAACTGTTCCAAAAATTCCTGAAGAACCAGGGTTACCCACCAGCAGACCATCCGTAGTTGCTTTTGCAAATTTGGTAATCTCATCAAATCCTTTTAATTTACCGGAATTGGCTGTAAGAATAAATCGGATTCCACTGGACAATGCCCCACTCAATATCGGTGCCAGCAATACAGCTTTTAATTTCGTTGCCTCTACAAAGTCATCCCACTCATCTACCACAACATAACATGCATCCAGTTCCTGAACCAGACGGCGTGGTAACTGTTCCGGATGTTCCTTCATCTTCTGCTGCAGCTGCTGATTTCGTACAGTCACCAGTCCTCCCAGTTCCATAAGAAACGCATCTATTCCATCTGCTCCGATATAATGAATCTCATCGCCGGACCTGTAATGATATAGTTCCATATCTTTCGAGTCTAATAAATATACTTTTCCTCTTCCTGTTATCTGTTCTAAAATAACCTTTAATGCATTCGTCTTTCCTCTTGCAGTCTCACCCAGAATTACAAATGGCGTTGTAAGACCTGCCGGAATACATTCCGGCAATACACTCTCTTTATTCAGTCCCAGCCAGATTGCCTTCTCTGCAGCGTTTTCTTCTGCTGTATGCTGTTTCTTTCTCATTTCCATAAATGTTCTGATATTTAACTCATCCGGCAATACCGGGATTCTCGGTGCTACAGTATCCGGATAGCATGCATTTATCTGCTCAATACAAGCTTCTATACCCTGGTTATACTCCAGTTCATCTGTAAATGCAGTCATGACATAGACCTGCATGACACTTACCAGTCCATTGTATTTTATAAGTGTCCGTCCCTTTATCTCTGACTGTGAATAAGAACTTCGTCCCACAATTACATGCAAGTCTGATTCATCGAAAAGATAACCTGCCACTTTATTCTTAAAATTGTTATATGTAGAATACTTCATGGCATTACTTCGTGTTGCTGTTGCTGCCATATATATGCCAAGTCCGGTACCATCTCTGGATAATTTCTGGAAAAATTCTTCCGCTTCATATCCCAGTTCTTTGACTACATCATAATTGTCAATAGCAATTACTATTGCTTTTAATGTCTTTTCTGCCACCTGATTGTATACTTCAAAATTCTGTACCATCCGTTCTGCCAGTAATTTTTTACGCCGTTTTATCTCTGCCTGTATAAGATTGCAGAATTTACGGAATCGTTCTGTATCATCAAAACTGATATAGTCTGCCGTATGATGCAGGCGGTTCAATGGAATCAATCCACTGTTTCCAAAATCCAATATATAGAAGTTCAGATTCTCTACCCGGTTATGCATTGCCAGTGACAACAACACGGTTGTAAGAAATGCTGTTTTTCCATAACCTGCGGAAGCAATATATAAGAGATTTCCGTCTGTGGCAAAATCAAGCTGGTACTCCACCTGCTGCTGTTCTTCCGGAATATCTATCTTTCCAATCCGTGCAATCAGATTTAATGCATTTCCTTTCTCTGCCTGCTGGTCCGATACAATCTGTTCCGGCAACGGTGGCATCCACGGCCGTTTTACTTCCACGGTATCCATTGCCTCATATACTCTGTGGATATAATCTACCGTAGCATCCAGCTGCGTCATCATATTGCCGCCGGAAGCATGTTCATCACTTAAATCTTCATTTATCAGTTCACCCTGTCCAAGGTCATTCACCAGATAAACTCTGTCATCTACTTTTTCCTCTTCCTTTTCACTTACATAAGAAGCTCCACTCCATGCCGACTGGAATAATTCATAGATTTCATTATTTCCAACCTGAAGATAAGCTCTTCCGGGGATTGTAATATTGGCGGCATCCGGTGTCTTTAATATTTCTTTACTGTCTGCCTCATTCTGTACCATAAGTGCCAGTTTAAACTTGGAGTTTGTCCAGATCTGGTCATCTACAACTCCGGTTGGTTTCTGTGTTGCCAGTATCAGATGCACACCAAGGCTTCGTCCGATTCGCGCCGCCGATACCAGTTCCGTCATAAAATCCGGCTGTTCCTTTTTCAGCTCTGCAAACTCATCACTGATAATGAATAAATGCGGCAGTGGTTCCTTTGCCTCTCCATTCTGGAACAGCTTATGATATGCATTGATATGATTCACATCATAGCTGCTGAATATTTTCTGTCTTCTTGCCAGTTCACTCTTAATTGATGCCATGGCACGCATACTCTGTGCTCCATCCAGATTGGTGATTGTTCCCAGCAGATGCGGCAGATTCCGGAATAATCCTGCCATTCCACCACCTTTATAATCAATCAGTAAAAATGCCACCTCATACGGATGATAATTGACTGCCAGAGACAGTATATAAGACTGGATAATTTCCGATTTACCGGAACCTGTCGTTCCTGCTACAAGTCCATGGGGACCATGGGCTTTTTCATGCAGATTAAGATTGACATAATCTTCCTTGGCTCTTACCCCAAGCGGAACAGCCAGGGACTTTGCTGCATGATTTTTCTTCCATCGTTTTGCAATATCCAGTTCCTCCGGATGCTCCACCTGATACATTTCAAAAAATGTAATACTCTCCGGTATCTGTGCACTGATTCCCTGCATATGCTCCAGTGTACTTAAATTTCTTGCCATCCATTCCAAATTTATACCGCTGGTATCTGACAATTCAAAGGAAAGATTTTTCTCTTCCTTCTCTTCCATCAGAAGTGTTGCCTGACCGGAATTATGAAGCATAACTATTGTACCGATATTCTCAGGCAGATTTGCTCTCATATTTGTGGTGTAAATAATAGAAAATCCAAGGTTATCCCCTTCTTTATCCAGATATTCCATAATAGAATGGTCCATAATTAACTTTGGCTCATCTATAATAAATATAAGATGCGGCAGAAAACGGCTTTCCTTCTTACTTTCTTCTAATTTGTTTTTCCGGTTCTTAATCATCTGATGCAGGCTTCCAAGAATCTGGTCTCTCTTCCGCTCTGAATTTACAGTTCCCACTACATTTACCGCATGTATCCGTAAATGTGGATACCAACGCATCCACTGGAAATCAGCATCAAATCTGTTATTATAAATTGTTACGATTTCAAGGTCATGATAACTCTGAAAAAAAGTAAGCTGCGCCACAAGTAATTTCAATTGCTCATGAATAACGCTTTTCTCTCCCACCAGTCCCAGATGTGCTTTCTTTAAATCTACTACAACAGGCTGTTTCATCTTTGAAAATTCCCGCTTCAATTCCTGTGCTTCCAGTTCCAGCTCATCCGGTTTATCCTTTAATTCATCCGCAGAAAGGCGGATACGGAAATGGCAATCTGCCATTACCTGTCCCAAAGATACATTCAGGAAATCATCATCATTAGAGCTTCTCTCATAGATTCTTGGACTGTACTGCCCAACCATCCGGGCAAGCTCCTTTACCTCCGGATAATTATAGTGATTTGCCTCTTCTTCATTCTGATATGCTGCATATATTTCCTTTCTTTTCTTTAACAGATATTCCCGATATGTTTTCTCCCGGAGCCTTTTATTCTCCTGCCATTCCTTACGGTCTGTTATATATTTAACCACCGTAAATATTGTTGTCATCACTGTGCCTGCTGCTGACATCAGCACATATAAACCACGCTTCATTAAAATACTGATTCCTACTGTCACACACAGCATCACAAGAGGCGGCACAATAAGCTGTACCAGACTCTCTTTCTTTCCATTCTGCTGTTCTTTTGGGCTGGTCAGACTAATTTCCAAATCCGGTATTCTTTTAATGATTCGCGGAGAACGTTTATACTGCGGATATCCTTCAAATGGAATTTCTTTTTCTTCCAGTTCCAATAATCCATCGGTATTGATATTCACCGCATCTTCGCATTCCACCTGTATACTTTTTCCCAGGAAGATAATTTTTCCCCGGGAAAAGCTTAATTCATCTCCATTGTTTATTTTTCCTTTACAGGCGGCTTCCCTTCCGTTCCAGTATATGTTCTCATAACCTTCTATTGTTACCTCATCATTCCTGACCCAAAGCCTTGCCGGAAATCCTTCAATTCCAAGATTTCCATTTTTTCCGTCTATTGTAAAATTCTCTGTTCTCTGAAAGCTTCTCTTCATGCTATTCTTCCTCGGTATCATATTTTTCCATCAATGGCTGCATCTTCTGTGCAATTTTCTCCAGCTCCTGTGTTTTCTCTTCTCCACTGAGACTGCTGTCTGTCTCTATCATGGATTTCTGTTTCATATAAGCATAAAGCAGCATTTCATCATCGGACTGCTGCATGGCAATATCAATTGCCTCTGAAATGTCATTTCTTCCAAGATATATCCAGTACTCCAATCTGGCTGGCGTCTCCTTTAAAGAAAGATTGCTTATAATATTCTCTTTCTGCTGCTGTGTCAGATTCTCACTTCTCACATAGGAATTGGCAAGAATATATTTCTGATATATATCCATATCTTTTACCGATATTTCCTGCATGGCATCCACACAGGATACATAATCAGCTGAAATATAGGCATTTTCCGCCGCAATTACCGCATCCTTATATGGCTCAGTACGGATGAAATCAACCAATGCATAGACCGCCAGTACTATTGCCAACAGCAATACCACAACAAACGATGCCTGCAATGTACGATACCGTCTTCGGTTCAGAAAAATCATTTTCACAGACCGTTCTGTCTCTATCTCCTGCTTACGCTGTTCCAACAGTCTGACCAGCTCTTCTACGAATTCCACCTGCCGTACCTTTTGCAGTATGCCACCCTTTAAAAGCTGCATTCCTCCCTGTACATAATCCGCATAACTGTACTGCTTCTGTAATGCATAGCCAATGAGTGCTTTATATTCTTCCATCCATTTCTGTTCATCATATTCTCTTTCTTCCCCGCAGATATCTCTCTGTTTTACATAGACCAGATGATTCCTGTCGTAATAAAGATTTTCCGGCTCTAATGTAAAGTAATATGATTTCCGGCATGCTGCCAGTAATTCTATATTTTCCAATACCGCCAGTCTTGTGGTAATATCTTCTTTTCGTATCTCTGTCATCGGTGTCAGTGCTTCCAGATTATAGGTTAAAAGCAGTTCCTCCCCTTCTTCCTCTATTTTCACTGCAATAAGACCTGTATCCGGATACATTAATTTCTGATAATCAAATATGCCTTCCGCCTGTAATGCTGATTTCTTTATTCTTTCTTCCATCTTTTCTCTCCCGTATCTTATTTTCTTCTGTCCTCTGTCTGCCTCTACTGTATGCAGAGAATATCTCCATCATAAATACTCTGCTGTTCATAGTTCTTATTCATGTCCAGAAATCTTCCCCTGCGTTCAGATTTCATTTCATGTACCTCTTCCTGTGGCAGTTTTCCCGCTTCCTTTAAAATAAGCATGGTATCTATTATTTTCTGCTGTGGATTAACCTGTATATCTTCCTGCCAGCTTCCTTCACGATTCATAATTGTAAGTGTGAGCAACATTTTTCTTCCACCTTCCCTGTCTTCTCTTCCGATATTGCAGCAACAGCAGAATTCCCACTGCCAGCAGAATTCCGCATGCCGGAATCCAATACGCATCCAATGATGAGGTTACTTTTGCCTGCTGCTGCAGCTGCTGACTTCCTGTTGTTAAAAATAATTGTTCTTTTACAGCCTCTTCTTTTCCGGCATTTTCATCCATTTTCTTTATAAATACCTGTTCCTTTGTATCCTCATAGCTGCGTTGTTCCTTCTGCTGGTAATCTTTTACTTTTTCTTCATAATCATCCGTAAATACATCTGCTCCGTTTACATCCGTCAGCGACTGATAGGTCTGCGACCGGTTCTGCAGTACCGAAGGATTAATCTCTATCTTAGAATTATCTGTCACTTTACTTCTCCTGTTTCTGACAAAAGTATGGTCTTAAGGGATAGAAGAATCGGAAAGTCACAGGATGTGGCTTTCCGATTCTCTATTACATTACTCCAATCTTTCCGGCAATTTCACGGTCAATGTTCTGCATAGATGTAGATACATCACGTAACTGCTGTGCAATGGATGTAATTAATTCTGCAGTTGCAGAAAAGCTAGGCTCTAAGGAACTGAACTGATCATAAAATGCCTGACTGCTCTGTCCTGCCCATTCATCGCAAAGTGTAGAAACCATATTACGCATGGTACTTACTACCTGCTGGAATTCCTCACATCTTGCATCAAATTCGTTTGCCTTTGTCTCCATCTGCTCCGGACTAATCCGGATGTTGTTTACATCTGCCATTTCTTTTGTCTCCTTTACTTTATATTGCAACGTCTTTCGACGGGTTGCTCTGTTCCTTGATTCTTCTGTGATAACTTCTGGCATAGCTTCCTAATATTCCCACCGCCAAAATTCCTAATATTCCATATAAAAGATATTCCACCCAATGCGAACTCTTCTGTTGTTCCCTGCTGCCGGTAACACTTTTCTGTGATACGGTATGATCCACCTCATCCTTTAACCGCTGGTAATCGCTGACCTGCAGCATCTGCGTTGGTTGTGCCACAAATTCATATACCTGTGTATATTCCATGCTTCCTACTCTTGTATAGGGAAGCTTTGCTGCAAAATCTGCCAATGCCGTCTGATTCTGACTGCTTGTAGTATTCTTCACTTCCTTTGCCGAAGCCAATGCATCTGTAACTGCCTGATTGGAAGTTTCTTTCGCTTCTTCCATGTGCTGCTGCAATGTCAATATATTTTCTGAAGTAGTCTGATACAATTTATCTGCATAATCCACATAAGACTGATTGCTGGTGTTGATTTCCTGCTGCATAAGTGCAGAATTTTCTCTCATGCTGCTCACGCTGTCATTCATCACTGTGGTATCCTGTCTTGGATGAAATCCATTTACGCTTCTTTGATAAGAATTAACTGCATCCTGTTCTTCTTTCTGGCTATTTTCTATCTCCTTTTTCACGAAATCTGTGCGGTCTGCCAATGGCTGTATACAACCACTCTGAACCAGACCCGTAATGCCATCCACATCAACATTCTTCTGTGCCGCCACATCTGTCTGCATCGCATTACATAAAAGCCCGGTATCTCCCAGCAAATCACGAAATCCCATTCTGCTGCCATCCCCGGTCTGCCAGCTTCCATCAAATGCCGGTAATGTATAATCTTCTGTCGTAATCTGTTCCAGTGATGCCTTAAGATATTCTCCCAATGCATCCACATCTCCCGTTACCTTTAGCTGCGTCTCTGTCTGTGCAACCGGCACTTCTCCATCCAGATATGCCTTTAAAAATTCCTTTGTAGAGGCATACCCCTGTTCTGTCAGAAATTCCATGATTTCTGTATCTGCATCACACTGCTCAAATATTTTTTCTACCGTAACCGCTGCTTCCGGTTCTTCTCCAGTATCTTCGCCTTCGCCTGATTCCGGTTCGTTTTTCTCTCCTTCTTCTGTTTTGCCTTCTTCTGTTTTGCCTTCTTCTGTTTTGTCTTCTCCGGTTTTCTCTTCTCCGTTTTTTTCTTCTTCTGTTTTCTCTCCTTCTCCGGTTTTATCCTCTTCTCCGTCCCCGCCATCTGAATCTTCCGGCAGCAGAAATGCCTTTAATATTTTGTCGATATAATTCTTGTTCTTTACATTTTCTTCAATTGCATTCTGTTCCAGTGCAATGGTAATAACCGGCGGTTCTTCCATTCCTTCTACCTGACTGCAGGTCAGTTCATATGCTACTGTTCCATCTTCTGCCTCTGCTTCCTTCCATTGCAGTTTCGGCAGCTGAGCCTTCATTTCTCTGCCATAGGAATTCAGGTTCTGTATTCCTGCTGCTTCAATTCTCTGATTATAGTTTTCAATGCATTGCTGCAAATTCGTATCCAGTTGTTCTGTCACATTTTGAATCTGTGCAATCTGGGCAAGACGGCTGTTTTGTTCAGCAGTCTTTTCTCCGTTATATGCAAGCAATGTATCCTGCAGATTTCGAATCCCATCCCGATATAAAAGTTGCCCGTCTGCATCCGAAAGTAAATTGATTTTTCCTACGCCTTCTGATATTTCTTTTAAGGAACTGACCAGTTCATTTCCTGCTGTCCGCAAATCACTTAACTGTGCAGAAGCATCTGACAGATTTTCCCAATATGCACTGTCTACTGCCTGAATCAACTGCGCATTTTCCTCTGTATAATCCGAAATATCTAACGGTATTGTAGTATCTTCCTGCTGTTTTAATTCCGGAACCGGAACCATGCTTACCAAATCAGATGCCTGTATTCCCTGTATTGCTTCTTTATCTGTAATGTCATTATTCATAACCATTGCAGATTCATCCTGCGCCGCATGAAATTCATCCATTATGTTACATAGATACATATATGTCATCTGACTGTTCAGTTGCTCCCCAAACTGAAGGACATCACCTAAAAGTTCTTCTCTTGCATCCGCTGATACATCTTCACTGACTGCATACTGTAACTGCGATGCCGCCGGAACTGTATTTAAGCTTTCAACATTTTCCGAAAAATCTGATGGAATTATAATATAAGCACCGTATCGCCCTTCTTCTATTCCATTTCTGGCATCTTCTAATGAGGTATATATGAAATTATCATTTGGAAAATTTATGATCTGCTCCCCATAATAGACTTGTGTATTACCATCCGATATGCCGGTATCCAGATTCACAACTGCCACTCCCTGTGACTCCACCGTTCTTTCTACTGCTGTATTACCTGTCTGTAATGTACTGTTTCCATTGTTCTTACCGATTCGATATCCGGTAAAACCGCTTGTTCCCAGCAGCGTAATACACAAAAGAACAGTTATTACTTTCTTCCGTTTCATATCCTCTCTCCCTTTTCTTTTGTCTTTGTCGTATAGATTCTTTCTCTTTTTTTCGTAAATGTCAACCAAAAATATTCGACCTCATTTTCCCTCTATCTGTTCCTCTTTTTTTCTCTCCTGATTTGTCATTTTTTCTTATTTTTCGGGCGTTTCAGCATACTTTTTCTAAAATTAGCAGATGATTAATTTCTATATCATTTTAAACTTAATTTAATCTGGTCGAATAAAAGTCGAAACAGTTTTCTCTGAACGTCAAAGCAGTTTTTCCTTTTTTGTGTAATCTGCCATCTTGCTACTCGCGTAAACTACGAGAAACACGCTTTGCGAGTTGCTCGAGTTATCGCGGTGCTCGCCAAATCTGCATGCAAGCATGCGATTTTTCTCGCTACTCGCGTAAATAAAAGAAACGCATTGCTTCCATAGCACCAAGTGCTATAGAAACAATGCGTTTAAAAATTATCCTACTTAACATATCTTTTGATTTTTAGCGTTCCAATGAAATGGAGGCGCGATAATAAAATCAATTCTTAATACATCTACATGTACCTGTTTACCGTCTAAATTTACTAACTAATCCTTTGGCTACTATACGCAGACAATTTTTGATATATATATCCGCCCCTTCTCCACTCAATAAATTTTCTCTATCTTGACTATCATATGCTTGTGCAAAGAAACTTCCGCAGGGATATTTCCCCATATCCGGATCCTTTTATACAAATAATATATTTCTATATCAAGGATTATATTTTTTTATATAATTCTGCCAACTCCACCAATTCCATACCTAAATAATCTGAATAATCCCATGAGTCAATTATAATTCGAGGATAACTCAAAATAATATTTTTCTGTCTGCTACTAGTTTGAAGTTCACTCAATATAGTTTGCAACTGAACTATATTTCTCTCACTTTGTCCCTCTTTTACTTTTTCTATTTCTTCCTTTACTTTCTGTTGCAACTCACCATTTCTTTTAATGAACTGCTCTTCTAATGGCATTTTATCAACTCCTCCAAATTTACTTTCTTTATTATCAATAGTTGTATATATTCCATCTGGCATTTCTACAACATCAATAGGTTCTCCTTTCCATCCGCTTTCCCTCATACTTTGTATAATGTCATTTGAACCATTTACAGATGATTGACTATATCTTATTTCATTATACAGGGTTGTTCCACCCCCATATGTTACTGAATTTGATTTTCCACCTGCAAAGGAATTCAACACATTCCTTTCCCATGAAGACCCTTCAGGTAAAATAGGAGCTTCTACATTCTTAATAGTCTTACTATCACTTCCAGCCCCATTCGACTTCTTCTGACTCTGCTCATATTCATAGATCTGCCGTTTTTCTTTCTCTGAAAGAGTACCTCCCTCGGCCTCTTTTTTTTTAGCTCTCCATATTTCTTTGAACAGATCAGTCCCTCGTGTCCGTTCGGGTCCACGTACCTTACCGGATTATAAAACCGTGCCCGCAGATAATACTGTCCTGTTACGGCATCCAGCAACTCCCCGGCGAATCCAAAACGGTTCTCTACCGTCTCTTCTTCCACTGTACGGTTTCCAAACGCATCATAGGCATAATGGTTTAATACCGTTCCATGGCAGTCTGTGATATCCGTGATACTTCCCATCTCATCACATGCATAGTGATAATACGTCCTTGCCCGCTCACTGTCGGATGCAAGCAGTTCGTGTCCGCGGATATAGCGGATATGCTCACCAGCTTCATCTTCTTCTGCGATAACCTCCCGGTCCGCATAGATAAAACTTACCAGCTTTCCGTTCTCTTCCATCTGGCTGTGGAGTCCCTCCGCATCATACCGATATGTATAGGTCTGGCTGCCAGCCGGGTCCTGCTGACGTTCTACCATCCGGTTTCTCAGCCTTCCTCTGTCATAGCTGTAGATTTCCCTGCGGTCATCCGTCTACACACCCGTCCGGTTTCCGGCACGGTCGTAGGTATAAATCAATGTGTTTAAATCTTAAAATTATTATTCAATTTTGATTTCAGATGTACTTATGTGCACCCAGAGGGCAAATTACACCATAGGATCTTCAAATTAATCTCTATGTATTACATCACCTTCGGTGAGAGCCATTCCGATTAATTTAAAGACCAAAGATTTTTGTAGTAGTTATCTTTATATGGAGACATAATTAAATAATTATAGATTTTCTATCGCATCCTTTATTCTGTCCTCTAGATAATCAACAAATGTATCATAAGCTTCTTCTTTATCTCGTGACCACATCTTGACTTTCCCGTTTAACGAATCGATGCAATAAACCCATTCGTCACAATTTTCGATTACAATCAAATTGTGTGGCAAACCATATGTCCTATACTTCAATGTTTCGTCTTTAAAAATCAATTTTTTATTTTTTCCAACCCCCAATGTTTCAATTCCGTTAAGTCCGCCATGTCCATATGTCTTCAAAAACCACAAATATTGCGACGGAATGCTGATACCCAATTCTTCCTCTGCTAAAGCAAACGCATTATCTTCAACATCTGCATATGTAAAGTCACCCTTACATTCATATTCTTTAATCGTCTCTACAATATTCGAATACACTTTATTGTCCTCCTATAATTTGTTCTGCTCTCCATTTCCAATACGAGCGTCTAAAATTATTGTACTGTTTATTCAAAATCGGATCATTTCTAAAACTTACACCATCTTCTATCAATCCATGTAATTGTGAATAATACCCTTGATGTGTAGTCTCTCTAATTTCAACCATTGGTCCTGTTTCTCTCTGCAAAATATGATGTAATTGAATTTGTTTACCATCTGAGCCGATTGGGGGTTTTCCTGCTTGCATTCTCTCTAAATTTGTCAAACCAGTTACCTCATCATAATAATTTATATCAATATCGTTTCTTTGGTAAACCCTTCTACTCACATCACGAACCTCCCCATTTACTTTTACACTACCCTTATATTCTACAGGACTATATAGTTTGGTTGAACTACCACTCTCTCCCACATTCCCCAGTTGCTGTTTTCTAAGTTCCAACAGCTCCTCCGGGTTTACTTTCTTTAATGCAAGTGCTTCGTCTACCTTTCCGATTCCTCTTATTTCTGCCTCTGTGAGCCCTTCCTTACTTCCATTCTAAAGAAAATCAAGATATTTCTGGGCATCTTCCTTTGACATTCCTTCTGCAAAAGAACTGTGTAATCCACTTACATTTGCCATGGAATCTAGCTCACTGAGCATTCCATATGTTGCTATTCCGGTTAGTGAACCAACTACAAAGCCTGCCAGTGGACTGTTGGTGGCTTCTGTCATTCTCTTGTCCACATAGCTGCTGGCTGCCACCGTCAGTCCCTGCTTGACATACTCTGTTACTACTGCCCTGCCGATGGATGTTCCTGCACTTACTGCTGCATTTGCCGCCATTCCTCCTGTCAGTATCAGGGAAGCAGCGATTGTCAAAACATTTCCTATTAAATAATAGAGGTCCGGATTACTGGCAAATACTGTATCACGGATTGGATTAACCGATACCAGTCTTGGGTCTCCTGTCACTCCATGAAATCCTGGGATATCTCCGGCATAGCAGCAATTTCTACGATACTGCTCCTCACCGCATCAATCTCATCTATCCATCGGTCAAGCTGTGCCATGATTAATTCACGGATGCTGGTAATCTCCTCGTACTTTACATTGTTGCTAAGAGCACGTTTATATCAGCGTATTGGAAATAAATATTCTATTTTGATTTTGCAATGTCCTTTCGTATACCCGACTTGACAAAATTTCGCTAGTGTCTATTAATTAACATCATGGATTCTTAATTGCTTCACAACAGCTATGATGATTAATTAATAGACATGCATGAGTTATAGGTTGTTGGAGTCCGAAAGTATAACACTAATTAAATTTATTGAAAAAAATTATTCTAACGTTTCTAAAAGCAAACCTCCTTTTTTTCTGCATTCTTCCCATTCTTCAGCATTTAATAGAGCGTCTTCTGTCCATAATTCATTTTTTTTAGACATACCAATTAGCATCTCATCTATAGATTTTGCAATGATATACTGTTCTTGACTTATCCACTCACTTTCCAGTAACTCTTTTGCATACATCATCCCTATTTCACTAAAATCGCTTGCAAGCTCATCTGCAACAACTGTACCTTTCAGTTTTGCAATTTGTTCTGTTGCAGTCATAGACATTTGTTTTACAATGTCAATGAATCTATCATAGCATTGCATAATTTCTTCTATATCTTTTTCCACTATTTTGCCCTTTCTCCATTTATGTAATATCTTACAATTCCATTTTTACCAGATGAAACCTTATAATATGGCATCTCTCCATGATGTCCGCCACCTGGATGATATTGAATATATACAGAACTTCCATTTGGTGCATGCATACTTAGCCCACCGCCTTGTTCGTATGGAATTCCTGCTAGACTACCTTTGCCTAAAGGTTCCACTGTCCATCCATTTTTTGTGGCTAAATCTGAAATCTGTTTTGGAGAAAAGTCAGTTATTTTACTTGGCATATCCACAATATCTTGGATAGATGTACTTTCCCAAGTAACATTATCTGCTCCATATGTTTCATTAAAATAATTATGCCAATCATCACCTGTCATTGGATTCTTTGCATTACTACTACTCTCTCCAACATTTCCCAACTGCTGCGGTCTTTTTACGTTATTTACTACTTCCAGCTCAGCCTCACTGAGCGTTCCATATGTTGCCATCCCGGTTAGTGAACCAACTACAAAGCCTGCCAGAGGACTGTTGGTTGCTTCTGTCATGCTCTTTTCCACATAGCTGCTGGCTGCCATCGTCAGTCCCTGCTTTGCATACTCTGTTACTACAGCCCTGCCGATAGATGTTCCTGCACTTACTGCTGCATTTGCTGCCATTCCTCCGGTCAGTATCATAGAAGCTGAGATTGTCAACGCATTTCCTATTAAATAATAGAGGTCCGGATTGCTGGCAAATAATGTATCACGGATTGGATTAACCGATACCATTCTTGGGTCTCCTGTTACTCCTGCATAAACATCCTGACCACTTTCTACTGCATTTGAAAGGCGATATGCTGCTGTTCCTGCGCCAATTGCCATTACTCCTACTGTAGCCACTAAAGGAAGTGCCATACCACAGGTTGCTACGACAAGCATTCCTCCCAGAATCATGGTTCCGACAAACAGATTTTGAAAAGGCCTTATTTAATTTATTAATTTACACTGAAATTTTACTTTTTTATATAATTTCTCCAATGCCTCTTCCTCATTCTTAAACGTCCATTCTGCCCTCATTCCTCTTTCATTATTTTGATAAACCTTCCATAATTTTTCATTATTATCAAAACCATATCCTATAACAAAATCTGCCTCTGTAATTTGATTTAATACTATTTTCCACATGCCTATGCCATCTTTAAATGATAGTATACTAGAAATTAATTTGTTTTTATCCACACTTAATTCTCCTTTAATATTCCTATTTTTTCTAATACATCTCCACCAAAAGGGGTAACAATTTGTCCCGCTCCACCAGTCATATCTCCCCATTCTGCTGCTTGGCCTTTTATACCATAGGTTGCATCTACACTATCTCCCAATTCCTTATTGGCTTTTGATATAAACGAATCATAACTATCACATAGTTCTTCAAAATCATCCAAGTCCCACCTAGATATCCCTTCATTATGAAGCAACGCATTAAATGTATCTATATCTCTATTTTTTATTGCATCAATTTTATCAAAATACGTTACATTATTAAAAGTTCCTGTATGATAAGCTGCTTCATTTTCTACATAAGGAATTGCTCTTTCACTATATGTGTATTTACCCGTTGATGGAACGTCTGCGAAATTAGAACCACCCATATATCCATATCTATCCCAAGAATCAGCCAAACCATCTGTTCTGGTAATAGGTTTGATTGTGCTTTCATCAAAGCCTAATTTAGGCGGCCAATCATATATTACATTTCCCTTCACATCAAAACCCTTTACATATTGAATATCACTTGGCACATTTATATCAGCTTTGTAATTTGAGTTTTTAAACAGTTTTTGTAATTCCTTTATCTTTTGTGCATCAGTCAAATCACTTCTCGTACCAATATCGCTTACTGCTTTACTAAAATCGGCATAAGAATTTATACTACTCTCTCCAACATTTCCCAACTGCTGCGGTCTTTTT
>NZ_QTWP01000016.1:0-13997 GCF_003461185.1 Roseburia sp. AF20-18LB
CAGACAGTTCTCTCTCAATATCCGCCACTTCCTCTGCTACCGCATCAAAGTCTGACCTGGCTCCCTGGATGTTCTCCTCCAGTCCCTCCATGGAATCCTGGGACATCTCTGCCATCTGGTCAGAATCAATATTATAATACCAGTCTGTGTAGAGTATAAAGCTGCTCCGGTAGGTTTCTATCGTATCTTTTATCATATTTGCAAGATTCATATGATAATCCCACATATAGCTTCTTCCATGCTCTGCTGCCTCTCCATGCATCTCCGACATGGCAGCAATCTCTACAATACTGCTTCTTACCACATCTATCTGTTCTATCCACCGGTCAAGCTGTGCCAGAATCAGTTCCCGAATGCTGGTAATTTCTTCATACTTTACCTGAAATCCCATAACTTTCTCCACTCCCCCTATTTTGTCTTTATCATTTTCATCAAAGAAGCTTCCCGGCATCCTGCGTCAGGAGGCTCTGATAATAACTCATCAGACCAATTAACTGTGAAAAGCCTGCCCGGTACGCTGTCATAGCATCCATTGATACATTTAAATCCGGAACTGTAAGCTGTTTTCCTTCTACCTCACCGGATACCGTTGAAAAAGAATGTACCTTGGATGCATAAACATTGGTATCTAATTTTATCAGCCTGATAATTAGTTACTGATATAGCAGGACTTCCTGTTCTTGCTATCAAAATAGACCTTATAAACTCCAGCATAGAGTCCATATTCAGTCGGTCATTTTTTGCGGACAGTTCATACATGCTATCCTTTTCTGTTCTCTGCTCCTGCGTTTGCTCTCGTTTGATTTCTCCCTCCGTATCTTCTTGGCACAAGCAGGACAATACCTTGATGCACCAGAGCCCGGGACATATTCAACGCCGCACACCGTACAATTTTTAGCGGGCATTGCTGCCCACCGTTTTGTAGGTATGATATGTAATTCATCGACAAAGCCGATGAATTTATAGTAAATCTTGATTTCCTGCTTCACTGTTCCGTCTGCCATCTTCTCACGCTCCGAAACAAGTATCTTGTCTATGAGTGCGTTTATAACTGTTGCATCCAGTTCTTTTAAGCCTTGATAATTTCGGATAAGGGCGAGGAAGTCACGGATTCCCCGTGATTTCTCGTAGCTTTCATTAAGAGTTTCCGTCACCTCTTTCAGCCTTGCTTCAATTTCAAGCTGCTCTTTCTGGTATTTCCCCGACATCATCTCAAAATTCCGCTCGGTAATACGCTCCATGACCTTATCCTCGTAGAGAGAGGAAAACAGCCTGTCCAGTTCCGCAAGGCGTTTGTTCAGCTTCTTACGTTCTTTCTCTAATGCTTTCGCCCTGCTCTGGTCTGTTTCCGTGAGCCGCTTTTCTATGGCCCTGACCGCCTTTTCATCATTCACTGCCATATCCGCAAAACAGTTGATGTCGGCAAGAACGGCATTGAATAAATCCCTTGCTTCTATATTGTGGGCACTACACTCGCTTCTTCCGTTTCTTGCATAATTATTACATGAATACTGTACACAGTCGATAATCTCTGGGCGTTTCCTCCTGTGTACGTTCATTGCCCGCAGAGCACATCCGCAGTCCACACACTTGATAACGCCTGCAAAAATATTTACAAATCCTCCCTTGTTCTGTGGAAGCCTACGACTTGTAATAAGCTGTTGGACAATATCAAATTCCTCCTGCGTGACTATTCCCTCATGGGTATTGGGTATCACTTCCCATTCTTCGGGCAGCTTAGAGGGGCGTTTCTTGCTTTTCATATTGGCGGCAATCCGTTTGTAGCCTACAAGATTTCCCGCATATATCGGGCTTCTTAAAATGCTCCTCACGCTGTTCCCACTCCAAATATAGCGTTTGTCCTCGTTCCCCTCAAAATGACGTTCAAAGCCTGTTTCGCCACGCTCCGCCGCATAAGCGGCAGGGCGTAGGATATGCTGTTTATTAAGATGTCTGCAAATTTTGGCAACTCCATTCCCTTTTAATGCAAGGTCGAATATCTCTTTTACAACATGTGCCACTTTATCATCTATCAGCAGATGGTTGTGGTCGGCAGGGTCTTTGATATAGCCATAAGGGGCGGTAGTTCCCATGAATTTCCCCTGTTGAAACCTCGCCCGATATGCCGATTTTATCTTAACAGATATGTCAGCGGCATACATTTCGTTTAAAATGTTGCGGAAAGGCGTGATGTCCATAGCAGATTTATTCAAGGTATCTACGCCGTCATTGACCGCTATATACCTCACGTTATGCTCTGGGAAGAAAACTTCCAGATATAACCCACAATCAAGATAGTTTCTCCCCAGACGGGATAAATCTTTCGTAATCACGCAGTTTATCAGACCGCTTTCAATGTCTTTTATCATATTCTGGAAACTTGGTCTTTGGAAATTTGTACCAGAATAACCATCGTCCACATACGTTTTTGCTATGTGCCATCCCTGCTTTTTCACATAATCCGTGAGGATGGATTTCTGTGTCGCAATGCTCGCACTCTCGTTATCCGTACCATCGTCTTTAGATAAGCGGCAATAAATGCCGACTAAATAGATTTTCTTTTCTTCTTTGATTCCTGCCATACTGTAAAACCTCCGTATCTGTCCTATCTGTTTTCATGTCCCATTGCGTACATTCTAAGCGGACAGCCCCTCATTGTCGAAGGTGTCGCCCTCGGCAATCTTCTTCCGAATATCCTCGGAGATAATCGGGACAAACGCTTCTGTAACGGTCTGTGTGCCGACATATTCACGGCTGATTATCATCTGCACTGGTGCTTTTGGCACGATACGCTTTCTCTTTTTATCTGCTTTCTTATCCTCGCCCATACTTAAATCTTCCTTTCCAGACAGGGCAGGGAAGAGTTTGGAAATGTCCCCGCCCTGCCAATCAGATACCATTAATCCTCGCTGTTTAATTCTTTCTGTAATGCTTTAAGGAGTGCCGCCGCTTCATCAGCGTTCAGCGTGATTCCCTTGCCGCACTTTTCACGGTTCGGGGAAAAGCTGCGGATGTCATACTTCGGCTCTTTCCCATTCCATGAAATGAGATTGATTTCCTTTGTGTAGCCACTGTCGCCCGTAGACAATACTGCGATTTCCTTTACGATTTCATACTGGATTTCTCTCATTCTCCATACCTCAACTCTCTGTATTTACTTCCCGAAAAAAGAAGATTAGCGGCTGTCACGGTTGCGTTTCCTCTGCAACTCACGCTCCAAAAGTTTGATGATGGTTTCCTCCATCTGCTTCGGCGTTGTGTTCTTCGGAAAGTATTTTTTCAGCTTGCTTGTGTTGATTTTCAAGGTTTCTTTCTGGTTGCCCTTTTCCTCCGTCATAATCGCAAATATCGTATCCATGTCAAGCCGCCCGCTCTGGCTTAACTGTTTCATCCGCTGTGCCTGTGAGAGTGAGGGCGTTGCTTCTTCGCTCTCCATCGTGGCAAAGAGGTTTTCCTGCTCGTCTTTCTTCAAGAAGGACAGTTCCACCGCAGGCGTGAGGGCGATTTTCCCCTCGTCCACCATCTGCAAAATCGGCGGTATCAGTTCCGTCAGGCGGATAAAACGCTGCACGGTCATCCTGCCCACGCCGAAGCCCTGTGCCACCTTGTCGTCCGTCCGCAACTTCGTCACAACTTGTGACGAGGTTAAGTCTGTGCGGAAACCCTGCCGCTTCATGGCTTCGGATTTCATCTTGTAAGCAAACGCCCGCTCCGATGGCAGGATATTCTCACGCTGCAAATTGCTGTCTACAAGGGTGATGATGGCTCGGTCACGGTCTAAGGGCAGGACAAACGCAGGCACGGTATTTATCCCTGCAAGTTCAGAAGCACGGACACGCCGCTGTCCTGCAATCACTTCATAACCGTCCCCGTCCTCTTTCGGGCGTGTGATTATCGGCGTGACAATGCCAAATTCCTTGATGCTTTCCGCTAACTCTGACAGTGTTTCATCTTCTGCCACATGAAACGGATTGTCAGGGAACGGGTACAAGTCTTTGGTCTTTAACACCTTAAAATCCTGTTTCTTCATTCACATATCTACCTTTCTTTCGCTCTGCTTCTATGATTTTTCTGCAATTCTTCCAACACTTCGGGCGGTATTTTTGACAGCAGCCGCCCCATCTGCTCGTTGGTTCTCTGCAATTCAAATATCTTCTGATTCGCTTTCTGCACCTTTAGTTCCTGCTCGTACTTTTCATCACGCATACGCCCCGCATAGTCTGATTCCTGCCCAATTCTCTCTTTCAAACTGTCGATATACGCCTGCTGTTTCCCGATTTCCTTAGAGAATTTCTCCACGTCTGGCAGCCATGCAGAGAGTAAATCTAACGCTTTATCCCTTTTCTTCCCTGCGTTAAAGGCGTTGATGTCGGATAGGGCAGACACGATTTCTTCATACTGTTTATCAAGCCTGCCGCCTAATTTATAGAGCCATGTGGGGACGTGTTTCCGCTTGGTTTCCATTGAGGACTGCCCCCGTTCAAGCTGATTCCACCGTGAGGACATCCGCTCATGGTAGGCGGTCTGCCACTCGGATAATGATTTCTGGTTGCCTAAGATAGCTTTCGCTGACAGCTTATTGTCTGGCGTAATCGGCACAAAGCAGAGGTGCATATGGGGCGTTCTCTCGTCCATATGGACGACAGCGGAGAGGATATTCTGCTTTCCAACACGCTCCGAAATGAAGTCAAGAGCCGTCTGGAAATACGCTTTTTGTTCTTCGGGCGGTAACTGGTTCATAAATTCTGGTGAAGCTGTGATGAGCGTTTCCACCATCATCACGCTGTCTTTCCTTGTCCTGCACCCCGCTTCGGCTACCATGCGGTTAATCTCTTTCTTGTAGGTGTACTTTGGTGGTGCTATGAGATGGTAATTGTTTTTAGAGCGTTCCATATCTATATCTGGGTTGCTTTTGTAGGCTTCTTTCTTCCGCTCGTTGTGGCGTTCACAAGCCGCAACGCCGCCCGCTTTTCGTTTCTGGAAACGCAGGATTGCATAAGGCATAGGCGGATTCCTCCTTTCTTTCGGCGGGTGACCGTCCTTTGGGGTGACAGCGGTGACGGTGGTGACAGCAGTTTTGGGATACCCCCTGCCGACTGCCGCAACTGTCACCCTCACCCCCTGCATGACGGTCATGTCGATGATGACGGTGTTTTTGGGATACCCCCCTCGCAAGAGCCGTCACCGTCATGCCGCCATTCTTTTATCCGAAGCCGTAAGGCGTAGGATAGCAGGGCACAGCCCTGCCTTAAGGGAGTCCAGAGGGAACGTCTGGCACACGACTTTGCAGGGCAAAGTGTAGTGTGTTACACCCTGTAAACGCAGTCGGAAAAATCGGAATGATTTTTCTGACCGCAGGGGTGGTTTTACACGACCGAAAAGGGCGAGTAAATCTCACGCCTGCATTTTGCGTTTACGGGGTGTTCTCCCGTAGGGATGACAGCGGCAGGGTATCCTAAAATCACTGTCACCACCGTCACTGCTGTCACCCGCAGGGCAGAGCCGCCAGCTTTACATGGCTTTAAGCGTCAATGACAGTAACAGGGGGGTATCCTAATATCGCTGTCACCACCATCACCGCTGTCACCCGCCCTCCTTGCAAGGGCAATCCGCCTGCCGTCTTTCCTGCGGCTGTACTGGTAGCAGATACGGTTCTCGCTTAAAAATGTGGTGCGGTATTCATTCAGCCATTTCGTAATCACCGTGGGTATGGTTTCCGTTTCCCCCATAGCGGCTAACAGTTCCGTTGCCGTGCCTATCCATTCTTCCTTATCCCTCATAAAATCCACCAACCGAAAAAGGACATCTGGTATCGTTTCTTTCGCAAGCTGCTCCTGCGTTTTCCGCTCCACAAGCTCCCAACGGCAATCACGGAAACGCAGCGTGTATTCCTGATAAGGCGTGTCCCTGCCCGTCACATACAGCTTGGCGGTGTCAGACGCACGTTTCTCCTTTTCCAGAACAAAGGTAGCGTCCGCACTCCCCGTTAATCCTGTCGTCCCAGACACCTTGTTGAACACGTCGCTGTCATTCTGCTTTCGGATGTGGTGTACGACAATGACCGCCAGAGAGTGCCTGTCGGCAAAGTCTTTGATGAGGGAGATGTCCCCATAGTCGCTTGCATAGGCATTGTCTTTTGAAGCTGTACGGACTTTCTGCAAGGTATCAATGACAATGAGCCTGCTGTCTGGGTAATCTTTCAGATAATCTTCAAGCTGCACGATAAGACCGTCTGACAGCTTGCAGCTTGCCACGGCAAAGTGGAGCCGCCCGCTTGCTTCGTCCGTCAAACGAAATAACCTGTCCTGTATGCGGCAGAACGTGTCCTCAAGGCAGAGGTAAAGCACATCGCCCTCCATTGTCGGCATATCCCATAAAGGGATTCCCTGCGACACGCATAAGCATAGCTTCAGCATGAGCCAGCTTTTGCCTATCTTCTGTGAGCCGCAGAACAGCGATAAGCCTGTCGGGATAAGGCTGTCCACCACAAAGGATGGTTTCTCAAGCGGTTCATAAAGGAGCGTTTCGGCGTTGACTGTCTGTAACTTCTGCATGGCTTTCCTCCTTTCGGGCGGTGTCTTTGTTTTCGTTGCACATAGGCGTTGACCTCCTTAAAAATAGATTTACTCCCACGGAAAAAAGTGAGAGTATGTAATGCCGCCAATCCCACACAAATAAAAAACAGATTTCTTTTTCGGGCGGTGTCGGTCACGGTTGGAGATATTTCTTCAATTTCCGCCTTTACTTTCTCCTTTGCAATCGCAACAGATTTCTGTATTGCCGAAGCGGTGCAATGCTCCATAGCGGCGATTTGGTAAAAATTGAACTCATACTCGTAGTAGAGCAGGAAACGCCGCCTTTGTATCTCTGGAAGGCTCCCAACCGCCTTATAGAGCGTTTCATTCCGTTCTTCCTCAACCATGCGTTCATCAAGGCTCTTAGGCACACGCAACGCCCGTCTGTAAAGGGTTTCGTCCCATACCTCGTTAAACTCCCTGTGCCGCTCGTCCCATTAGAAAAGATTCCTGTTCCTGCGCTCCATCTGCCGAAACTCCATAAAGAACTGTTCCGACACTTCCAACTCGTGGGATTTGCCCTGCCCGTCCTTAAAGCTGATAAAATACCTTGTGCCGCTTTCCGTGGATTCCTCCCGAAGCGTGTATGCCTTAACCCTGTATGCCATCCTGTTGTCCTCCTGCAAAAAATGAGTGAGGGGATTTCCATCCCTCACCCAGTAGCCCGCAGGATGGCAGGCTGTTTTAGAAGCTATAAAATTTTCCGCAGCTTCTTCCGCAGATGGTCTAACCTCGCATAGATGGCACCAGTCGTCAAATGCACAAGCGGGGCAATCTCCTTTGTGGAATACCCCTGCATTTTCAGCAGGACGATTTTCAAGGTACGCCCGTCCACCGTGACTAATACTTGATAGAGATTTTCGCTCTCAATCTCTTCCAGTAACTCCGCAACCGTACCCACTTCCGCCTGCCGCTCCCTGCCTGCCATGTCCTCAAGATATTCCGCAACGTCATTCGTCCATCGGTAAAACCGCCTGTTGGAATTGAAGTCTGCCCTGTCCGCCATGCGTATCTGCTCAATGGTCGCTTCATCAACGCCGCACTCACGCAGCAGCTTTTCCTCCGCTTCTTTCCAGATACGCCATTTCCTGTCCTCCCGTCCGTGGTTGTATGCCATTCTTACTTCCTCCAATCAGAATTGATTGAGAGGGCAGAGAAAAGCCCCCTCATCTTCCCAAAGGAAAAAACAAGGGGGCTGAACGCCTTAAATTTTAATTTTCTATTATCTTTCTTAGTTTTATTAGGATTCTGGCTTTGCGTTTGTTTACAACGCTCTGGGTTATGCCCAACCTCGCCCCGACTTCACGCTCGGAAAGTCCGTCAAAAAAGATTGCCTGTATCAGCTCCTGTTCACTATCCGACAGCAAAGGCAGGGCGGCTTTCAGCCTGTCCACCATGACCGCATTGACAACGGTTTCTGCAATGTCCACCGCTTCATCAGTGATAAAGTCCAGAGGATTCCCCTCGCTGTCCGTAAATCCGTCGAGAGATAGCAGTCTATTCTTTGTATCTAATTTTTGCAGATAACGCCACCGTTCCTTGTCACGGTAGAAGTCTGTGTATTGCTCCCTCACGACTTCAAGCAGACAGCCTTGAATGGGGATAAACAGCTTGTCCATATAGGTCTGGTCGGATTCCCTGCAACGGCAGAACTCCGTGTAGGATAATTCCACATAGCCGCCACTTTCTCTGATATATACCTTTCTTGGTGCATATTTCACCATAAATACCTCCCATCTGAATTTTTGAAATGTAAAAAATCCAGATGGAGAGGCGGAGAACGACACCGCATATCAGAAACAGCCCTACGGCACTTTCCAACAAAAATCGACAAAAGAAAAACCGCAAAGGCTCTGTGACCTTTACGGTTATAGGAAATAGTAATTCTATTGTATGGAGATTGTACTTCTACTTTCAAGGTGAGAAGTACCGTTGCACTGGCAGAAATTTTTTTAACTGGTTTCCTGCCGTTCTCTGATATGCTATGTATTGATAAATTTTGCTTCGTATGAGCAGATAGATAACTGCCCGAAAAAAGGACATAAAAAAATCCCTCCAAATTTAAAAACAAATTCAGAGGGTAATTTAGGGTATAACAAAATAACCCACCCGAATATCGTTTTTTTTATTTGGTGAGTTTGTTCTTTCAAATACGAAACAAATGCTCATGTACGGTAAAGTATCACAAGAAAATTATGTCGAATTGACAGCCGCCTCCGCTATACCGAATAAGGAAATAAAGAGTCCTCAAATTTTGCGCTACTAAATGAAGACGAGCGGAAGTAATCTCCCGCTCGTCAGTAAACTTAACTATGCCATATCAATCCCGCTTCTTTCCCGCCACCGGCACTAAGAACAGCGCGGGCAACAGCAGGAAAGCGGTACAGACCAGCCCCCAGGGTATGGACACCTGCTGGGCTACCAGCCCCACAATAGGCCCGCCGATGATCTGCCCGAAAGAGTCCAGCTGTCCGCTGGTGGAAAAGACTGTGGCGCGCATTTTCTCATCCACTTGGTCGTTCATCCAGGCGGCCAGCACAGGCTCCTTGATGGTGCGCATAAGCCCCGCCAGCAGGAACACCAACAACATGAACCAAAAGCTCCGCCCCACCGCGAAGAGAACCAGGAACAGGATATACCCGGCGCTGGTGGACATGACCACACTGGTTCGGCTGACAGTCCCTTTTTTCTCCATGCGGGCGATGAGCAACTGAGAAGCCAGAATACCTAAGCCGTTGCCGATAAGACTGATAACACCGAACCAAGTGACGCTGTTCAGCGGCCCGATAACGGGTATTACCGTGTCATCCAGAAAATGAGCGGTGGAGAGCCGGTCAAAGCCTTCACTGGCAAGTCCCCCGCATAGTGTGATTGCTAAGAGCGCCAGCAACACAGGTGCGCCTTTCACAAAGCCCAGGTTGAGCTTGAACAGGCAGACAAAGTCTTTAAGCAAGCCCTGCCGTTCCTCAATAGCAGGGGAGAAGTTGGTTTCTGGCATGATGCGAACCATCACCAGCCCCAACAACAAGCACAAACTGCCCCCCAAGATGAGAGGCATTTGCAGGTTTATGTTTCCCAGCAGTGTGCCCAGCACCACGCCCAGAACGCCGCCGATTTGCCCCATTTGACTGCCCCGCAGGAACACCTTGTCTATGGGTTTGTCCTCTTCCTCCGAGGCAATCCACGCCTCCAGAGCGCCGGTGATGAAGGTATCACCGCAACCCCAGACAACCTGGGCCAGCAGAACCGGCGCGAACCACGGTAGCGCACCCTCCATCAGAAAGCCCAGGCCGTAGAGGAACATTCCAATCAGCACCGAGCGCCGACGGCTATACAAATCCGCCACCACACCGGTGGGCATCTCGAACAGAAAGCAGGAGGTCTCCTGAACCGTCCCTACCAGGACAAGCTGGAAAGCATCCAGCTGCACCACCTCCAGGTGGTACACGATGGAAAGCACTGTGGACATAGAAACCGCCAGGGAACAGACAAATCGGAACAGCAGGTAGACAGAATATGCCTTTGAATTTTTAGCAAACATGAAGTTACATTCTCCTTTCAAATCTCATTTTATATGACTTTTGCAAGCTGTTAAGCTAACTTGTGGAACATATGCCGAACCTTATCTATACGGCTATTCGGGCGGCGGGGTTGGCAAATAAATTTACCAATAGCTGGCTGGTATCCTTTTAACTCTGTCAAGCAGACTCCCTGCCCATTTGTGAAATAAGTTAAATCGTTCCTGTATTCTTGAATACATCTAGCAGGGATTTCTCCTTTCAGAATGACCTCGTCATTCTTTATCTGAGTACTTACAATATCTGCACAATA
This sequence comes from Roseburia sp. AF20-18LB, assembly GCF_003461185.1. Taxonomy (NCBI): domain Bacteria; kingdom Bacillati; phylum Bacillota; class Clostridia; order Lachnospirales; family Lachnospiraceae; genus Roseburia; species Roseburia sp. AF20-18LB. The sequence continues at coordinate 10,407 of NZ_QTWP01000016.1, forward strand.
CCTTGGAGCATCATGATACGCCCGTGAGAGATATTCCTGCGGTGCATAAATTTCAAAGTGGAGATATGGCTCTAATAGTTCTGTCCCTGCTTTTTTTAAAGCCTGCTCCAATACGATAGGGGAAAGCAGCCGAAAGTCTGCGGGGGTACTTACAGGACTATAATACAATCCATATTCAAAACAGATTTTACAGTCTGTCACTTTCCATCCATACAGCCCCTGCTCGCAGCCATAAAGAACCCCCTCCATAACCGCATTTTGGAACGATTGATTTAAATATCCAAGTGAAACTCTGCTTTCATACTGCACTCCGCTTCCAATAGGGAGCGGCTCTATGGACAACCCGACAGAAGCCCAGAAAGGATTTGGCGGGACTTCTATGTGGATGGTATATTCTGCTTTTCTAAGCGGTCTTTCCATATATATAACAGTAGGCTCTTTTATTTCTGCCTCCACATGATATTTTTCCTCAAGGATGGCACAAATGACTTCCATCTGCACATTCCCCAAAAAAGATAACATAATCTCATGGGTAACAGTATCAATGTCAAAATGCAAAAGAGGGTCTGTATCAGCAATCTCTGCGAGGGCATTTAACAGGGCTTCCCTTTGCTCCGGCTTTTGCGGCTCTACCGTTGTCCGAAGTAATGGCATGGGATTATCAATCCGTGTTTTGTGAGGCAGGAGTTTTTCATTTCCCAGGATATCGTTCAGTTTCAAAGTATCATCAGCTAAAATAACAATTTCTCCCGGACAGGCATGGTCAGCCGGGACGATTTCACCGTTTGTCGGAACACACATCTCTGTGATTTTTATTTTCTCTTTTTCAGATATTCTAATAACATCCCTCAAATGCAATGTTCCGCTATATATACGCACATAAACAAAACGCCGCCTTTTCTCTGAATATTCAATCTTAAAAACCTGCCCGCATAGTTCAGATTGACCTTCAGGCGTTGATGAATAAAATTTACTGGCAATTACTTCTATAAGCTGCCGAATCCCCAGATTGTTTTTAGCGCTTCCGTGATAAACGGGAAATAACGTTCCGTTTTGGAATCTCCTGTTTTCTTCCTGTTCCAGTTCTGACATTTTAAACGGTTTCCCTGACATATATTTCTCTAATAGTTCATCGTTTCCCATAATTACCGCATCCCACTGTTCCATATCGTCATTGTCCGTTACATTTATATGGGGATGCTGCCCAACCTTTTGCTTCACTATAATTTCCGAAGAAAGCTTTGCTTTCATTTCCCGATATACCATTGGCAAATCAATCCCCTCTTGGTCAATTTTATTGATGAAAAAAATTGTCGGAATCTTCATTATCTGTAGTGCATGAAACAGTATACGGGTCTGTGCCTGTATGCCATCCTTTGCAGAAACTAATAATACTGCTCCGTCTAATACGGATAAAGAACGGTATACTTCCGCCAAAAAATCCATATGGCCTGGCGTATCTATAATGTTGACTTTTACATCCTCCCACTGAAAAGATGTCACTGCTGTCTGGATAGTGATTCCCCTTTGACGCTCCAAATTCATTGTATCTGTCCTTGTTGTGCCTTCATCTACGCTCCCTAGTTCTGCAATTGCACCACTGGTATACAATAAACTTTCCGTTAATGTTGTCTTTCCTGCGTCAACGTGAGCCAGAATGCCTAAGTTAATTATTTTCATGTGATTTTCCTCCTATCAACACCCAAAAAAGGGCATAAAAATACCCAGTGATAAATACTCCTATCACTGGGTAAATAACTCCAATAGCCCCAAAACACTTATATGTTTTCGGGCATATAAAATTACATGATAAAAGTATTCTTAAACTGGGTACAAAAAACTAAGCCCCATATTAAAAGTGAAACGGGACTGCTACTTTTTGTTCCCACTATCAAATTGACAGTTTATTTAAGAATACCTTGCCGCATATTTATTAACTCCTTGTATAATACTGAATCTAATTATATTCCTTAACCCTTTATTTGTCAAGCTGACAAACTAAAGCAGAAAAAGCGGCAGGATTTCCCCCTGCCACTAATCATCTGTTTATGCAAAAATAATTTCCTTTTCCACAATCTCCCTCGCACAAGCCCTTATGTTATTGAGGCATCCTGTCCATTCTAAGGCGTTTTCTGCCTTTAGCTGTTCCGTTATGCCCTGTGCCTGTTTCATACCCTCTATGAGCCTTTCAAAGCGTTCCTGTGCCTGTCTGTTGATGTCGGCAAGGTAGGCGTTTAGCCTGCCGCTTGTAAGAAGATTGGTGTATGTAACTTTACGGTACTGTTTTAGATAATCTAAATGCCGTTGCCCCCAGATGCCTATTGCCTGTTCTTCTTCGGCGGGTACAGTTAAGCACGGTATCAAATAATCCCCTTGCCTTTCGTATTTGCCGCCCAGTTCCTCAAATAATGATTTTGCCATTGTCTGTTACCTCCACATTCTTTTTTATTTTGAATGTCCGCAAAATCCGTCCTACATCTGTGTGTCATTTTGATTTCATCAAACAATAGTTCTGTGTAAGAATGAAAACACCAACTTGAAACAAGTCAGTAAAATCAATGTTTTACAGTACCTTAGAAATAAAATGTCAGACAAATCCTTTTGTATACCTGAGGGCAAATTTCGCCATAAGGAGTCCTTTCCCCTTTAGGTAAATGACAAAAAGCTATTATTAATCTCTGTATGTCATTCACTTCGTGAACAGACAGAGAGTAAAATAGCTTTTTGAGTTAAGGGTTTTGGAGTCCTAAAGTATAACCATAATTAAATTTATATATTTTATTCAACTACATCTTCACCATATACACCATCATTTTGATATTGCAAAATAAGATTATACATTTCTTCAACATCTAATTGGCATAACTCCGCCTCTTCATTTGTAATTTCAATTCTTTTTTTCTTTATCATATGCGCTCCTGCATCATACTGAAGATAATATTGCCCTTTGTTTTCCAGTAGACTAATACCCTCATCTTCTATAATTAACTTCATTTTAAAGCACCTCTATTCAAATAAATGTTTATATGTATATGTTCCTTCTTTCGCCGGATTAATAACTGCTTCTTTTATTCCACCACTTGTATAGCCGCCTGGTTCCCAGTATTCCGGCCATGCACCTAATTCATTGCCAGATGGAAGTCTTAAACTAGATGTGTCCTGAATTGTCACTATAACAGGATTACTTCCTAAATATCCTTTGTCTAATCCCAAAACACTTTCTATTTTAGCCACATCCCCATCTGCGTTTCGAATTATTTCACTTAGTTCATCCCCAGACATTACAAATGTACCACCTTTACCACCAATTGTTCCTGATGGCTCACTTGGCATTATTTTTACCGCACCACTTTTCTTGAATGAATTTAGATGATTATTAATATATTCCTCACTCAAATAAGTTTCTGGTAATGGTTTCTGTCCCTTTGGTGTGCCTTTTATTTTTTCTACTTGTTCAAGTGACAATCCCTCTTCTCTAAGTTTACTCCACGATGAATATTGCTTTCCATCCTCAAATGACATATTACCTAAGTTCGAATATCTACCACCCTTTACAGCCGAACCCACATCCGCATCATTTAATACTGCGCC